>JAYKJG010000236.1:0-5024 GCA_035286285.1 Prochlorothrix sp.
CAAGCTGCTGTGCCCAGGTCGCATCTTTGACATAAATCAGGACTTTTGCCCCTAAGGATGACCCGATCGCCTTGGCTGTGCGAGCTTTCTCTAGCACCTTATTGCTCTCATCCCGTAGCTGCCGCAATTGCTCCCAAATTGAGACCAGTTGCCCATGGTGAGCATTGGGGGAAAGTTGGATCCAACCAGCGGCAAAAACAGAGGCGTGGGGGGTGCTGTAGGGCAGGTTTTGCCAGATATCTTCGGCCATGTGGGAGAGGACCGGGGCGATCGCCTTGGCTAAATTCTCCAGGATTAGCGCCATTACGGTTTGGCAACTGCGGCGGCGGAAAGCATCGGGGGCACTGATATAGAGGCGATCTTTGGCGATATCCAGATAAAAATTAGAGAGATCCACCACACAGAAGTTTTGCACCGCCTGGAAAAAGCGGAAAAACTGGTAGCTTTCGTAGGCTGCGGTAATCTCGCTCAACACCTCACTGCTGCGGTGGAGCATATAGCGATCGATCTGGGGCAACTGCTCATAGGGAATTGCATCCTCAGCGGGATCGAAGTCATGCAAGTTCCCCAGCAGATAGCGGGCCGTGTTGCGAATTTTGCGGTAAACCTCGGCAATTTGCTTGAGAATATTCGGCCCCAAGGTCATATCGTTGCTGTAGTCCACCGAAGAGACCCACAGCCGCAGCACATCGGCCCCATAGGGCGGATCCTGCTTTTGGTTTTTGCCGCCGTTAATGACCACATCGGGATCAATCACATTACCCAGGGACTTACTCATTTTGTAGCCCTTTTCATCCAGGGTAAAGCCGTGGGTTAACACCGTCTGATAGGGCGCATGGCCATGAACCGCCACACTGGTGAGCAAACTGGACTGGAACCAACCCCGATGCTGGTCTGAGCCTTCCAAATAGACATCGGCGGGATAGTTAAGTTGGTTGTGCTGAACCACCCCCGCCCAAGAGGTGCCGGAGTCAAACCAAACATCCATGGTATCGGTGCCCTTACGGTAGCGATCGGCCCGATCGCGGTAGCTTTCCGGTAATAATTCCGCCACGGAGAGCGCCCACCAAGCATCGGAGCCTTGTTCCGCCACGATCGCCTGAATATGATCGAGAGTCTCCTCATTCATCAGCGCTTCCCCGCTGTCCTGATCATAGAAAACCGGAATCGGCACTCCCCAACTGCGCTGGCGAGAAATGCACCAATCCGATCGATCGCTGACCATAGCCGTGATCCGATTCTGCCCCTGGGCCGGAACCCATTGAACTGCGCCAATGGCCGCTAATGCCGCCTCCCGGAAGCCATCCACCGAGGCAAACCACTGCTCCGTCGCCCGGAAAATCGTCGGTTTCTTGGTGCGCCAGTCGTAGGGATAGCGGTGGGCATAGTTTTCCTGCAAAATCAGCGACCCCGCCGCCTCTAGCGCCTGGGTTACCTCTGCATTGGCCGTTTTCAGCACATTTAGCCCCGCAAATGGCCCCGCTTCCGCCGTCATGTCCCCCCGCTCATCCACCGGACACAACACCGGCAACCCGTAGCGCTGCCCCACCAGAAAGTCATCCTGACCGTGCCCCGGAGCCGTATGGACCAGTCCGGTGCCGGATTCCGTCGTAATATAGTCGCCGCCGATGACCACGGGACTTTGGCGATCGAACAACGGATGCTGATAGGTCGCATACTCCAACATCTTGCCCATAACCCGCGCCAAGACCTGCAACGGCTGGCCAAACTTCTGGGCCAGGGTTTCCACCAAATCCGAGGCCACAATTAAGTACTTGGGCGGTCGGCTCTTAGCGTCGGGGGCCAGGTTATCGGCTCCGGTATCGACCACGGCATAGGTGAGGTCGCCATTGACGGCCACGGCGAGGTTACCGGGGATGGTCCAGGGGGTTGTGGTCCAGATGGCGAGGCCCAGGTCGGGGACGTATTCCTGGAGGGCGGGGCGCAAACTGTCGGGGATGCTGAGAACGCGGAAGGCGGCGTAGAGGCTGGGGGAGGTGTGGCCGTCGGGATATTCCAGTTCGGCTTCGGCAAGGGCGGTTTGGGAACTGGGACTCCAATGCACCGGCTTCAGCCCCCGGTAAATATAGCCCTTGAGGAACATTTGCTTAAAGACTTCCAACTGGGCCGCTTCGTATTCTGGCTTGAGGGTCAGGTAGGGGGTCTCCCACTCTCCCCACACGCCGTAGCGCTGGAAGCCTTGGCTCTGGTTTGCGACTTGTTCGTGGGCGTAGGCGGTGGCTTTTTGGCGGAGATCTACGGGGGTGAGGTCGCGGCGTTCCTCTGGTTTGAGGGATTGCAAGACTTTGAGTTCGATCGGCAGCCCATGGCAGTCCCAACCGGGGATATAGCGCACCTTGCGCCCCTGCATAAGCTGATACTTGTTAATAATATCCTTCAGGATTTTGTTGAGGGCGTGGCCCACATGGAGGCTGCCGTTGGCGTAGGGGGGACCATCGTGGAGCAGGAAGGCTTCACCGGGGTTTTCACGGCTGAGGCGCTGGTAAATCTGCTGTTCCTGCCAATATTGCTGAATTTCCGGCTCCCGAATCACGGCATTGGCCCGCATGTTGAAGTCGGTTTGCAGAAGGTTGAGGGTGTCTTTATATTGGCCCGGATCAGCTTTACTCACGGTGGTCCTTGGTTGCTTGCGTAGAAGAGTGGTTGTGGACAAGGGGGGGATATGGCCCCGGTTTGCCCCATTATCCCGGACACTGCCCCGCTTCTTCAAGCCCCTGCGGCTCTGCCTTGTTGTCCGGGGGGCTGGGGTGGGGTTGTGATCAATCGTAAAGTTTGCTTTACAGGTCTCGGCTAAACCTGTTAAAGTGCCCAGAAAGTTCAAGATCCTTGTTTCAAAAAGGTGTGCGCTTCGACGGTTACTTTAATCTCAGCGTCGCCTTGCTGGTCTGGCCTTGTGGTGGAGCAGTTTTGCTCTCCGCTTGTAAGTTTCCAGGCTTTAGCAAGGGATTCTAGTGCCTAAATCTGTTTGAAATTTTCAGAGCTTGAAATCCGGATTCTCCTGTAACCCCTTGAATGGTTACCTATGAAAGCGATTCAATCCATTGAATTAACGTGATCCACCGCAATCTTATGATATCTTCAACAGATGTATCCCCTGATTCATGGCCTCAAATCTCTGGCTATACCATTGTTGACCCACTGTATGTGGGATCTCGCACAGCCGTGTATCGAGCCGTACAAGCGGCCCAGCAGCGTCCGGTAGTGATCAAGGTGTTGCGGCGCGACTATCCCAGTTTTGGTGAGTTGGTGCAGTTTCGTAATCAATATACGATCGCCAAAAACCTCAATGTTCCTGGCATTATTCATCCCCTGAGCCTTCAGCCCTTCGGTCATGGCTATGTGCTGGTGATGGAAGACTGGGGAGGATTGTCTCTCAACCAATACCTACAGCAACACACACTCGATTGGGTTGAAGTGCTCAAGATTGCACTGCAACTGACCGCTATTCTGCACGATCTGCATCAGCAGCGCGTTATTCATAAAGACATTAAACCTGCCAATATTCTGATTGATTCCGTATCGAAAGAAGTAAGGTTAATTGACTTCAGTATTGCTTCTTTGCTGCCCAAGGAAACTCAAGAGATTCAGAATCCAAATATTCTAGAGGGAACTTTAGCCTACTTGGCTCCCGAACAAACCGGGCGCATGAATCGTGGCATTGACTATCGAGCTGATTACTATGCCCTGGGCGTGACGCTATACCAGCTATTAACGGGTCAGTTGCCTTTTGAGTCTGGCGATCCCTTGGAGTTGTTACATTGTCATATTGCCAAAACAGCGCAGTCAGTGAATCAGGTGAATCTCTCAGTGCCTGAGAGGGTGGGGGCGATCGTGGCAAAGCTGATGGCGAAGAATGCCGAAGACCGCTATCAAAGTGCGTTGGGTCTTCAGCATGATTTGCAGCAGTGCTTAAGCCAGTGGGAAGCCACAGGCACAGTTACTGAGTTTGAATTGGGACAGCGGGATTTGAGCGATCGCTTCTTAATCCCTGAAAAACTCTATGGTCGTGAAAGTGAAGTACAGATTTTGCTCAAGTCTTTTGAGCGAGTCTCCCAAGGTGCATCAGAACTGATGCTAGTAGCGGGATTTTCGGGAATTGGTAAGACTGCTGTGGTGAATGAAGTGCATAAGCCAATCACTCAGCAGAAGGGCTATTTCATTAAAGGAAAGTTCGACCAATTTAATCGCAATATTCCTCTCTCAGCGTTCCTGCAAGCTTTGCGGGATCTGATGGGGCAACTGCTTTCAGAATCTGACAGTCAACTAGCCGAATGGAAAGCCCAAATCCTCAAAGCCGTGGGCGAAAATGGTCAGGTCTTGATTGAGGTAATTCCGGAGCTAGAGCAGGTCATTGGTCAGCAGCCCGCAGCCCCGGAACTGTCAGGAACCGCAGCCCAAAATCGATTTAACTTGCTGTTTCAGAAGTTTATTCAAGTTTTCACGACTGCTAATCATCCCCTCGTAATTTTCCTAGATGATTTGCAGTGGTCTGATTCTGCTTCGCTGCAATTGCTGAAAGTGTTGATGGAAAGCAGTGGCTATCTGCTGATGTTGGGTGCTTATCGGGATAACGAAGTTTCACCGGTTCATCCCCTGATGCTGACGATCGGGGAATTGGAAAAAGCGAACTTAACCGTTAATACGATCACTTTGTTGCCGCTGAGCCTAGAGCATACCAATTGTTTAGTGGCGGATACGTTGAAATGCAGCCAAGAGTTGTCAAAGCCGCTGACTCAATTGGTCGATCGTAAAACCAAAGGAAATCCTTTCTTTGCGACCCAATTTCTGAAGGCGCTCCATGAAGATGGGTACATTGTCTTTGACCGCGACCATGGCTATTGGCAATGTGATATTGCTCAGGTCAATGCCCTAGCACTGACGGATGATGTGGTGGAGTTTATGGCGTTGCAGTTGCAGAAACTACCGGCAGCGACGCAAGAGGTTTTGAAGTTAGCGGCTTGCATTGGCGCACAGTTTGATTTGCAGACCCTGGCGATCGTGGC
>JAYKJG010000237.1:0-10221 GCA_035286285.1 Prochlorothrix sp.
AACCTCTCAGACCTTGAAGCTTCTCGGCCACTGTTCTCGGCAGTCCGTGGTTCAGACATCCTGACGATGTACGACCCCAGATACCCGGTTCCAGCCGCTTGTGATCCATAAAAAATTCCTATCACATTACTCCAGTATTCATGACCTGGCATTGAGCCTGATCAGGCCAATGACTGTATAGCTTTCTCGACAGGTCTTCATGCAGTACCTGGGCTTATAGGGGTAAATCACCGCAATCCTAGGCTTCTGAGTTCTTGCAAGTTGATGTAACGCGTTTACTGTAATCCTCCTCGCCAGAGGAGATCAAAGGAGGTATCCGATGGATTTTGTGTCCTTGTTTATAACGGACTTTGTGCAGCAGTTGCAGTCCCCAACCCTCGCCTTTTTGATTGGCGGGATGATTATTGCGGCCCTGGGGAGTGAGTTAGTGATTCCCGATGCGATTTGTACGATCATCGTTTTCATGCTGCTCATCAAAATTGGTTTAACCGGTGGCATCGCCATCCGTAATTCCAACCTGGGAGAGATGGTCTTACCGATGATTTGTGCCGTCGCAACCGGGATTTTGATTGTCTTCATCGCCCGCTATACCTTGGCCAAACTGCCCAAGGTCAAGGTCGTCGATGCGATCGCCACCGGGGGATTGTTTGGAGCGGTGAGTGGCTCCACGATGGCCGCTGGACTGACCGTACTGGAAGAGCAAAACATGACCTTCGAGCCATGGGCAGGGGCGCTCTATCCTTTTATGGATATTCCCGCCCTCGTGACTGCGATCGTGATCGCCAACATTTACCTCAACAAGAAGAAGCTTAAAGAATCAGTCTATGCTGCTGGGTCGGACTCTTTGGGCGCAACGCCAGGGCCAGTGGCGAATCGGGTCAAAATCTGGCCGATTATTGAAGAAAGCCTGCGCGGGCCTGCTTTGTCCGCCATGTTGCTCGGTCTTGCCCTTGGTATCTTCACCCGTCCGGAGAGTGTCTATGAGGGCTTTTACGATCCCGCGTTTCGGGGCTTACTGTCCATCTTGATGCTGGTCATGGGTATGGAAGCTTGGTCAAGATTGGGTGAACTGCGCAAGGTGGCTCAATGGTATGTCGTTTATAGCGTCTTAGCTCCGTTTGCCCATGGTCTGATTGCCTTTGGCCTTGGCATGATTGCCCACACCGTCGCGGGATTCAGTATGGGTGGTGTTGTGATCCTAGCCGTCATTGCTGCCTCCAGTTCCGACATCTCAGGCCCACCCACGTTGCGGGCCGGTATCCCATCAGCCAACCCCTCTGCCTATATTGGGGCTTCCACTGCCATCGGTACGCCTGTTGCGATCGGGATCTGTATTCCATTTTTCCTCGGTCTGGCCCAAGCGCTTGGTGGCTAATCTCCAAGGATCCCTGTCTGCTCGTTTTTCCCTAGGGCGGCAGACTTAGTAGATTAATGTACGTAATGTCAAAGAGGTAACTAACATGGCCAAGCCAGCCAAAAAGCTCGTTATTGTCACCGAAAAGGTGCTACTGAAAAAGATCGTTGCCATTATTGAAGAAAGTGGAGCGAGTGGTTACACGGTTGTGGAGACTGGCGGTAAGGGTAGTCGCAATGTGCGATCGACGGGGCATCCTAACGTTTCTGACACCACGGCGAATATCAAGTTTGAGGTGCTCACCCCCGATCGCATTATGGCTCAGTCTATTGCCAGTAAGGTTGCGGAGCAGTTTTTCACTGACTTTGCGGGCATGATTTATCTCTGTGATGCAGAGGTGCTGTACGGGGAAAGTTTCTGTGGACCAGAGGGCTGTGGAATCTAGATGACGTAGACCTCAGCGGTCAGAGTCTGACTCCGGCCCGCTCGGCAACCGTAGGCAACGGACGATCGTCCTTGCTCGGTTGCCTTTTTTTATAGGGCTATCGGGCAGGGTTTTCAGGGGGCAGGATAGGGCGGGGCAGGGGGAAGGGCTGGGTTCTCTAGTCCCTCCTAGGCTGATATTGGTTTCAATCGCGATCGCCCGATCGAAGACGGCAAGGACTGCTATACAATCTAAAGGCTGTGCAGAACCTGGGTTTACAAGACTAGAGTTAACGTTATGGCCGACACCTTCTTATTCAATGCCCTTAGAGAAGCGACCGACGAAGAAATGGGTCGTGACCCCCGCGTGCTGGTGTTGGGGGAGGATGTGGGCCACTATGGTGGATCCTATAAAGTCACCAAAGATCTTTATCAGAAATATGGCGATCTGCGATTGCTGGACACCCCGAGCGCCGAGACCAGCTTCAGCGGCATGGCCGTCGGCGCTGCCATGACCGGGCTGCGACCCATCATCGAAGGCATGAACATGGGCTTTTTGCTCCTCGCCTTCAACCAAATCGCCAACAACGCTGGAATGCTGCGCTACACCTCCGGCGGCAACTATAAAATTCCCCTCGTCATCCGGGGACCGGGCGGAGTCGGTCGCCAACTAGGAGCCGAACACTCCCAGCGCCTAGAAGCCTATTTCCACGCCGTACCGGGGCTGAAGATTGTCGCTTGTTCTACCCCCTACAACGCCAAGGGTCTGCTCAAGGCTGCGATCCGGGACGATAATCCGGTGCTGTTTTTTGAGCATGTGCTGCTCTACAACCTCAAGGAAAACCTCCCCAGCGAAGAATACCTTTGCCCCCTGGACAAAGCTGAATTGGTGCGCCCCGGTCAAGAGGTCACGATCTTGACCTACTCCCGGATGCGCCACCATGTGGTCCAGGCGGCTAAGACCTTGGTGCAGGAGGGCTATGATCCGGAGATCATTGACCTGATTTCCCTGAAGCCCTTTGACTTTGAGACGATCGGAGCCTCCATTACCAAAACCCACCGGGTCATCATCGTCGAAGAATGTATGAAAACCGGCGGCATTGCCGCTGAGTTGATGGCCTGCATTAACGAGCGCTTCTTTGATGAACTGGATGCGCCCCCGGTGCGTCTCTCGTCCCAGGACATTCCCACTCCCTACAATGGAACGCTGGAGAATTTGACGATCGTCCAGCCCGTCGCGATCGTAGAGGCCGTCAAGAAAATGGTTGCAGGCGGCTACTAAGGCAAGCCCAGCCGTCTGACTTGATTCTCACCCTTCATTCCCATGGGGATTGGGTGGGGGTAAGCCCCAGCGCCGCCCCCATCCCTTGACCCTCGTCCTAGCCCCTTCGTCCTACATTTTTGTTCTATGGGTAAACAGCGCGGCCTTCTGGTCCTCATTGCCGTTTTGGTGGCCGGTTCTATCTTTATCCTGCTCCAATATCCCCTTCAGTTGGGCCTTGACCTGCGGGGCGGATCCCAGCTTACGATTTTGGTGAAGCCGACGGAAGAAATTCCCGAAGTGACGGAGCGGGAGCTAGAGGCCGTCATTCGGGTGGTGGAGAACCGGGTCAACGGGTTGGGGGTTTCTGAGCCGATCGTCCAGTCGGCGGGAGCGGACCAGATTTTGGTGCAGTTGCCGGGGGTGAGTGACCCGGAGCAGGCGGAGCGGGTTTTGGGCGGAACGGCCCAGTTGGCCTTCCGGGAGCAGTTACCAGGCACCGAAGAGTTACTGCGCATTGAGCGCCAAGTCTTGGCGGAGCATCTCCTAGAGCGGGAGAAAATTCTGTTTACGGAAACGGGCGCTCCCAATCCCAAGCCGAATCCGGAAGTCCTAGCTGCCAACCAGGCCAAAATTGACCAAAGCCGACAGGCGATCGCCGACCTCTTCAAACCTGCGGAGCTAACCGGCAAATACCTCAAGGATGCCGGTCCCCAGGCGACCCAGAGCGGTGGCTGGGAAATTTATCTGCGCTTTAACGGGGAAGGGGGCGATCTGTTTGCTGAAATTAGCAAAAACTTAGCGGGGACAGGCCGATCGATCGGCATCTTCCTCGACAGCGACCTGATCAGCAGCCCCGTGGTTGGCCCAGAATTTGCCCAGGCTGGGATTACCGGCGGTGCAGCGGTTATTACCGGCAACTTTGATGCCGAATCCGCCAACGACCTGGGGATCCAATTGCGGGGCGGCTCCCTGCCCCTCCCCGTGGAAGTCGTGGAAAACCGCACCGTCGGCGCAAGCCTGGGTCAAGAAAGCATTCGCCAGAGCATCTATGCGGGCCTGGGGGGGCTGATCTTGGTTTTGATCTTTATGGTGGCCTACTACCGTCTCCCTGGGGCGATCGCCGACCTGTCCCTGTTGGTCTACAGCCTGCTCACCCTTGCCGCCTTCGATCTCCTCGGCGTAACCCTGACCCTACCGGGCATTGCCGGATTTATCCTCAGCATTGGCATGGCCGTCGATGCCAACGTGCTGATTTTTGAGCGCACCCGTGAGGAGTTGAAAGCAGGTAAATCCCTATATCGATCGGTGGAATCCGGCTTTTATCGGGCCTTTAGCAGCATTTTAGACAGTAATGTCACCACCCTGATCGCCTGTGGGGCGCTGTTCTACCTGGGGAGCGGCTTGGTCAAAGGCTTTGCCCTGACCCTGGCGATCGGCGTACTCACCAGTATGTTCACCGCCATCACCTGCTGCCGTACTCTCCTCTTCACCGCCATTAGCCTGTCTAGCCTCCGGAACCCCGCCCTCTTTCTCCCCCAATCCACCAACCCCTAACCCAATCCCCCACTCAGATACAGCATGAGACTCAATATCATCCAGCAACGCAAACTCTGGTGGCTCATTTCCGCCACTCTGATGGTACTGAGCCTGGGAGCCATGGCCTTCTCTTGGGCAACCCTTGGCTCTCCAGTGCGGTTGGGCCTAGATTTCATTGGGGGAACCCGTCTCCAGCTTGAACGCGCCTGTGATGCCGGGGCCAACTGTAGCACCCCCCTCACCCCCGGAGACCTGCGATCGGTCTTGGCGGAACAGGACTTAGCCAGCAGCAGCGTCCAGGTTCTGGGCAGTGAAGGCAATGGCATCCTGATTCGCACCGGCAACCTCAACGTCGATCAGCGCACCGAGCTAGAGCAAAACCTTGCCGCCGCCTTTGGCCCCTTTGACCCCGCCAAAACCCAAATCGACACCGTTGGACCCGTCATTGGTAAACGGTTGCTGATTGCCGGAATCCTCTCCCTCTTGATCTCCTTCCTCGGTATCGTCATCTATCTGACGGTCCGGTTCCAACTGGACTACGCCGTCCTCGCCATGCTGGCCCTCTTCCACGATGCCCTGATTACCACGGGGGTCTTTTCCCTCCTCGGCCTGAGTACAGGTTTAGAAATCGATAGCCTCTTTCTAGTTGCCCTGTTGACGATCGTCGGCTTCTCCGTCAACGACACCGTGGTTATCTACGATCGCATCCGAGAAACCATCCAAATTAACCCCAACCGCCCGATCGACCTCATCGTCGATGAAGCTGTCAACCAAACCCTAGGCCGCTCCATCAACACCACCCTCACCACCCTTCTCCCCCTCGTCTCCATCTTCTTCCTGGGCGGCACCACCCTTAAGGACTTCGCCCTCGCTCTGATCGTCGGCTTTATTCTAGGAGCCTACTCCAGCATCTTTGTGGCTAGCTCCCTCCTCAGTTGGTGGCGGGAGCGATCGCAACCCCCCGCTGACCCCAACCTAGCCCCGGAGTCCCTGGCTACAGACGCGATCGATGCTCCCCCCTCTGATTTTTAGGGTGCATTTCACTTTGGAGCAGCCCAGCCCCTAACCTGACTCAAAAGGCTCGTAGTACGGACTTTAGTCCGTCCATTGGCCAAAGTGCAATGCACCCGCTTTTTAAGATCCCGGTAGATCTCGCCAACTCCCGCCAGACCTCGCTAGATCCCTCAGGTCCATGCATTCATTCCCTTGAAAACGGGTTGAGGATTGCTTCAGAATTGCCCCATGATTACCCCCCCACCCACACCGCCGCCCAGCCCGCCCTTGCCGCCCTCGCTCTCGGCCCAATGGCTCCAGCAGCACATTGCTGACCCCGCCGTCTGTCGGGCTGCCTTTCGCCTCCATCAGCTTCAGGTGAGCTTGCGCTGGTTTGGCCATGGGGTGCTCTGGCTGGTCCTGTTGCCGCCCAGTCTCTGGGCCTTGTCCCCAGAATTTGAGCTATGGCGGGAAGCCCTGACCTGGGCCGCTGTGCGCTATGGTTTGCTGGGCCATCCTTGGGCCGCTGCGGCCCTCTTCTTCCTCATCGCCACAACCCTAGAAACCCTCCTGTGGCAAAGCCGCAACATTTTCCTGGGGATGCCCCGCCGTGAAGTCCTGCGTCTAGCCGAACAGGTCCAAACCATCCAAAATAAGGGGCCGAGACATTGGCTTTGGCCCTGGCTTTGGGGCCGGGATCCCTCGCCCTAGTGCAGTAGGCCACAAATGAGCGTCCTCTTAACAGGTTCCCTCGCTCCCCCTCCTCCCTTCGACTGTGCTCAGGGACCATAATCAGAGGCAATAGGTTGGGTAGGGGCCGGGTCTTCCGGCCCTCTTCGGGGATCTGCCAACGGGTACTCGTGAATGGTATGCCCATTTCTACCCTGCTGTCCTAGGAGACCGATCCCCAGGTCTTGTAGGGGCGTGGTTTTCGCGCCCCCAGCAAAATTTTGGTCAGTCAACTGGGGGCGCTGGAGCGCCTAGGGAGGCATTCCCACGCAGAGCGTGGGAACGAGTTAAACGAGTCGGGAAAATTGCAGCCCACAGGATTTCTGAAAAAATCCAAAAAAATTTTTCTAAAAAGGGTTGTCCTGTCCCCAACCTGTGCTAGGATTGAAAGCCGTTGAACGAAATGGGTCGGTGCCCGAGTGGTTAATGGGGGCGGACTGTAAATCCGCTGGCTACGCCTACGTTGGTTCAAATCCAACCCGGCCCATCCTTCAACGCTTTAGGTTTCAGGTTCAGCCCTGGGCAAATCTGTTTAACCTAAACCCCGCCCATGTAGCTCAGTGGTAGAGCACACCCTTGGTAAGGGTGAGGTCACGAGTTCAAATCTCGTCATGGGCTTTCTTAATTCTGCTGTATGCCTAAGCTGCCGCCCAAGGACTATATCCAGGTTGTTGAATTCCCGATCGCCATCACCCTAGAGCCGATCGGGGTCATCCACTCCCCCTACAAAGAGCGCCACGGCACCCCCCGCCAATCCCAACTGCGATCGGCCCCCCCCAACTACCAGCCCGCGATCGCCCACGTTGAGCTATTTCCCCACCGCATCCCCCCGATCGCCCTGCAAGACCTAGACGGTTTCGATCGCATCTGGCTCATCACCTGGCTCCACCTTAACCAGTCCTGGAACCCCACCGTCAAGCTCCCACGCGGAAACCGCAACGTCAGCCACGGCACCCTCGCCACCCGTGCCCCCCACCGCCCCAACCCGATCGGCCTCAGCGCCACCCGCCTCCTCCAAGTTGAAGGCTTAACCCTTACCGTCGAAGGCATCGATTTACTGGACCAAACCCCCGTCCTAGACCTAAAACCCTATATTCCCTACTGTGATGCCTTTCCAGGGGCACGCAGCGGCTATGTAGACAGCCTAGAGTCCCAGGGGAGCCATGAGGTTGATGTCTTTGGGCGCGATCGGCCCAATCATCCTTAAAAAAACGCCCCAGGTTGGATTTGAACCAACGACCGATCGCTTAGAAGGCGATTGCTCTATCCCCTGAGCTACTGGAGCAGACACAGCAGCGGCTTTCGCGCCAATACCCACTGCTACTTCTATCATAACAAATCTCCTGAGCCGAAAAAGCGCCCATCTGTCCTGAAAGCATTACACTAGGTTAGGTTTTGTCTACAGCCTCCTGAGCCGGATGCTAGGTTGCTTTAGGGAGTTTCCGGGGCCGCGATCTCAATTTTTCGCGCCTTTGCCACCCCACACCCCCTCACCCAGCCCCTTCCCTTCTCCAACTTCAGCAAAGATTTGCGAACAACAGCCTGTACCCTCCAGCCGCACAAAAACGCTAAGCTTCTGGTAGCCTGTCAGTCTGACCCCCCTCTAACAGCAACCTCAGGCAGCAACCTTAAGGCTAAAGGAGGGGACCGATCGGCGGTGGAACCCCCCCCACATCGTAACTGCTCCAGCGAGTCGTCTTGTTCTGCTCCCAGGGGAAAAAGTTGTGTGGGGTCTGCCCTTCTGGAGGTTTCTAGAGTAGTCTAAGATGTCACCCCTAGAACTCGCTCCTTACACTCTGTGCCCAGCTTTAAGGTGGTCGTTTAGCTTCTAACCTTCATCGTCAATCGGCAGTGCCATGTTTATCCTCAAACGACAGGATGTTGAAATTTCTAACATTCAACACCCCAAGCGAGATCAAAAAATCCCGATCTTGAGTTATCAAGGACAAACTTTTCGGCTAGTCAATGTCTTCAAGGCAGCGCAAGCTGAGGAAGCGAGGGCATTTTGGCGCGAATTGACGGATAACCAGGGAAAAGCCTGTGTCTTGCTCGAAGAACCAGAACGCTTTAGCATATGGGGCAAAGTCGTTCTCGAACAGCTCCATGAAGAGGGGGGCGACGGGGGAACCAAAGGGATTTTCTTTGTGCAAGCCGTGTTGCTTTTGCTGCAAACCGTCTATTTTGATGTGGAAGACCTATTGGGGAGTCGTCAGGTCAGTGCCTTTGAGAAAGATGTCATTGATATTTTCAAACAATGGCACTTCCCCCAGACTGACTCGCGGGAAGCCGTCAATCAACTTCTAACCGCCGACCCCCTCGCTGCCACCAACCTTCCGGAGTGGCAAGAACACCACCTGAACACGATGCTTCAGGAACTCCACCGCATTGGACGGGCCTATTTTGGCAACGATAGTTTTGTCGAGCGGGCCATGGATGCTCTACAGGATATGCCAGATGGAGAACGTAATCAGTTCTTGGCATGGCTCAACCAATCTCCCCTGGGCAAGCTCTGGGCCAGTGGTTAGGCTACGATTCAGTAGACCCACCGCCTTACATCATCGGTTCGCCAGACCTTTGATCCGGTTGGGCAACGTTTCTAGGGTGCTCTGCTACAGAAGACTAACTGACTGGCCCCAAGACCTCAGCCTGTCCTTTGGGGAGTGGGTTGGGTGCCTTCAGTGTATTGCCGAAAAGGCCGCCAGGGCGTTAGTCCCTTGGCTTATCCATAGCCTCAAACCGGCTAGGGTGTAGCAAGTCATTGTCTGGTTTCTCACTACTGTGCTGAGCTTATGAGCCGTCTATCAAGCCGATCCTCCAAGACTTCATCGGGCATCCCAGTGCAAAACCTGGTGATTGCTGCCATTACCTGGGCTGTTGTTGCTCTTTTCTTCTATATGTTATTTGGGATTCGCGCTGAGGGTGAGGCGCGTCCGGTCTGGTATAGCATCTGTACCTATATTTTTGAAAACGTCGGCTATGCAGCCAGCTTTTTGCTGTGTTTTCGTAACTGGCAAAGTCGGCAAATGGTCAGCGGCAGGCGGGTGTGGCTGCTGTTGGGCCTGGGTATGTTTTTATTTTTTGTGGGTAACTTATTTTTTGGCATTTGGGAGCTGGTCTTTAAACTGGACCCAGAGGTCTCCTTGGGTGATGCCTTCTATATGCCCTGCTATGTCTTTTTGGCCTGGGGCATGATCGAGGCGGTCATTCCTCGGCGCTTGAATATGGAACTGTGGCAGTGGGGAGTGTTGGGGGCCGTTGCCTTGGTGGGCATTGCGGTAACCTATGGCTTGGTGAGCTATGCCGATTCCCAATATGATCTCCTGACGGCAGCGGCGGGGGTTAGCCCCGGCCAAGAGGTGGGTGAGCTATCGGGGAGTGGGGCACCGGGCTGGGCCTTGGCGATCGATGATGCCCTCGCCCCCTTTGAAGATGTGGTCAACCTTACCTACATTGTGGGTGATGTGGCCCTGCTGATTGCTGCTTCGACGTTGCTGCTGGCTTTCTGGGGGGGGCGCTTTGCCCAATCGTGGCGCATGATCGCGGCGGCGATGTTCTGCTTCTACATTGCGGACATGTGGTACTACTACGCGGTCAGCACCAATCTGGACTACAAGAGCGGTGAGTTGCCGGAGGTGGGATGGGTTTTTAGTGCGGTCCTGCTGGCGATCGGAGCCGCCTTAGAATACGATATCTCGACTAAATCCCGTCGAGGTGGAAGTTCTCGCCGCCGAGGCGGCAGTTAACGGCAGCGCCATCAATAATTCCCAACTGGGTTGCCTTAGTGGTATAGTGGCGAGGTTGTCAAAAAATCGCACATCCAGGATTTCGGGTGATTGGTTATGGCTCACGGCAAGCTGAGAGCCATAGTTCACAAGCCTGGATGGAGGATTAACCCGAAAAGGAGAACTCAATCACTATGGCA
>JAYKJG010000238.1:0-3978 GCA_035286285.1 Prochlorothrix sp.
GCCTGAAACAGAATAAACGGGTAGGGGTCGTGCCCCTGTGCCGACCCTCTGACCGCCAAATACAGGGGCAACCACGGGGGGATTGCCCCTACCAAAACGAATCGAGATTAGTCGGATTTGGTATAAATCGGTAAACCCGCCAATTGGTAAACCTGCCAAAGTGCAATGGACCCGCCTACAGGAACTGATCCAAAGCCGCCTTTAGCTCCGCTAGCTCCAGTTCAATGTCTCCCGCATTGGCAGCACGGGCCACACATTCCGTTAAATGCTCATCTAGGATCAGCCGTGCTACCTTGTCTAGCGCCCCCCGCACGGCTGCAACCTGGATTAAAACCTCAGGACAGGGCCGATCTTCCTCCACCATGGCTTTAATGCCGCGAATATGGCCCTCAATGCGTGAGAGTCGGTTTATAATGCGCTTCTGGGATTGGGGATCGTGGCTGTGGTTATGATCATGACTGTGGGGATGATTGTGGTCATGGTGAGGGTTAGGATTGGGGGCGGAGTTAGCGGTTGTGGTAGGGGTTGAGGGGTGAGAGTGGGATGTATCCATAGCGTTCAAAAGCGTTCAAGAAAGGGCGTTTGTTCAGTTCGCCGTGGGAGGCACCCGAACGATCGGGTTTAGGATGCACGGACGATCGGGTTAGACTGTATATCATTTTACTGGCCAAGCTCTTCGGACTGGCCCAGATCTTCCGCCGTGGCTGCCCTGTTGCTACGGTGAGGTGGCGGGACTGACCTGGGTTCGGCCCTGCTCCATTGCCCGCCCTTGCCCGCCCTTGCCCGCCCGCCCCGCTGCCATGTCCGCTGCTCCCCCTCGATCGCCCGCTCCTAGCTTTGCTGAGGAACAGCTTCTTTTTAGCCCCGCCACCCCCCAAACCGACGCAGTTCCCCTGATTTTCGCCTTTCCCAATCAGTACAGCGTCGGCATCACCAGTTTGGGCTACCAAATGGTCTGGGCTTGGCTCGCCCAGCGATCGGATCTCCAGGTCAGTCGCCTCTTTTTGGATCTCAACGATTCCCTACCGGCAACGCCGGAATTGCTAGGCTTTTCCTTTTCCTGGGAATTGGACTACGGCCATATCTTTGATTTGCTAGAGCGGTTGCACATTCCCTTGCTCAGCCGCGATCGCACCGCTGCCCATCCCCTGGTCTTTGGCGGGGGGCCGGTGCTGACGGGGAACCCAGAACCCTTTGCAGAGTTCTTTGATCTGATTCTGCTGGGGGATGGGGAAGTGATCTTAGATCCCTTTATTGATGCCTATCAGGCGGTGCGGGGGGCCGATCGCCGCCAGCAACTGCGACACCTTGCCCAGGTTCCGGGCCTCTATGTGCCCAGCCTCTATACCGTGACCTATTGTGATCCTGAGGGGCCGATCGCCGCCATCACCCCGATCGAGGCCGCAGTCCCCGCCACCGTAACCAAACAAACCTATCGCGGCAACCGCCTCTCTGCCTCCACCGTTGTTACCCCCCAAGCCGCCTGGGACAGCATCTATATGGTGGAAGTTGTGCGCAGTTGCCCGGAATTGTGCCGCTTTTGTTTAGCGAGCTACTTAACGCTGCCCTTTCGGACGGCAGACTTGGGGGATGGCTTAATTCCGGCGATCGATCGGGGCTTGCAAGTGACCCAGCGCCTCGGCCTTCTAGGAGCCTCCGTGACCCAGCATCCCCAATTTGCGGAGTTGCTCCAGCACCTCGCCAAACCCGCCTACGACGGCGTTCGCCTGAGCCTTGCCTCCGTCCGCACCAACACCGTCACCGAAACCCTAGCCCACCTCCTCAGCCAGCGGGGCACTCAGTCTTTGACGATCGCCGTGGAAAGCGGCTCAGAACGGGTGCGACGCATTGTCAACAAAAAGCTAGACACCGAAGAAATTACCACAGCGGCCCAGCGGGCCAAGGCCGGAGGACTGCGGGGGCTGAAGCTTTACGGGATGGTGGGCATTCCGGGGGAACAGCCCGAAGATGTGGAGGCCACGGCAGAGATGATGGTGGGCCTGAAACGGGCGGCTCCGGGTTTGCGGCTGACCTTGGGCTGTAGCACCTTTGTGCCCAAGGCCCACACGCCGTTCCAGTGGCAGGGCTTGAACCCCGATGCGGAAAAGCGCCTGAAAACCCTGCAAAAGCGCCTGCGGCCCCAGGGCATTGACTTCCGGCCCGAAAGTTATAACTGGTCGGTGATTCAGGCGTTGCTCTCTAGGGGCGATCGGCGGCTGGCTCCGCTGTTGCTCCAAGTGCGGCACTACGGCGACTCCCTCGGCAGTTACCGGCGGGGCTTCAAGACCCTCCGGGGTCAGTTGCCCAGTTTGGACTTCTATGTTCAGGAGGAGTGGCCGATCGATCGCCCCCTGCCGTGGTCCCATCTCCACGGCCCCCTCCCCCTCGAAACGTTACAAAAACACCAAGCCGAAGCCCTTACCCAGGCATAACCCCGTCCCCTCTGTTGGCCTTGGGGTTGGCCATCGGTCACCCATAGCAACGGGTAGACTTCACTGCTTCAACCCATCCACTCTCAGCACAACAACGTCTCGTCTTCATCTAAATAGGCCACCACCATCGCCCCAAAGGCAAAGGCTAACACCAACGGCAGGGGGCACTGCAACCAGTAGCTTAACCCCACGGTCAAGGCACTCAGTCCCAAGGCCGAACCATAACTCCACCGCTCAACCGGGCTGAACCCCTTCGCAGTCTTAATCGCCCGCAATGCCTGGAGCGGAATGGGCTGGGGCATCACGGCTCCCGGTGGAAAAGCCCAATAGATATAGCGCTCCACAAACAAATCAGTCCAGCCGTTGTCCTGACACCAGTCTTGAATCCAGCCGTAGGCAAATCGTTTCGTCATGGGTAGAATTGGGTCCAAAATACTGCAAAGGGGCCATGGAAGGGCAATGCCCGTCGGGTGTAACTGGTCTTCAAGAGCGGAATGCGGATACCTGTTTTTCACCTTATCAGACCCATTTTTGTCTGGGGGCAGTCCGAAAACAAAGTTTACGCCAGAGGGCAAATGTGACAATGGTGTGACATTTGGTCTGACATTTCGTCTGACGTTTCGTCTGACATTGAGTCAGGGGGTGCAGTTTACTTTGGGGCAACCCAGACCCTGACTTGGCTCAAAAGGCTCGTAGTACGGACTTTAGTCCGTCCCGTGGCAAACGTGAACTGCACCCGATCCAGGGAGCATGGGCAGGGGAGCAGCAGCCCGCCGATCGCCCAGCGACCCTCCCAGGGGGCTGGGGGCTGGAGCGTGAGGTGCCCCATCTCCCCCAACCCGATCGGGGGGCGTGTCCCTGATCTGAGCCGCTAGGAACCTCTCCCTGGAAGTTCTGAGCACTAAAAATCTGCCCTAGCCCCTTGAGTTTTGGGGAAGGTCTACTATACTATCAGGGAAATTTTTGGCAATGACATTTTGGGGGTCTACCCCGTCGGTTGATCCGTCATCTTCCTTCAAAAATGCTCCATTACGCTAGGAGAACGTCCTGTGGATCGGTGGCAACCTACCCAAATCGCAAATTTGCAAGAAATTGGTTCCTTTCTCCAAGGACAACGGGAGCAGCAGAACCTAACCCTGCAAATGGTATCGGAAACGACCCATATCCGATCGGGCGTGCTCCAGTCCCTTGAATCGGGCCAAGTGAACAGTTTGCCGGAGCCAGTTTATCTGCGTGCTCTGCTCAAGCGTTATGGGGAATTTTTGGGCTTTCAAGGGCAGGCCATCCTCGATCGTCTGGATGATAAACGCCCCCCCCTCGCCGAAGCCCCTCCGTTTCAGCCCATGCAGTCCCGTCCTAGCCCCGCAGCGGTGGAGTCTAGCGGCGCAGTCGTTCCCCCGCCGATCGTGGGTCTCCCGCGCCTCAGTACCCTCAAAGCAGTCATAGGACCAAGTGATGACGATAAGGTGGTGCTGCCCAATGCCAAACCCGTTGCCTTGGGGGGGTCAGGTGGCACGGCTCCAGAACTGGGCACCCCCCAAGCCTT
>JAYKJG010000239.1:0-3301 GCA_035286285.1 Prochlorothrix sp.
CCTCCCCTCGCCCCACAGGTTCTCAACCCCTGAGCACCCCACAATCTGGCTCCCCACTGCCAGGGCCGCAGTTCCCAGCCTTTGGGGTTAACCGTGACGTTACCCGTCCAGCCCCAGGGGCCGCAGAACGGCAGAATGGCACGCCAGCGGCTGGCTCGGTAGCTCCCATGGGTCCAACCCCAACCTCCCCAGCCCCCGCCGTTACCACCGCAGCAGTGCCCCCGGAGGCTCTGCCCACCTCCCCCGCAACGGAGCCAGCCCCTACGGCTGTGGCCTTGACCGGCTCCGATCGCCCGCTACCGCCCCCGATCGTGCCCTTATCTTTAACTCCCCCGGCCCCGTCTACGCCATGGTCTGTCATGCAGCCTTTGGTCCTGGGGGTGGGGGCGGTGGCGGGTCTTGTTCTTTTGGCTTGGGGACTGCCCCAGGTTCTGACTAGCCGTTCTGGGGGCGATCCAGCAGGCACCCTAGGCACCACCTCCACCAATGCCGCTGCCCCCCTCAATGCACCGACAGCAGCGAGCGGCGGGCAGACTGCAACTGATGCCCCGGCTGCAACTGCTCCCCCTGCCGTCACCGCCCAACCCTCCCCCGCCGCCAGTGCCAACACCCTCCCTTTGACGCTGGTGCTTTCGGTGCGGGGGGGCACGTCTTGGGTCCGGGCTACGGTGGATGGCACCGTTGCCTATGAAGGGCTTTTGGAGAATGGGTCTCAGCAAAGCTGGACGGCTCAGCAGTCTTTGAATCTAGTGGTGGGTCGATCGGATTTGGTTTGGGTTGCCATCAATGGCCTTCCGGCCAAGGTGTTGGGGGATGAGCCAAATCCCAAGCAGCAAACTTTCCCAGACCCTTCTCCAGACCCCTCCCCAACCCCCTCTAACTAGGTTCGCCATGGCGATGAGCGCAGGAACTCAGCCTGATTCAGCGCTGCTGGCGGGACAAGGGCGATTGGGACTGCCCCAGGTTTTGATCCTTGGGGGCTTGGGCAAGATTGGCCGATCGATCGCCGAGGATCTCTTGGCCTATACCAATGCCCATCTGCTCCTCACCCGTCGTTGTCCCCCCAAGCCCCAAGAGGCCGCTGCCTGGGGCAGTCGTGTCCGCTGTGTGTCGCTGGATTTGGCGGATCTCGATCGCCTGTCCACCTTGATCCAAGGCGTTGACCTGGTAATTCACTGTGCAGGCCCCTTTGACTACCGGGATCAGCGGGTGCTGCGTACCTGTATTGAGCATCGCGTGTCCTATCTGGATGTGAGCGATAACCCCCGGTTTGTTCAAGAGGCGATGGTGTTGGGGGAGCGGGCTGCCAGCGCAGGGGTTACGGCGGTGGTGAGTACTGGGGTATTTCCGGGGATCTCTAATAGTATGGTGCGCCTAGGGGTGGAGGCTCTGGAGCAAGCGGAGGCGGTACACCTCAGTTATGTGGTAGCGGGGTCTGGGGGGGCAGGCACAACGGTGATGCGCACAACCTTTTTAGAAATTCGCCATGCTTTCCAAGCTTGGGTTGAGGGGACGTGGCGATCGATCGCCCCCTATTCCCAACCGACCTGGGTCCAGTTCCCCCCGCCCTACGATCGTGCTGCGGTCTATTGGTTTAGCACCAGCGAAGCCGCCACCTTGCCCCGCAGTTTTCCCCAACTCCACACTGTCACCACCAAATTTGGCTCCCTACCGGGCTTTTACAATACCCTCACGGGCGCAATGACCCGCCTACCGGGGGGAGTTCTCCAGCAACCCTGGCTCATTGAAGCCTTAGCCAAGCTCAGCTATGGCATGACCCAAATCACCGATCGCTGGACCGGCACCGGGGTGGCCATCCTTGCTGATGTAGAGGGCCAGTCCCAGGGCCAAGCCACCCGTGCCCGTGTCACCTTGAGTCATCCCCAGATGTTGCGCACCGTGGGCGCAGGGACCGGCAGTCTCGCCCAACTCCTGCTCAGCCAAAGCTGGCAAGCGCCCGGTGTTTGGCCCGTGGAACAAGCTCTACCCTCCCCACTGTTCCAAAAAACCCTGCAACAACGGGGATTGTCTGTTACCTTAGACCTGCTTACCCCCTAGGGGTCCCTGCGGCGATCGCCCTCGCCTGTCAGCATCTCAGCTTTATCTCAGCCGTATACAAGGCTAAAATTTCAGGCTAAACTGACGGAGGGACACGGTAAGATTCACCTTGTGCGGAGGGGTGCTCTTGCTGGCGGCCAACAAGCTTACCCAAGTTCGAGGGAAGTTCGCTCTACTGAAACTGCCCTACGAGAGATTATCGCGAAACCGACGGTGAGCATCGCACTCGACGCAAAACGTAGAGGTCGATCGTTCACAAGTCGATCGTTCACCCTATGATCTGGGGTGAACCGTTGAGCCATAGGCGTTAGGCTATTCTTCAACGGTTTGACCCCTGCCTTAAAACTTCCGCCGTTTGCTCCCTTCCCTGTGTTCAGTGTCCGGTTTATTTGTGAGGTGGGTTCCATGCAGCCACAACGTCCTAATCCTTCCCATTCGTCTGCGTCACAGCCTGAGTCAGTGCCCCAGCCCCCCTACTCAGGAACCCCCCCCTCTCAAATGCCGCCCAATTCCCCGCAACCGCCCCAACGGGCTAACCGCAGGCGCTCTACTCCCTCTGGGCAACCCAACTCGATCGAGACCCTCGGAACCCTACCCCACTTAGTCCCCGCTACCGCCAACGTCCAAATGATGCCGGTGGCCTACTACAGCAGCCCAAGCAATGCCACCACCGAGGATGAATTTGATCTCAAGCAGTTCCTCATCATGCTGCGCCGTCGTGCCGCCTGGGTTGGCGGGGTAGCCGTCACCGTCGCGGCCCTAACCTGGGCTAATACCCTAACTCAAAAACCGGTCTATCAAGGATCGTTTAACCTGTCCCTAGGAGAGCGGGAATCTCCTCAATACCCGCCAGAATTAGTGGCGACCTCCTCTCAACTCAACACTGGGCCAGATATCGCCACCCAACTGGAGATTCTCAGAAGTCCTCTCTTGCTGGGTCCGGTCCATGAGGCCCTGACCACAACCTATCCGGACTTGAGCTATGAAGCCCTCAGTGCCAAGCTTTCTCTCTCCAACCCCACAAGTTCCCAAATTGTGACCGTGAGCTATCAGGGATCCGACCCTGAGGAGATTAAGGCGGTGCTAGATGCTGTGTCGCAGGCTTATCTAGGCTACAGTTTGCAGCAGCAGCGGGACTCCCTCAACCAGGGGATCGCCTTTGTGGATGAGCAACTACCCGTTGTGCGGGACCGGGTGCAGACCAAGCAGCAGGAGCTAGAAGCCTTTCGCAAGAACTATAATT
>JAYKJG010000240.1:0-3052 GCA_035286285.1 Prochlorothrix sp.
GCCCTGCCTTCCCTCATGGTGTAAGGCTTTTCTCCAGGCTTTGGAGGCTGTGGGTGAGCTTTTCGGCTAGGGCTTCTATCCAGCGTTCGTCCTGCTGGGTGTAGCTGCGGGGGGCGTTGGCTCCCAAAATTAGGGCACCCCGATCGCCCAAGGGTTGGCAGATCACGCCCTGGGTATTGGGGGGCAGATAGTCAAACTCAAAGCGACCGGGATAGAGCTTGAGGCTGACGAGGTAAACGGGTTTTTGCTGCTGTTGGAGCCGCTGGAGGATGGCACCAGGGGTCACGGTGGCGATCGGTCCCAGGATCCCCCGCCGCAGCAGCACCCGATCGTCATACCACACCACCAGGGACCGGGTCGCGGTGTTGGTGAGCAAAATTTGGGACATCCAGGCCAACTCAATTTGGACCGCCTCCGGCAGATCAGCGGCTAGCTCCAGCCCCTCCTCGCCCTCTAGAAGAACAGCTTCAGGATCGCGGGGTTGAATTTGTTGCCAGAGCAGCCCCACTAAGATTAAAACCGCCCCCAGTAAAACTCCGAGGGCATCGGAGCGGGCTTGGGAGTCGGTAATGGCCGGGGTCAGCAGCCGATTGAGAAACAGCAGGGTTCCCCCGATCGCCCCAACACTCAGGGGTAACCACCGAAAGCTGGTTTGGGGTTTGCGGGTGGTCATGGTTCCTCAGCCCTAGTCGAGATATTCCAGCATTTTGGTGCTGTCTTCGGTGGTATTCGGGGCGATCGGGCGGTTCATGACATAGGGAGTTTTCTTGAAGTTGATCGGCTGTTGGGCCGGGTTCACGGTGTTTCGCATCACGGGACGGGTTCCGGCGAGGGAAACGGTATAGCTAACTTGGACGGGGCTGGGATCGATCGGACGCTTACCCGCAAAGGACAGCGCTCGCGTCCGGCTGGGCTGGAGATCCAGGACCGGGCGAGGGGTAATTTCGGTGGTTTCGTCGGGATTGGGGGTGGAGGCGGCTTCTGGGGTAGAGGCGGCTTCTGGGGTGGAGGCTGGTGTAGTGGTCATGTCTTGGGTGTCGCTGTGGGGATGGCTGGAGGCGTTGTCTAAGGTCACGGTGAGGTTGGGGTCGCAAGGATCTGAGGCAGGATTGAGATCTGGGGTGATGGGGGGGCTGAATTGGGGCTGACGGTCCCCTCGCGTTAACCCAGATCCGGCTAACAGACAAGTTGACCAACAATCTCCATTATTTCATAACCTTTAAATCTCTGGAAATCTCTGGGTTGTGTAACACATTAGCCGTAAAATAGTGCGGCTTATGTAAGCATAGGTATCCTAATACTTTACCACTGCCCTAGACCTGTTATTAAAGCGCTCAAGTTTATGGGGTTATTTGACCAAGTTTGTGCTGTACCTGCTACGGAGCAACCTAAGCTCAATGGGGCAGAGGCATTTGCTGCCATTGCGCTGACTGCGATCGCTGCCGACGGTTATCTCTCCGATGAAGAAGCCCAGAGTCTGCCCTATGTTCTGTCCCGGATGAACTTGTTCCAGGGCTATGCCAACGCTCAAATGGAGCGGCTGTTTGATAAGCTTCTGACCATTATGAAAAACCAAGGCATTGCCGTCTTACTAGCGGCGGCTCAGACAGCATTGCCGGAAAAGTTGGAGCAAACGGCCTTTGCTGTGGCAACGGATTTAATTTTGTCCGATGGCTGCGTCACGCCAGAGGAGCAGACATTTCTGGATGAGCTACACCGCGTGCTCAAAATTTCTGAGGCCACGGCCCAAAATATCATTGATGTGATGCTGATCAAAAACCAAGGCTAGGGTCCATTTCGCCATGGGTGCATTTCACTTTGGAGCAACCTAGCCCCTAACCTGGCTCAAACGGTTCGTAGTGCGGACTTTAGTCCGCCCCTTGGCAAAAGTGAAATGGACCCTTCGCCATTGGCAAGTTCACCCATTGGCGGGTTCACCCATTGGCAAGTTCACCCATTGACGGGTTCACCCATTTCGGTAGGGCAATCCCCCCATGGTTGCCCCCGTGGTTGGCCGCCAAAAGGGGAGCCACAGGGGCGCGACCCCTACGCCAGTCGAGGGTTCCAAGCCCCCCCCAACGGCGATATAGTTTTTCATGGCTCTACCCATTTTTTACCCCTCATTCCCATGGGTCTTTTTCCCTCTTCGGCCAAGCCTATCCCCCCGGATCCTGCTGCTTCTGATGCGGGTGTAGATCTGCCTGAGCGCTCCCAGCTTCCGACCGATGCCCCCCAAGCTGAGGCGTTGGGTTCGGCTGCTGTGGGGGCTGGAACTGCTGAGGCGGAGACCGCTCCGGCTTTGGTGGTGCTGTATGATGGCTGGTCCGATCGGTGCTGTCGAGAAGTGGAATTTTGGCGACAGCGCGATCGGGGGCGGGGGTTGGTGACATTTCTGGAGATCCACAGCACCGACTATGTGCCACGGCTCTACGGGGGCAGAGTCGTGGAGGATTTGGAGGACCAACTGCGGGGCTGGCTGGGGGAGGGTTTTTTGTTGGGGGAATGGCAAACCTGTAAGACATTGCCGGAGATTTTGGGTCGCCATTGGTTCGATCGCTGGCGATCGCTGCCGGGATTGGGGTTAGTCGTCCGCTGGCTGACGAACCCTTCTTTAGGAACAGATCCTGGGGCAGTGTTCGATCGCCTATCAAGTCCGGCTCCTCTCCCGGCTTGGCAAGGGGGGGAAACTGGCGGGGCAAAGCTAGAGGAAACGCTTGTAGACGGGGCAACGGCTGGGGAGAATTATACCGGCGCGAATTATACCGGCGCGAATTATACCGGCGCGACAAAAACCGAAACAGCGGCGGAAATAGACCTAAAGGCGTTGGAACAGACGCTGAGTGAAGCATTCCAACGGCTAGACGATGAGTTGGCAGATCAGTTAGCAGATAAGTTAGCAGATCAGTTGGGCGCTGTAGATTCGGAGGTGACCTCGGCGGCGATCGGAGGCTCAGCCTTAAATCCAGGCAGTCTAGCGGGTTTAGAGGCATTTACAGCAGAATTTTCCGGTGATTTTACCGCCTTTACAGAAGAACTAGCCGTTGAACAGACT
>JAYKJG010000241.1:0-3324 GCA_035286285.1 Prochlorothrix sp.
GTCAGCATGTTCAAAAATATGGCCGCCGATGTTCTGGGCCTGAGCGATATTGGCTCCGTGATTAAGCCCGCCGACTACGATAAAGTCGATGCCGACGACTACGTACTCCATGAAGACGGCGAAAAAATTTACTTTTTGATCAAATCCAAAACTGACGAATACTGCTTCACCGATCTGGCCCTGATTCACCTTGATGGCACCTCAGCCACCAGCAAACGGCGAATGCTCTACCGCTATCCCTACTCCTACTATTATTTCGACGATGTTCGCCTAGAAACCGCCGGAACCGTCGATTTAGACATCGAGATTAAGTTTAAGCTAGGGGGACAGGAGTACTCGATCGATGTCGCCAAAAGCTTCCTCCCCGACCTCAAAAAACTTTACAAAGCCCTCCTGAAAATCGCCGCCATCCAGCACAGCAACGCCCGCCACTACGACCACACCCAAACCAGCCTCGCCACTGCCCAAGCCCTCCTCAACCAAATCACCCGCACCCCCGCCAACCTCGACGAACAATTCAAAAACATCAACCAATATGTGTTTGAATGGCTAGAACGCAGCCATAAGAGCTATACCCGCCATAACTTTGGCGAAATCCTTGCCCACTACATCGGAGAAGTCTAGGTCATAGCCTGACCTGAGCTTGTACTAGACTCCCAGCCTTGACCCGATCGTATTCACCTGTAGACCCCCTCTCGACCTAAACAGACCATGGCAACCCTAACCCTGCTCGATGAACCCAAAACCCTCACCGCAGCGGCTGAAATCAAGACCTATCTCCAAGGTATCGGCCTCGATTACGAACAGTGGGAACCGAGCCACCCCCTCAGCGAGACCGCGAGCAGTGACGAAGTTCTCGCAGCCTATAGCGGTGAAATTGAAGCCCTGAAGGCCCAAGGCGGCTATGTCACCGCCGATGTCATTGATATCAAGCCGGATACCCCTAATCTAGAGGCAATGCTGGCGAAATTCGATAAAGAGCACTGGCATGATGAAGATGAGGTGCGCTTTACGATCGCCGGTCGCGGCATTTTCTATATCAACCCCAAAACTAGCTCCGTGGTTAAAATTGAAGTGGAAGCGGGGGATTTGCTCGTGGTACCCCAGGGAACCTTGCACTGGTTCACCCTCGCGGACGATCGCCGCATCCGAGCCATCCGCCTCTTCCAGGATCCCGGTGGCTGGACCCCCCACTACACCAACAGCACCAAGGAGCAAGCCTACCTTGCCGCCGCAGTGAGCTAGGGCTAAAGTTCCTGAAGAATCCCCCTGAATTCCCCTGGGAAAGGCAGAAAAGCCGATTCTCTCTGATGCTTCCCCGTCCCAAGGGGGCCAGGGGGGATTCCCTACAGCAACCCCTCCAAGCGGCGGCGAATCGCATCGAGTTCCCGTTGGGAATATTCCTCTGCCGCCATGGGATCCGGTGCGGGTTCGGGGTTGCGGCTGGATCGATCGCCGGATTGTGCCGAAACATCGCCCTCCCGCAGCGCCTCCAAGTCCGCCTCAATATTGCTCTCTGGCGGGGCCAACAGCAGCCGATCCTCATTGCTGCGGGGCACAAACCCCGCTGGAACTAGGCGGTAGTCATAGCCCGCATCTTGGCAGTAGGACTCCACTTCCTCGCGATCGAGGCGCTCCACCGACGGCACCATAAAGTCTTGGGCCTCCAGCAACATCGCATAGCGGGTTGCATCGTCCTCATCCTCAAACATCAACACCACACTGCGATCGGCCATGCGCAAGGTGTGAATCCCCTCTTGATCGGGGCCAATTTGATAAAGCAGCACAAAAATTTCCATAGTCCAGGGGGCAAATCCAAGGTTGCAGCAGGATGCTGTCTATTTTCAACTAAGGCTTCGTTTTAGTCTAGGGTAAGGCCATCAGAGCCATAAACCCTAACCGTGATCAGAATTTGAGTCCTTTAACCCGCAACGATAGTATGGAAATTCCCCCGAACTCCACGCTTCCGCCCCAATTCTGGCAAGGAATCGCCCAATTTAATGCCCAAGAGTTCTACACCTGCCACGACACCCTAGAAGAACTCTGGACTGAAGCCATCGACCCCGATCGCACCTTTTACCAAGGCATTCTGCAACTGGCCGTTGCTCTCTACCACCTCGGTAACCACAACTGGCGCGGCACCGTCACCCTGCTGGGAGAGAGCCTGGGGCGGCTAGCCTCCTACAGTCCAGACTATGAGGGGGTGGATGTGGCGGCACTGCGTGCCCAGAGTCGGGAACTGTTGCAGCAATTGCAGGAAATCGGAGCCGATCGGGTTGGGGAATGTGTGGGAGCTAGAGCGGCCTTTAGGATTCAGCTTATTTAGTCGATAGTCCAAGCTCTGGAGCAGGAACCCCCTGCTGGCGATCCCTGGGGATGGTTGCACCTCGGCGATCCCTGGGATTGCCGCAACTCAGCGCAAGTTTTCGACTATCCGCTAGCCCTCCTCTGCCTGTGGGACTTGTAGCCTGAGTTTGCTCTGCCAGAGCCGTTTCCCCGCTGCTGTGAGATTGCTTTCGGCGACTTCCGCTAAACAGACTAACTCGTCGCCCTGGAGGTGATGGGGATTATGGTGGAGAAAAAAGGCGATATGGGGATCATGGTGGCGATCGGGGGCGATTTGCTGGAGATGGGGGCGGAGTTTTTGGGGTTGGGGAAAGCGAACCAGGCCAGTGGCGCGATCGTAGTGGTCAGCAAATTGGGCCTGGGCTAACTGGTCGATCAAGGCTTGGGTTGGGGCGGGGGTAGGCCGATCGTAGCAGGGATAGAACTGCTGAAAGCATAGGCTCAAGAAGCGATAGGTCCGGTAGCCAGAAGAAATTAAGAGCCAATAAAGTGGGCTGGGGTCGCTGTGGTGGAGATTTTGCAGGGTTTTAGCCCAGGCTTGGGCTAGGATGGGGCTAGACCAAATGGAGGGGTCGGTAATGGTGTCGCCGGAGTAGACAATGCGGAGGGGGGTGTGGGTTTGGCGATCGTGGGTGGAATACAGTTGGAGCGTGGTGAAGCCCTTGAGGGTTTGGTTTTGCCAAATTAAGATCACCCAGTTTTTCGGGGCGAGGTCCGATCGAAACTGGGCTTCTGTCACTCCCTCAAAATGTTGTTGCAAAAGGGCTAACATCTGGGGAATTTCGGTCTCTAGAGCGCTTCTGGGGCGCAGTTCGGCCCATAATTCTGCTTGCATAGAATACCACTACCAAGGTTTACGAAACTGTCCCCTATGTTATCGCTCTCATTTCGGTTTGCGGGGCAGTCTTCGGACCCCTTCCCCCATTGGCACAGTAAGACCCTTGATGAATCGACGCAACATCCTCTCAACTTTTACTG
>JAYKJG010000242.1:0-8389 GCA_035286285.1 Prochlorothrix sp.
GCCCCACGAAAACTTTATCTTCCCTGAGGAGGTTCTGCCCCGTGGTAACGCTCTCTGATCGCTTTGTTGGAAGCGACCTCAAGACTTCTGGATACCCCTGGTGGGCCGGAAACGCACGTCTAATCAACCTGTCTGGCAAATTGTTGGGTGCCCACGTCGCCCACGCCGGTCTCATCGTCTTCTGGGCCGGTGCCATGACCCTGTTTGAAGTGGCTCACTTCACCCCTGAAAAGCCCCTTTACGAACAAGGCGACATCCTCCTGCCTCACCTGGCTAGCCTAGGTTGGGGAGTAGGCCCCGGTGGTGAAATCACCGACATCACCCCCTACTTCATTGTTGGTGTTCTTCACCTGATCTCCTCTGCCGTTCTCGGCTTAGGCGGTGTTTACCACACCCTCCGTGGTCCTGAAACCCTGGAGCAGTACTCTGACTTCTTCAGCCAGGACTGGAAAGACAAGAACCAGATGACCAACATTCTAGGGTTCCACCTGATTGTTCTGGGCATCGGCGCAAGCCTCTTCGTCTTCAAGGCCATGTTCTTCGGTGGGGTCTATGATCCCTGGGTTCCTGGTGGCGGCGGCGTTCGGGTTATCACCAACCCCACCCTCAGCCCCAGCGTTCTCTTCGGTTACCTCTTCCGCTCTCCCTTCGGTGGCGAAGGCTGGCTGATCGGGGTGAACAACATGGAAGACGTGGTTGGCGGTCACATTTGGGTTGCCCTCCACTGCTTCATCGGTGGCACCTGGCACCTGATCACCCGTCCCTTCAACTGGGCACGTCGTGCCTTTGTCTGGTCTGGTGAAGCTTACCTGTCCTACAGCTTGGGCGCTCTGTCCCTGATGGGCTTCATTGCCTCTGCCTTCGTCTGGTTTAACAACACCGTTTATCCCAGCGAATTCTACGGCCCCACCGGTTCTGAGGCTTCTCAGTCCCAGTCCTTCACCTTCTTGATCCGTGACCAACGCATTGGTGCAAACATCGCCTCTGCCCAAGGTCCGACCGGTCTCGGTAAGTACCTGATGCGCTCCCCCACGGGTGAGGTCATCTTTGGGGGTGAAACCATGCGTTTCTGGGACTTCCGTGGCCCCTGGCTGGAACCCCTACGTGGACCCAACGGCTTGGATCTCGACAAGCTCCAAAATGACGTGCAGCCCTGGCAGATTCGCCGCGCGGCTGAGTTCATGACCCACGCGCCTCTGGCTTCGATTAACTCCGTGGGCGGTATCATCACTGAGCCGAACTCCGTGAACTATGTGAACCTGCGCCAGTGGTTGGCCGGTTCCCACTTCATCCTGGGCTTCTTCTTCTTGATTGGTCACCTCTGGCACGCGGGTCGCGCTCGCGCTGCTGCGGCTGGTTTTGAGAAGGGGATCGATCGTAAGAACGAGCCTGTGATGGCTATGTCGGACCTCGACTAGGCTTAGTCCTTAGTTCTGTTCAGAGTGGGGGATTCTATTCCCCCGCTGACTCAAATCTCCAAAACTCAGGTCAGTCCTGGGAAGCATCCTGGTCGCTCGATCGGGATGCTTTTTTATGGGGCTAGTACAGCAGGCCAGAAATGAGCATACTATTACCTGGTTCCCCTGAAGTTGTAGCCTCCCCAGGCGAAGAGGTCTCTACTTAACCGGCAGGTCTCTCTCAACACGAAGGACAGGGCTTGAAGGCTTGACTTACCGATAAACTTTAAGTTACCAACAAGACAGCGGTAGACTGACTTTTCCAGGAGCAGGCGACCTATCCAACCTAAAGAATTCCCCAGAACCGAACGGGAGATCAACTCAAAGGGTTCTTCAGATCAGACTCAGGAACAGACATGCAAACAATAGGCGAAGTTGTGGCCGCAGCGGGGATCGTTGGAGTTCCCTTACTGGTCTTTTCGATCGTCTCGATCGCGCTAATTGCAGAACGAGCCGTTTTTTGGTACCGCATACACCAGCGTCAGGGAAAAGTGGTCAAGGATGCCCTCACGCTCTATCGCTCAGAACCTAGCTTGGCCCAGGAGCATTTAGGGCGACATCTAGATCTGCCGATCGCTCGCATTTTTTGGGAAGCCATGAGCCTGGAAGATGCAGAAGCAGACGAACTGGCTCTCGCGATCGACGGGGCAATCCAGGCTGAGATCCCAGTGATTAAGCGGTTTAATAATATATTTGACACGATCGTGACGCTCTCACCCCTTCTGGGACTCCTGGGAACAGTCCTGGGGTTAATTCGATCCTTCAGTGCCTTAGACTTAGGCAATGTGGGGGGAACTGAAACCATAGGCGTAACCGCAGGGATTAGCGAAGCGTTAACTTCGACTGCTTTTGGCTTGGTTGTAGCAGTCTTCACCCTATTTTTTGCCAATACATTCCGTGGCTTCTATTTACGACAACTTGCTTTAATTCAGGAGCATTCCGCTGCACTAGAGCTACTCTACCGTCGCAGCCATAGACGTAAATTATCTGAAGCAGCCCCTTCCCTTGCCCACCATCAGGAGATGCCCTATGGGAAGACGACGCATTGATGAACCCGATTATCCGCCACAAATTAACATCGTCCCGATGATCGATGTGATTTTTGCAATCTTGACCTTTTTTATCATGTCCACCCTGTTTTTAGGGCGATTTGAAGCCCTAAGCGTCAACCTACCCAAGGCTAAAACTGCCCAACCCCAAGGAAGTGTTAAGGCTACTGTGACCCTCAAGGCAGCAGGAGATCTCTATCTCAATAAAATGCCCTTAGCCGTGGAAGATTTATCCGCTGCGGCCCTAGCCCTCAAGGAACCTGAGCAAGACTTGATCTTGGTTCTCAATGCGGATGGGGCCGTGACCCACGATCGTGTCGTCGCAGTCATTGATCAAATTCGCCAGATTGACGGAGTACAGCTAGCGATTGCCACCCAGCAACCCTAAGCCATCCCCCAGCACCTTAAAGTTGAGGGCGGGTCACCTCCCCCCAGAATTTCACCCAGGCACTCTACTCTAACCCAACCATGGATGTCTCGACACCCGTTACCCAGCAACGGCAAAAAGAAAGCCGGTTGCTCCAGATCTTTGTCACCAGTAGCTTGATCACTTCCGTAGCAGTCCATGGGATTATCATGGGCTTTCCCGTGCCGACTTTTCGAGGCGATCGGGTTAACCCTGAAACAGATCCTGAAGAAATCGAGATTCTGATTGCCGAGGTTGACACAGAGGCTCCCCAAGCAGAGGCGATGGAAGATATTTCCCCAGAACCAGACCTAACAGAACCAGAACCCCCAGAGTCAGAAGCGATAGCAGCTCTTGAAGAACCCGAACTTGAAGAACCCGAACTTGAAGAACCCGAACTTGAAGAACCGGTGCAGTCCGTTGCCCTAGCTCCAGCCTTGTTACCCCAGCCCGATTCAGAAGTCTCAGCGGCGATCGCCACAGATGACCCCACAGAAGCAAACCTAGGCATGGGGGCAGAAACCCAGGACAACGCCATAGACCAGGGAGAAGGGAACTTGGGAGTTGGCAACCCTACAACTGGTTTGCTCACCCCTGCCGCAGGAACGGGTACTGGCCTAGGACTGGAGGACAGCAACAGCAGTCAGAGTGGGAACAAACTCAGGAGCAATGGGCCTAGCGGTACTTCCCAGGAGCAATTTAGCGGGACTCTTAATCCCAGGACAACCCAGCCTACTCCCCCTGCTTCGCGATCCCCAAGACCTCCCTCGACCAATCCCCTGAGATGCCTGAAATGCCCTCAACCAGAATATCAAGGTACCGAAGCCAGCCCTAGGGTGGAACTTCGGATTCGGCCTGATGGAAGCGTGGATGTACAGTTGCGGGAATCCAGTGGCAATGCCGAATTGGATCGCCGCACGCTAGAAGTGATGAGCCAGTGGCAATTTGATCCGGAGACCGTTCCTGAAGGGGGAGTGCGTCAACGAGTACGGGTCACCTATGAGGCACAAGGGTCTCGTTTTCAGCGGGAAAACCAACGGCGACGGCAAGCAGAAGCCCAACAGCGACAAGCCCAGCAGCAAACAGCAGCCCAGGAGGCAGCAGCACAGCAACAGCAGGACAGCGATCGCCGGAATCAGGACACCCCTCCAGCCGTTACCCAGGACCCCCCAGAAGCTCCTTCAGAAACCCCTCCAACAACACCAGCACCTCCAGCAGCAGCGCCCTCAGTCTCTCAGGAGACCCCAGAAGTGCCCCTAGAACAGCCTCCCAGCGGTCTATCTGCAACATCTGAAGAGTCGGTAATTAATCATGGGGATCCACCCATCCCCCCCGCAGAACCCCAACCGATCGAAGAATACAGCCCCAAACCAGACCCCATGGACACTCCCGTAACACCTCCTCCAGCATCAGAACCCATTGAGGCGACGGAAATTCCGATGTCAGACCCAGCAGCAACCCCATCGCCCTAGGGTTCCTAACCATTGTCTAGGCTCGACAGGCCGTCTTTTGACAAAACTAGAAAGTTTCCTAACACTGAATCCGGTGTGATTTAGAGTACCCGTTCATGCAAAGTCAATCTTTTCGAGACCGACGAGACTTCATACCTTCGAGGTCTCAATGGTTCCCTATAGCATTATTAATCGATCGCGGTACAGTGGGGGCAACATCGGTCTACCCAAGACTGAGTTCCAAGACGAAACCCGTGCTGGGGGGGGGCTTAGCCATGGGACTCGTGAGCTTATTTGGCTTTCCCCTCACGGTTTTGGCCCAGACAACAGAAAGCCTAGACCAAGGGGAAGAAATTCCGGTTTTGGCCCAGACAACAGAAAGCCTAGACGACGAGGAAGAGCTTGAGGAAACCGAGTTAGTGATTCAAGGGGAAGCGGAGCCGGTATTTGCCCCAACTTCTGCCCCCAGCTACGTCATCCCCCAGGCTGAAATCGAGCGCCGCAATCCCCGATCGACCGCAGAATTACTGCAATCCCTGCCTGGATTTGCGATTAATGACTATGGATTTGGAGCAGACATTCACACCGGCACCTTTTTACGCGGTTTCTCGATTAATCAGTCTAACTTCCAAATCAATGGTCGTTCCTTTGGCAGCAACATTAGCACTTACCATGGTGCCACGGACTTGAACAGCATCCCGGTCGGGGCGATCGAGCGGGTAGAACTGACAGGGGGAACAAGTGCAACACTCTATGGATCGGAAGCCTTTGGGGGAGTTGTCAACTTAGTAACCCAGCAAGAGCCGCAGCCTCTCACGGGTCACCTGGGTGTTGAATTGGGATCCCATGGTCACCAGCGCTACCGAATCGGCACAGGAGGAACCCTGGGAAATGTGACCCTGCGCCTTGGTTATGAGCGCTTGTCTGCGGATAATGAGTACAGTGTTCCCCCAGCCGCCGCCAATTTTAATCCAGCCAACGGCAAGCTCTTTAATGGTGATACCCACATAGATAATTTCTATGGGGGATTTGAGTTACCGATTAATGGGCGTAATCATTTCAGCTTAGATGCCTACAAAAGCGCCAGCCGTCGCGGACTCCTATACTTTGGATTTCCGCTACAGCGCGATCGGCTCAACCACGACCTTTTCAATATTGGTGCTACGCTTACAACCCAACTGGATGATGCCGATCGCTCTACCCTCAAAACCACCATTGGCTTCAACCAAGATCTCTTCGACACCTACGGCCCTGCCGGGAATAACTATCGCAGCGGCACCTTAGATTCCCAATCCATCAGTGGACGGCTAGAGCATACCTGGCAATTCACTTCCGCTAACAACATCATCTGGGGGATGGACATCAAAGCAGATAGCCTGGGCGGGACTGTACTCGATAATCGCGCCGCTCGCCTCCAGTTTAACGGACCCATTGATGAAGATCGGCTATCCGTTGCCCTATTTGCCCTCAACACCTGGAAGCCGATCGACACGTTACAAGTTGAAGTTGGACTGCGCCAAAACTTCAACACAGCCTTTGGTAACTATCTCAACCCCACCCTGGGAACCCGATGGGATATTACACCCCGTGTTGCCCTGCGGGGAAGTTTTGCAGCCCTACAACGAAACCCTGGCTTAGACCAACTCTATGTCTTTGACACGGTACATAACTGGCAACCTAATCCTGACTTAGAACCGGAGCGGGGTCTAGCCTACACCGCAGGCATGGATCTCAATCTCACCGACTCCTTTCTCGCTCAGGTCACCTATTTTGGCAGCACCCTCGACGATCGCCTAGGGATTATTGCTGGACGCTGGGAAAACGTGGGAAAAGTGGACACCAATGGACTAGAAGTGGGATTGCGCTGGCAAATCTTACCGGAGCTTTCCTCATTTCTGAACTACACCTACACCGATGCAGAAATCAAAAGTAGCCTCAACCCAGCAGAAGTGGGCTTACAACTGTCTACGGTTCCCTATTCCGTTGGGAAGCTAGGATTGGCCTATGAATTCCAGGGGTGGCAAGCTAACCTCTTTTTGAACTACTACAGTGGTTCGCGCCGTGCTGTGTTTGCCCAAACAGGAGTTCCAGCGACAGATTTTTCCCCTGCCTACCTGAGCTTGGACTTCAATGGACGGATCCCCGTTCATAAAAATGTAGGGCTAACCCTTGGTTTAGAGAACTTAACCAATCACCGTTACGAAAAAACTAACCGAATTTATCAACCCGGTTTAACGTTTCGGCTTGGGGTTCAAGCTGACCTTTAAGGGACTGTGATCATGCTAATTGACTGACAAACGTGGGTCAAACCTAAGCGCAAAGGGTGCATTTCACTGTGGAGCAACCCAGCCCGTAGTGCGGACTAAAGTCCGCCCCTTGGCAAACGTGAAATGCACCCCCTGATTCTGCCATGGCTATACTGCCAAAATTTGAATTTTTCGAGGTGCCTAGTAGACTGTATACAGTACTACCGTTTCAGGAGGAACCCCGCCATGGCAATCGCCACGACCAACCCTGCCACCGGGGCAGTCGTTCAGACCTTTGATCCGATCGCAGCAGCAACCCTAGAGACCAAGTTAGCCCAAGGCATGGCAGCTTTCCAGCGCCACCGTTTAACCAGTTTTGCCGATCGTGCCCACAAGCTTCAGAACACCGCCGATCGGCTCGAAAGTCGGGCTGAGGAATTGGGTCGGTTAATGACCTTGGAAATGGGGAAGCCCCTCAAGGGAGCGATCGCCGAGGTCAAAAAGTGCGCCATGGTCTGTCGGTACTACGCCCAGGAAGGGGAAGCTTTTTTGGCCGATCGGCCTGCCCAAACCGATGCCAGCCAAAGTTTTGTCCGTTATTTGCCCCTGGGAATGATTTTAGCGGTCATGCCCTGGAATTTTCCGCTGTGGCAGGTGTTTCGCTTTGCCGCTCCGGCCCTGATGGCAGGGAACGTGGCCCTGCTAAAACATGCCTCCAATGTGCCCCAATGTGCCCAAGCCATTGAGGATCTGTTTTTGGCGGCGGAATTTGAGCCAGGGGTGTTCCAGAATCTATTTTTGGAGGCCCATCGGGTCGCGGGGTTGGTACAGGACGATCGGGTTCAGGCAGCAACCTTAACGGGGAGCGAACCGGCGGGGGCCAGCTTAGCAGCAGTCTGTGGCAGCGTCATTAAACCGACGGTGTTGGAGTTGGGGGGGAGTGACCCCTTTATTGTCACAGCCAGTGCAGACCTGGATTTGGCCGCTGAAGTGGGAACCCAAGCCCGAATGCTCAATAATGGCCAGTCCTGCATTGCCGCCAAGCGTTTTATTGTCCTGGACTCCGTGGCAGATGCCTTTGCGGAAAAACTTACGGCTCAGTTTGCCGCTTTGAAGGTAGGCGATCCCATGGACCTAGAGACGGATATTGGTCCGTTGGCAACCCTGGGAATTCTAGAGGAATTGGACCAACAGGTGCAAACTTGCCTCAAAATGGGAGCCAAAGCCCTCATTGGGGGCCGATCGCTCCGGGGCAGCACCGATCTCCCGGAAGCCCTACGATCGGGCTACTTCTACGCCCCAACCCTCCTAGCAGACTTCCCCCCCGGCACCCCCGCTGACCAAGAGGAATTCTTTGGCCCCGTAGCGCTCCTGTTTCGGGTAGCCACCCTGGATCAAGCCATTAGCCTCGCCAATTCAACCCGTTTTGGCCTGGGTGCCAGTGTTTGGACCACAGAACCGGCAGAAATCCAGCAGTCTATCCGGGATCTGGATGCAGGCGCTGTCTTTATCAATGGCTTGGTGAAGTCTGATCCTCGGTTGCCCTTTGGTGGCATTAAGCGATCGGGCTATGGTCGGGAACTCGCCGCCGAGGGAATTCGGGCCTTTGTTAATGCCAAAACGGTCTGGATTCGTTAGCTTTACCCCCCCCTAGTCAACCCCAGCGTCAGCTTTACACCCCATCGTGGGAACCTCTCACGCACCCCATAGACCAGAGACCCACCCTAGAAAGGGGCTAGAAATTGCCGCCATCCTGTACTAGGATGAGCATCCCGCCCAC
>JAYKJG010000243.1:0-2594 GCA_035286285.1 Prochlorothrix sp.
AGGGCGCTCACGGGGGCTAGAACCCTGGGTCACCCGTTTCAGGTGAACTCGTGACTCCCTTTGGTGAGATTGATTCCGGCAGCGTATAGTAATACCTTGCGAGACGATTAACAAAGATACCGGTTAACACAAGAGACCCGTGGACGATTCATTACAACCCTTCTCCATTACAACCCCCCTGTACTACGTTAACGCTATCCCCCACATTGGCAGCGCTTACACCACGATCGCGGCTGACGCTCTCGCCCGCTTCCATCGCCTCCAGGGCCATCCCACCCTCTTCATCACCGGGACCGATGAACATGGCCAGAAAATCCAACGCACCGCCGAGCAACGGGGCAAAGCGCCCCAGGCCCATTGTGATGAAGTTGTTGAGAGCTTTCAAAGCCTGTGGGAGCAGCTTCTGATTCAGTACGATCGCTTCAGTCGCACCACCGATCGTCGCCATGAAAAAATTGTGCAGGAATTTTTCCACCGGGTAGAGCAGCAGGGCGATATTTATCTGGGCCAACAGCAGGGTTGGTATTGTGTAGCCTGTGAGGAATTCAAGGAAGAACGGGAACTGCTGAGCAGTGCGATCGCGGCTGGTTCTGCCGATTCTGGTTCTGCCGATTCTGGTTCTGCCGCCACCCCTACCGAAAAACGCTGCTATATCCACACCAACCAAACCGTGGAATGGCGAGACGAGCGCAACTACTTTTTCCGGCTGTCCAAGTACCAAAGCGCCCTAGAAGATCTCTACGCCACTCAGCCCGACTTTATCCAGCCCCTCAGCCGCCGCAACGAAGTCCTCAACTTTGTGAAACAGGGGCTTCAGGACTTCTCGATCTCGCGGGTTAACCTCAGTTGGGGCTTTCCCATGCCCACCGACCCGGACCATACCCTTTATGTCTGGTTTGATGCGTTGCTGGGCTATGTCACGGCTTTGCTGGATCCAGAGCTAGCGATCGAGGAAGTCAGCCTCGATCGGGCGCTGTCCCAGTGGTGGCCCATTCAGTTACATCTGATTGGCAAAGATATTTTGCGTTTCCATGCGGTCTATTGGCCTGCCATGTTGATGTCAGCGGGTTTACCCCTGCCCCAGCAGGTCTTTGGTCATGGTTTCCTCACAAAAGATGGCCAAAAAATGGGCAAAAGTTTAGGGAATACCCTAGACCCCTTTGAACTGGTCAGCACCTATGGCCCCGATGCGGTGCGCTACTACTTCCTCAAGGAAATTGAGTTTGGCCGCGATGGGGATTTCCAAGAAACGCGCTTTGTCCAAAGCCTCAACGCTGACCTGGCCAACGACCTCGGCAACCTCCTCAACCGCACCCTCAGCATGGCCAAGCGCTACTGCCAGCAACGGGTTCCCAACCTCAGCGGGGCGGACTTTCCAGCCGACCACTCCCTCAAGCAATTGGGCCAAGCCCTCGCGACCCAGGTGCCCCAAGCCTACCAAGATCTAGCCTTTAGTCGAGCCTGTGAGGGGGTGTTGAATTTGGTGCGATCGGGCAATAAGTATCTGGATCAAGAAGCGCCTTGGAGCCGCTATAAAGCGGGGGATCAAGCCGCAGTGGAACAGATTCTCTATGCTGTGCTGGAGTCCGTTCGCCTTGCGGCCTACTGGCTTGCGCCCATTATTCCAACCCTGAGCACGAGCATTTACCAACAATTAGGATTTTCCGTAGACTTTAATGACTTTGCCAATTTAGAGGCTACGGTAAAGGGGAAGGGCCACCAAGACTGGGGCACCTTACCCGGTGGACAGGCTCTCCAAAATCCTAATCCTATTTTCCGAACCTTGGAGTTACCGGACCGGGATGGGAAAAACTAGCTAAGATGGCGATATAACCCGTTGTCGATCGAGTTGAGCCATTCATTCAAGCTGCCCTACGGACCCATCCACGCTGGCCTACTCCCCCTGACCCACCTACAGCCCACCCTTGGGTCTACGTTCGCCAGTTGCAGGGCTATGTTTTGGTAGGGCTATGTTTTGGTAGGGCTACCCCTACAGAGATCTACCTCTACAGGTCTACACCCGTAGGCAGTCTCCCAACCCCTTTGACCCTCAAATTTGACCCTCAAATTTGACCCTCAAATTTGACCCTCAAACCTTCATGCCTAGGGGGTTGCCCTAACCTGTCTGGTGGCCCTCCGCTTACCATTCGCCTTGAACCCCCCCTCCTCACACCCCATTCCTAATTCCTAGGGGGATCAATTTGGATCCCAGTTTCAAAGCATTTTTTGCCCTAGCTTAGCGCATCTCCCTCAAACCCAGGGCATCAAAATGCAGTAAATGCATCAGAAGTCAAACCAAGTTGCATCTATGCTGGGTAACACCCTGGGGTTAAGGGGTGCTCTTCCCTTAGATCTGCTTTTAGATTCTCCCTGAGACCTCCCTGGGTGCATTGCACTGTGGAGCAACCTAGCCCCTAACCTGGCTCAAAAGGCTCGTAGTGTGGACTTTAGTCCGCACCTTGGCAAAAGTGAAATGCACCCACCTCCCTGCCCCGTTCTGTTTTCAGGGTAGACAGGGGTACAAGAGGCGGCCAGTTGAGGGAACTGAGGTTATAGGCTAGGCTCACCCCTCGGCTAACAACCATGAGGCCCAA
>JAYKJG010000244.1:0-4711 GCA_035286285.1 Prochlorothrix sp.
GCAAACTTTAAGACAAGTTTAAGGGAAATTTCCAAATTATAAGAGCTTATAACAATTGCTTGACAGCCTTCTATTTCCCTAGACAAGATAAGCTTGCCTTCCCCCGATCGCCGATGATGTCGCGATCGGGTCAATCCCGTGTCCCTTCAATACCATGACCTACACCCGCCTGTCTTTACAAGAATTTTTAGGGAACACGACTCCCTTCAGTCAGCTACCCGCCAGCATCCGCGATCCCCTCGCCGACCAAGGTCGGTTAGTCCAGTATGGAGTCGGCGATCCGATCGTAGGCAATGACTCCCTGCCCTACTACGTGTGGATTGTGCTGGAAGGACGGATCCGCCTGCTGGGGCTAGACCCCATCACCCAAAAAAACTTTACCCTACAACTCCTGGAACCCGGAGAGATCCTAGGCTGGGCTAGCCTGCTGCGGCGCAGTCCCTGTGAACTGGCGATCGCCTCCGAACCCAGTCTTTGCCTGATTCTGCCCGCCCAAACCTTCCTCACCCTCTGCCAAAACCAACCGGGCTTTGCCCTCACCTTCGAGACCCAGGCTTCCGCAGCAGAACTGTGCAGCCTCCTCCGACCCTATGTTCAGCAGCAAAGCCACACCAGCTTGAACCTGAAGCTGCTTATCACCGAATTACTCCACCAATCTGTCCAAATTCGCTATTTACCCCCCGCCCCCCAGGCAATCCCCGCCCTAGCCGCCGACTATCTTTGGTTTGTCAGCAGTGCCGTTCCTGGCTCCAGCTTAGAACCGGGCAGCATTCTAGATCTAGAAAACGCAAGCCTATTCGAGAAATTACGCCAAACTCTTCAAACTCCCCTGCGTCTTGTCGGCATTCCTGCTTTTCTACTGGAGCCAGACGGGGCCGATCGCCTAGACCCTAACCCCACTCCCCCCAGCAACCCCACCCCCACTCCCCCAACCGTCCCTGTCCTGTCTCCCCGTGATCTGCGGGATCTCCCCTCCTCCTCCGATCCCTACCTCGAAACCCTTCAACCCCGATCGGTCCGAACCTACCCCCACATCCACGGCCAAGGCATATTACAGAGTACCCTCGCCTGTTTCCAGATGCTAGCCGGAGAGTTAAAGGTTAAATTCCGCCGAGAACCCCTGCGCCGCGTTCTCCAGGACCAACTCGATCGCACAGGGGCTTTAAATCTCACGGTTTGCGGTCAGATTGCCGAAATGATGGGGATTCGAGCGCAATTGGTCAAAGTCCCCACAGAAGTTTTTCCCCAACTGCAAACCCCTGCCTTGGTGCAATGGCAAGACGGTTTTGCAGTGCTTTATGAGACCAGTAAACGAGAACTGGTTTTTGGGGTGCCCGAACTGGGTATCATTCGCCGCAAACCCCAAGAATTTGCCCAAACCTGGGGTGAATCCGGTGAAGTGCTCCTGCTCCAAGCCACCCGATCGACCCCCCAAGAAAAATTTGGCCTGCGTTGGTTTTTCCCCGTTATCAAGCGCTTTGGCTGGATTTTATCCCTCGTTTTCATCGCCTCTCTCTTTATTCAACTCTTTAGCCTTGCGAACCCCCTGATTATCCAGGTCATCATCGATCGGGTTATCGTTAAAAATAGCACCGATACTCTCCAGGTTTTAGGCTTTTTTCTAGTTATTGTTGCCATTTTTGAGGCCATTCTCACTTATTTGCGATCCTATCTCTTCGCAGATACCGCCAACCGCATTGATATGGCCCTAGGGTCAGAAATTATCGATCACCTGCTGCGACTTCCCCTCAACTACTTTGAGAAGCGACCCGTCGGGGAACTCTCCACCCGCGTTAATGAATTGGAGCAAATTCGCCAATTTTTAACCGGTACTGCCTTAACCGTTGTCCTAGATGTCGTTTCCTCCCTCATCTACGTCGTTGTGATGCTGCTCTACAGCCCCAAGCTCACTGCCGCCTCCCTCGCCACCATTCCCCTCTTTGTGCTCCTAACGGCCATCTTTGCCCCCATTATCCAGCGCCAACTCCGCCTCAAAGCCGAACGCAACGCCCAAACCCAATCCCACCTTGTGGAAGTGGTCTCAGGAATCCAAACCGTTAAGGCCCAGAACGTAGAACTGCGGGCACGGTGGCGCTGGCAAGAGCTATATGGTCGCTATGTCAGTGCAGGCTTCAAAACGGTCCAAACCGCCACGCTATCCAGTGCTGCCAGTGGTTTCCTCAATAAAGCCTCAGGGCTGATTGTGCTCTGGTATGGCGCGTTTCTCGTCCTCAATGATGAACTCACCCTCGGCCAGCTTATTGCCTTTCGCATCATTGCCGGTTACGTCACCGGACCCATCCTCCGCCTCGCCCAGGTCTGGCAAAACTTCCAAGAAACCGCCCTTTCCCTAGAGCGCCTCAGTGACATTGTGGATACTCCCCAGGAATCCACCGAAGAAGAGCGCAATAATATCCCCATGCCCCTGATCCAGGGACAAGTTCAGTACGAAGAGGTCTCTTTCCGCTTCCGAGGCCAAAATATGGCAACCTTAGCCAATATTAACCTTCAAATAGAACCGGGTACCTTTGTGGGCGTAGTCGGCCAAAGTGGATCCGGCAAAAGTACCCTCGTTAAGCTCCTATCGCGCCTTTACGACCCAGAAGTCGGTCGCATCTGCATCGATCGGTATGACATTACCAAGGTCGAACTTTACTCCCTACGGCGGCAAATCGGCATTGTGCCCCAGGATAGCCTACTGTTTGATGGTACAGTTGAGGAAAATATCGCCCTAGCGCGTCCGGATGCCACGATCGAAGAAGTCATCGAAGCAGCCCGCATCGCCGTAGCCCACGACTTTATCATGGGTCTTCCCGCTGCCTACAACAGTCGAGTGGGAGAAAAAGGCGCAAACCTCTCTGGGGGACAACGGCAACGCATTGCGATCGCCCGCACCGTCCTCCAAAATCCTCGCCTCCTGATCATGGACGAAGCCACCAGCGCCCTCGACTATGAAACCGAACGCCAAGTCTTTGAGAACCTCATGGACTGGTTTCACGATCGCACCGTCTTTTTCATTACCCACCGCCTCAGCACCGTGCGCCGTGCCCACCAAATCATTGTCATGGAACAAGGTTCGATCGTGGAAATGGGAACTCACCAAGCCCTAATGGACCATCGCGGTCGTTATTACTGCCTCTATCAGCAACAGGATGCCCTAGTCTAGTTCTCCTTCTCCCTCAGGCTACTACAGAAACCCACGCTACCCATCGCACAATTGCCCCGCCCTCCCTACTCGTCCATCTCCCCCCCTAACCATGAGTCAGTCCTCCTTCTCGCCCCCCAATCCCCCCAATAACAGCACCCCAGGTGCCCTAGCGCCCCGTCCCCCCCAGGATCTTGCCCCCACGTCCTCCGGCGGCAGTAGTTTAGCCATTAACTACTTTGATCAGCCCGTGATTCTGCGGCAGCAACCCTGGGTGCCCCAGTTCATTATTGTTACGATCGTCGGGGTTACCACCTTTACGATCGCCTGGGCCTGCATTGCCAAGGTAGACGAAGCCATCCCCGCCCAAGGCAAACTAGAACCCACCGGATCCGTCCAACCCGTCCAAGCCCCCGTTGGGGGAGTCGTCAAACAAATTTTGGTCGAAGAGGGCGATCGCGTTACCCAAGGCCAAACCCTGATTATTTTTGACCAAACCACAGCCCAAGCCGAACAAACCTCCCTTAAGGAAGTCCAGCAATCCCTAGAATCGGAAAATCGCTACTATCGTGCCCAAATGGACAATACACGGGGGGATCTACCTGCCGTCTCCCTGACGGATATTCCCCCAGAGGCCGCCACCCTCACCGCCAACCGAGCCACCCTCGTCGAGGAAAATAACCTCTATCGCGCCATGTTAGGGAACAGTAACGTTTCCCTCTCCCTCGCCCAGCAGCAACGGCTCGATTCCTTCCTGTCAGAACGGGAATCACGGGTTGCTGCTGCCCAGTCCCGCGTTGAACAGGCCCAACGTCAATTCAACCAAGTCCAGGTACAACTCACCAGCACCCAAAATCAGTTAAAAGTCAATCAAGAAATCCTCGATCGCATCCTACCCCTCTCTAAAGATGGCGGTATTGCAGAAATTCAAGTCCTACGTCAACAACAAGAAGTTGACAACCTAGCGTCGGAATACGATCGCCTGCTGGAAGAACAACAGCGGATTCAGTACACCATCACCGAAGCCCAAGAAACCCTCGCCAATACCCAGGCTGTCTCCACCGACGATATTCTCACCCGCATCGCCGAGAATGAAAAACGTCTTGCCGATATTGACAGCCAACTCAGTAAGGTCATTGTTGAAAATGAAAAGCAAATTCGTGAAATCAACAGCCAACTGAGCCAAACGGCCCAAACCCTCATTTACCAGGAGTTAAAAGCCCCAACCGCAGGCACCGTCTTCGATTTAGAAGCCGTTGGTCCTGGTTTTGTCGCCAATACCAGCGAACCCATCCTCAAAATTGTGCCCGACAGCACCTTAGTGGCAGAGGTCTTTATTACCAACCAAGACATAGGCTTCGTTAACTCAGCCCTCCGGGACGCAGAAGTAGCCCGTGCCCAAGCTGGGGCCAATATTGACGAAAATGAGTGCTGGTCCCGATCGCAGGAGCAAACGAACACCAACCCCAAAACCAGCGTCTGCGTTGATGTGCGTATCGACTCCTTTCCCTACAGTGAATTTGGCGATGTTAAAGGAAAACTCATTAGTATTGGCTCCGATGCGCT
>JAYKJG010000245.1:0-5017 GCA_035286285.1 Prochlorothrix sp.
TACTGTTGGCGGTTCTTGCGGCCCACGAGGCGTTGCTGCCGCGATCGGTACTCATACCAATCATCCTTCAGGGAACTGACATGGACCAGCCCCTCCACCAGCAAATCCTCAATCTCCACAAAAAAGCCATAGGACTGCACCCCCGTAATCAGCCCCTGGAAGACCTCGCCGGTGTGGGCCTTCATAAATTCCGCCTTTTTCAGACCAATTAAGTCCTCCTCCGCCTCTAGGGCCAGCTTTTCCCGCTCACTGAGGTGGACCACAATTTGCTGAATATGGCTCTCCAACTCACTCTGGGTTTCCGGCGGCAACACATTCCAGTTGATCTGGCCATGGCAGGAACTGTGGCAGAGGTTGACAATTTCCTTGGCCCGCACCGATCGGCGATCGCGCCCCTCCTTAAAGACCAAATGCAACACCCGCTGCACCATCAAATCCGCATAGCGGCGCGTTGGACAGGTGAAATGGGTATAGCCCCCCTCCAGGGACAGCCCAAAGTGCTTGCCCGGAGTCATGCTGTAGGTGGCCGGTCGCAGGGTTTCCTGGAGCAGATAGGTCAGCACCCGCTCCGCCTGGGAAGCTGCAAATTGCTGCAAAAAGCGCTGATAATCCTGGGGGGTGACCCCCTCTTCCCCCTGAATCTCCAAATTCAGGCCCATATTTTCCACCAGCTTAATCACATCCTGCACCTGGATCGGCTCCGGGGGCCGGTGGACCCGGTAGAGGGCCGGGACATCCAACGCTTGGAGATGACTGGCCACCAACTGGTTCGCCAAGATCATGACCTCCGCCAAGACTGCCCGGATCGGTAGCTCTTCCGCCACCAACATCGCCCCTAAACTGCCCTCGTCATTGTAGGCAAAGCGGCTAAACCAGTCGCTGCCTAGGCGATTCACCGCCGGATTACTGTCACTAGAGAGGTGTTCCGGCAAATTAAACTCAAAGGCTCCCCGTTTTTGCCGCTGAAGCCGCAGTTGCTGCCCCGCTGCTGCTAACTCATCCACCAGTTGGAAGATCGTCTTAAAGGGCTGGATGGCTGGGGGCAAGTCCGGGATTGTGGCCTGGGGATCGCGGCTGAGGATGGCTTGGGCCTGGGCATAGTCCAATTGATGATCCACCTGGATCACCGAGGGCAGTAGCTCAAACTCCTGCACCGTGCCCTCTGGGTCTAGGGTCACCTCTAGGGAAATGGCAAGGCGATCCTGTCCGGCAGGAAGACAGCCCAAATTGTGGGAAATTTCCGGGGGAAAGAGGGGAATGATGGTTTCGCCGAGGTAAACCGTGGTGCCTCGCCGCTGGGCTTCTTGATCTAAGGGACTGCCTAGGGGCACGTAGTTGGCAACATCGGCGGTGTGAATGCCCAACTTCCAGCCGCCCCCCTTCAGGGCCGTGACCGTGAGGGCGCTGTCAATAATGGCGGCGATCGGGGTTTCGTCCCCGTCCTGTTCCGTGGGGTCCGCCACATGGATGGTGATGGCGGTTTGTTTGCGGAGGTCTTGGCGCTTGCGGAAGTCGGTTTTGCGGACCTTGGCGGGCAAGCTTTGGGCGAGGTCAAGGGCGGCTTGGGGAAATTGGGTGGGCAAACTATGTTTGCAGCAGACGATATCAATATCCGATGCGGCCTCAGCGGTACTGCCCAGGACTTGGGTTACCTGACCGAGGGGGGGATATTGGGCGATCGGGTAGCGCATCACCTCCACATTGACCAAATGCTCCACGGCTTCCGCCAGTTCGGCGCTCTGGTTTTGCAGACTGAGTTCAAACAGCAGCCGATCGTCGAGGGGCACTGCCCGATACTCGTTTTCCTCCACCTGCTTGACCCGCGCCAGCACCGAGGTATTGGCCCGCTCCAGAATCATCATCACTTCCCCCTCTGGGCTGCGGCGGCGGCTCCCTTCCTTGGTCACCCGCACCAGCACCCGATCGCCATTCCAAGCATTGTGCAAATGGCACTCCCGAATGTAGACATCCTCGGCCTCTTCATCATCTTGAATCGCAAAGCAAAAGCCTTTGCTAGAGCACCGCAACCGGCCTTCCACCTGATCCTCCAGGGTGACCCGCCGATACCTGCCCCGTTCCTTACTCAGCACGCCCAGACGCTCCAGGGCATCCAGGGCGATCTGTAATTGCATCGCGCTGTCTTGATCTTCGCAGTCCAACTTTTTTTCTAGGGCTTTCGGCGCGACCAGTTTTCCGTCGGTAAAGTTGGCCAATAATGCTGCAACTGAAAATTTCATGAAACGGTCCTTAAGATCGGTCTGGCGAGGGGAGTCGGCGAGAGTTGGCTGAGGAGCAACACCGGGGTGTTGTGCCACCATTAAAGTGCCACCATTAAAGTGCCACCATCAAAGTGCCACCATCAAAGTGCCGTTATCAAGTTGCCATGCTCAAGTTGAGGGATAACGGGCAGCGTCGCAGGAGGCAGGGCGAACCAGTCAGGGGGAACCCGGAGGGGGCAGCGGACAAGTTGATCGCGAGTTTAAACAGAGTATGGGCCACAATCTGGCATTGTTGACCCCTAGCCTGTCCAAGGGTTGCAGGTCTCAAGGGTTGCAAGTCTGAACCTGTTGTGTGGAGAGATGAGGGGTGGGGAGTTGCTCAGGGAAGGGCACAGGTTCCCAGGCAATGGAGGCGGGCCGTGGCTTTTAGCATCCTGTTGACGATCGGGGCCGAAGAACAACAGCAAAAACAGGGCACGGAGCGGCTGTTTCTGTTGGCTCCACAGAATTACCTTAAGGCTTCAATAATACCGGTTTCTGGTATTTCTCTGGCTACGATCGCGGTAGGTTTCAGTTTAATCTTGTATGACTCTAGTCGTTTTTACCCGATGCGGCAGGGGTGGCCTAGGTCAAACACGGACAGAAGTAGAACCGAACCCTAGCTGTCCCTGGGGTCATCTAGTGGTAGCGCTCTCCCGTGACGATATAAACTACGCGATTGCCAATGTTGGTACAGTGATCCGCCATCCGCTCTAGATAGCGAATGACCAGCACCAACAAGACGATCGGCTCGACGGACTCCCCCTGTAACGGCTGACCCACCAAGACTTGATATAAATCCTCATAGTCGGAGTCCACGAAGTCATCATTGCCCTGCATGGACAGCCCCACCTGGGCATCCAAGTTAGAGAGCGCCTCCAAACTCAGGGCCAACATCGTGCGGCAGCGGGCCAACATCAACTGCACCCGCTCCATACAAGAGTGGGGGGGGTAGGGGAAAAGTTTGATGGAAAGGGCACCGATATCCTTGGCGTGATCGCCAATGCGTTCTAAGTCTCGAATGAGTTGGATTAAGGAGCTAAGCAAGCGGAGGTCTTGGCTCACGGGAGCTTGGAGCGCCAAGAGGCTAATGCAGTCCATTTCAATTTGGCGATAGAGGCGATCGATCTCCTGATCTTGGGTTTTCAGTTGTTCCGTCGCTTCTAAATCTTGCTGAAACAAGGCTTGGCCACACAGCCAACAGGAGCTTTCCACAAGGGCACCCATGCGTAGCACATCTTGCTGAACAGCTTTAATTTGGCGATCGAACCTTGAGCGAGTCCCCTGGGGGGGAGGAAAGGGGGTTGTCATGGCTGCTGGGTTTCATCATGCTGCCGGTTTATTGGGCCTGAGAATCCCCAGGTTTAAAGCATTGTATAGCAAGGAATCATTGACGCTGGCGATCGCCCCCGGTCCGTACTTTAGGGGAATCTTGGGGGAGCATCGGTTGGGTGGAGTCCCCCTGTCCCGGCGATGTCCCGGCGATATCGGTCCCGGCGATATCGGTCCCGGCGATGTCCCGGCGATCGCCAGGGAAGAGGCAATGTCCTCAGCGTCCTCAGCGGCGGCGATCGGGGACCAGGGACGGAGCGCCACCGATCGAAGCACCCAAGCCTCCAAGGCTGATCCTGAGGGGTTTCTGAGGGTCTACCCTCAACTGTAACCAGCATTATGACTGAAGAATGGATCCCATCGACGGGTCCAGCCCCCCTGCTCAGGGGAAAATCGGGCTGTTTTTGGGGAGATTTTTAAAGTTAAGATGAAGCCGAAGCTTAATCCCTTCCAAAATCATCTGAACTCAAACTTCTAAAAGCCTTGCCATATAAGGCTTTCAGTGGCTACCTGGGTAGTAACACGGACTGAGAAATTTAAAGAGTCGATGAAGTTCAACAATATCCGTAGACACACGGAATCAAGGGGTGCTATTCCTATAGATAGAAGGCCAAGACAATAAGGCCAGGACAATAAGGCCAAGGAAAACGAGCTGACCCCAAGCGCCCCCAATAGCAGCCCTCTCCACGACTCAAATTGCCTCCCAAGCACTGTTAAGTCTGCATTTAAGTCTGCATTTAAGTCTGTGTTGTCCACCCCGCTACCCCTCTAGGAGACCCCCCCATGAAGAAGATCGCAACCTTACTCGCCGGTTCTGCCCTCGCCGCCGCTGCCCTAACTGCTCCCACCCTAACCGCCCCCGCCCAAGCCGCCGCCTTTAGTCCCGCTCCCTGTGCGGCTGGAACCGTCACCCCGGTTGGAGGAACTTACCTAGGCTGCGCCGGTGGCTTTACCGGCAATGATAGTAACCAGCAGACCGCTGTTATGGCTGCCCTCCAGAGTCTTTCGACTAGTCTGGGTCTGCCCAATGGCTGGACCTACGACAGTGACCACAAGTCTGATGCAAGTGGGAATGGTCTATTTACCTCGAATCCGGGGGGAACATCTGGCACCCTTACCTTTGATGGGCCTATGCAGCAGATCTTCGCCATTGCGCTCAAAGCGGGCAATTTTTATAGCCTTTATGTGTTCGATGGAGGAATCACAGGGATTACCAGCATCACCTACAACACCCTAGGGGTTGCCCAGAAACCCAATGGTGCTTCTCCAGGTCTGTCCCACGCAAGCTACTATGCCGTTCCTGAGCCGCTGACCCTGTTGGGTACCGCCGCTGCCCTGGGCTTGGGTGCTGTAATGCGCCGCCGCACCGAGGAAGCCTAAAGACCTCTGTCTGGGTTACGACTAGAGGGGAGCAGTGGGTTGCTCCC
>JAYKJG010000246.1:0-4606 GCA_035286285.1 Prochlorothrix sp.
GACCCCGTTGCCTCTGGAGTCTCTAGCCCCTCCAGTTCCGGCGCACTGGGATCCACGCTGGGAACTGTGGCGGCAGACTCTTCAACAAGCTGCTTAATTTGGTCCTTGTACTGGGCGGGGGCGAGGGCTGCTGCCTCTTCAAAGAGGGGTTTTGCGGTTTCCTCGTTGCCTTGGGTGCGTAGGACGAGGGCTTTGGCCAAAACGGGACGGAAATCGGTGGTGTTGAGGAGCCGGATTTCGTCGTAGATGGCGATCGCCTCGTCATAGCGCTGCTGCTCCGCATAGACTTGGCCCAAAATCAGCCGAATCGAAGCGACATCCATGGCCGCAACCCCCTCAGATTGGGCCTGTTCTGCCAGCTTGAGGGTGTCTTGCAGTAAGCCGAGGGCTGCTTCGGGGCGATCTTCCTGGAGCAGGAGGGCAACGAGTCCCTGGAGGGCACCCAGGTCACCGGGTTTACTGGCCAGAATGGTGCGATAGGCTTCCGCAGCGCCTTCTTTGTCGCCCACCTGTTGCTTAGCCTGGGCCAACAGAACCGTGTATTCGGTTTGTTCGGGGTTAATTTTGGCTAAGGTTTCCAGGGGACCGATCGCCCCGGCAATGTCGCCCAGGCGTAGCCGCGTTTCCAGCAATCCCTTCAGCGCCGTTGCATTTTCCGGTTCCCGCTGAAGCACCAACTCATAGCCCTTCGCCTGTTCCTGGAGGGCTGTTTCCTCGTTGTCGGTCAGTCCTGATGTGGTCTCTGGGGGGGCTGTTTCCGCTGTTTGGGCCACATCTTCCTGTTGGAGAATACTGGTGATCAGTGGCAGAATTGACACCCCCACAAAGGCAATTAGGGCAATAATCAGAAATCCATTAATCAGCCAGCGTTTTTTGGTTGCCGTCACAGTGGTTCCCCTTTTTTAGAAATAGTCTAGAACAGAGGTTTTGAGGGTTGCTCCCTTTGGCCCTGATCCTTTGCTTGTGCAACCCAAAACTTAACATACACCTTGCCATCCTGGACCCCAGAGAACCAAGGCCGTGTCGATCGCCAGGAACTGCTAAACCATACGGATGTCTGGCTTGCTGCTGGGGAAGAAATGACAGTGAGGGCCGATCGCAGGCCCACTCCCAAGACAGAAAGTCAAGGGAAGGAACTGGAAGAACCGGTATTTTTCGGCTGGACTGCGGATGAAGAAACAATCTCTAACCAGAGATGCTGGTTTCTTTAAGAACTAACTTTAATCTGGCTTGGCCGAGGGATACCCCCAGGAGGGAGCACCCCAGTTGCTGTCTTTGACTTCCCTGCTAGCCCTGCCCTTCGATCGGTCGCTGTCCGATCGTACCCCGTGCCCTCCGGTCCCTTCCTTTGCCGCCCAACTCCCCCCTAAGCTTTGTCCTGAATCCCCTGACCTACCAGGGATCCCTGTAATTCCACGGCTGCATGGAGAGGACAAAAGCAGGGTATCCTAAAGATTCCCTAGGTAATAACCGAGGGTTTTCTGGGAATCCACAATCCTAGACGGAATCCCAATTTATTTGGAAACTGTTAGGACTTGGATTGGGGGAATGGGTCCACCAGCGGCAGCCCGCTGAATTCCCAAGGCCAGACTGGGTACGCTGGCATCGGTGAATTCGGTTGGGTAACCTCTCCAGATCGTTGGGATAGAGTCATGCCCTGGATTTCGCCTTTTGATGAAGTCCATTGATCTCTAGAGTAGGAACTGCGAGTTGAGGGTATGGGTGTGTGCTGTATTGCCGCATCTTGTCGATGTTCCCCAGCCGTTGGGGAGTCATCATGTTCTCCCTAGGCTCACGCTAGGGGAGCCTACGCAGTCCATGGCACTGGAGCTAGCTTTGCTTGCTCTGCTGCCTGACTTTTTCTAGCCAATATTCAGTCTTTCTTAGCAGTCATGCGACAAGAACCGATACCTAAACCTAGTGAACCCATGCAGTTTCGGGCCATTGGTCTGCTGCGCGGGCGTTATGTCAAGTCAGAGGAACTCGTGAACCGGGGCCACTTGGTCATGAGTGATGGTTATCAGGTGGATGCTGTGGTGTTGGGACGGGTGATCAGCCTCGTCAAGAATCACATCGATCTGGAGAGTGAGCATCTATGGGTGGTGTATCCGCGTACTGACGATCGCACCCGCCAACTCCAAGTCCAAGTGGTGGGGGTTTGGGAACCGGAAACGCTACAATCCCGGCCTACAATCCTTGAACCCAGCGCGGAAGGGGGACTGAGGGCCGTACCGCCTAAGTTGCCCGTCGTCTCTTCCCAGGATCTGCCCGATGGCTACTTTTCCATTCGGGGAGAGGTGGTCTATCAGTCGATCGACAAAGAACAACTGGCCGTCAAAATTAAACAGGTCTCCCGCAAGGATCCCAAAAAAAGCCGAGCTTTCAAGCTGCAATTGCAAGGCGTGGTCGAAGACAAGGCACTTCACCAATTTTGGGACTTCCATGTCCGTCGCCAAGGGGACATGCTGGTCATTGAAGAGGCTGAGTTTGTGGCTAAAATGCCACCGAAGCGCAAGAAAAAGAAAAAGAAAAAGCGGCGGATCCGTCCCCTCGGTGCCCTCGCCGGACAATTACCCAATGGTGAGAAGCGTCCCGTGGGCAAGCCCATTCCCCGCGATCGTGTCCCCGGTGCCTATCCTGGGGCAAGCGGTGGGGGGGCTGGGGATGATGTGCTGACCTCCCCCGGCTCCGCCGCCTCAACGGCCAACTCTGAGCAGGCATAAGTCCTGTTTTTCCAATACTGACACTAGGTTATAAGGCTAGGGGCTACTTCCGAGAGGGGGTAGCCCTTTCAATGGGGTGCATTTCACTGTTGCCAAGGGGCGGACTAAAGTCCGCACTACGAGGCGGACTAAAGTCCGCACTACGAGCCTTTTGAGTTAGGTTAGGGGCTGGGTTGCTCCAATGGGTGCTCCGGTGGTTGGTCGCCAAGAGGGTCGGCACGGGGGCGCGACCCCTACGATCGCAGGTTCCAACGTGAAATGTATCCCTTTCAAGGCTCAGGGGTTGGTGGGTTTTGGGTTTTGGGGTTTACTGCCTTTTCCTTGGATCAGGCCACTGAGAAGTCCACTTCATTTGATAAAATGAAACGCTTGGCACAAGCAATGCTTGGCCTTCCTTAGTCTGGACACAGTTTAGGGTGTGGGATCGCTCCCCCTCACAGCAAGACCCTTTTGGTCTCGGTTGCTTTGGTCTGTTGTCCCAAGGTCTTTGTCATTGCCTTTTGTTCTAGTCTCGTCCTGTTTGATTCAAGGAGAAGCCCCACTATGGCCCGCATGTACTACGATCCCGACGCAAACCTTGATCTGTTCAATGGCAAAACCGTCGCCATCATTGGCTATGGCTCCCAAGGCCATGCCCACGCCCTCAACCTCAAGGATAGCGGGGTCACTGTTGTGGTGGGTCTGTATGAAGGCAGTAAGTCTGCGGCAAAGGCTGAAGCGGCGGGTTTAAAGGTTCTGCCGGTGGCGGAAGCGGCCCAGACCGCAGACTACATCATGATTTTGTTGCCGGATGAAGTGCAGAAAACGGTTTATGCTGAGGCGATCGCCCCAAACCTGAGCGCCGGTAAAGTTCTGCTCTTCGCCCATGGTTTTAATATTCACTTTGGCCAAGTGGTGCCCCCCGCTGATGTGGATGTGGTGATGGTGGCTCCTAAGGGACCGGGCCACTTGGTGCGCCGTACCTATGAGCAGGGCCAGGGGGTTCCGGCGCTGTTTGCGGTGTACCAAGATGCAACGGGGCAAGCCCGCGATCGGGCGATGGCCTACGCCAAGGGCATTGGGGGTACCCGTGCCGGGATTCTGGAAACGACCTTCCGGGAAGAGACCGAGACCGATCTGTTTGGGGAGCAGGCTGTTCTCTGTGGCGGCCTCAGTGCTTTGATTAAGGCGGGTTTTGAGACCCTAGTCAATGCGGGCTATCAGCCAGAACTGGCCTATTTTGAGTGTCTCCATGAGGTCAAGCTGATTGTGGATTTGGTCGTGGAGGGCGGTTTGGCCACCATGCGCGACAGTATTTCCAACACAGCGGAGTATGGTGACTATACCCGTGGTCCTCGCATTATCACCGATGCAACCCGTGCGGAAATGAAGAAGATCCTCAGCGAGATCCAGTCGGGTCAGTTTGCGCGGGAGTTTGTGCTGGAGAATCAGTCGGGGAAGGCGGGCTTTACGGCGATGCGTCGTCAGGAAGCGGAGCACCCGATCGAGGAAGTGGGCAAAGATCTGCGGGCGATGTTTAGCTGGCTGAAGAAAGCCTAGGCAGGGTCCAGCCGAAATTATGTCTAGGGCGCGGTTTTCGCGCCTCTACGAGGGGTAAGGGCTGTAGGGTTCGGGTGCTTTGACCTGTTCCCTGGGCCTAGGGTTAACCCCGTTTTGTCAGTTCATCAGGGGTGTGGGTGTAGGGTGGGCAATGCTCACCCTATGATATTTCTAGGTGTAATTTGGGAGCATCCCACTATTGTCCAAGCACCTGGGAAACTGATGGCAGACATGGCCCTCACCCTAAATCCCTCTCCCAGGCCGGGAGAGGGACTTTGAAAAGTCTGACTCCCCTTCTCCCGTCCTGGGAGAAGGGGTTGGGGGATGAGGGGAACTCTGCGAAA
>JAYKJG010000247.1:0-5930 GCA_035286285.1 Prochlorothrix sp.
ATCCATCTCGCTGTCGTCTTAGGGACAAACCGGGTGCATCCCCATTGAGCGGGTGCATTTCACTTTGGAACCCTCGGCCTAGGGTAGGGGTCGCGCCCCCGTGCCGACCCTCTGACCGCCACCCACCGGGGCAACCACGGGGGGATTGCCCCTACCCAAATCGTGAACCCGCCACAGTGAAATACACCCGTGAAATAACTCGTTCCTACGCAGAGCGTGGGAATGCCTCCCGCAACGCTCCAGCGTCCTCCCCATACTGCTCTCCCTCAGGCTAAATTGCTATGTTTACGGGCTTAGTTCGAGGTTTAGGTCACCTCACTTTTTTGAGCGAATATCAAGTGCAAATCCGGGGATTATCCCCTGCTCCCCTGGATTTTTTGGGGTCGCTGGAGTTGGGGGATAGTGTGGCGGTGGATGGAATTTGTTTGACGGTGGAATCCTTTGTGAGTGGGGGCTTTATTGCGGCTACTTCGCCGGAAACCCTGCACCGCACAACCCTACAACAGGCAATTCAGGGGGGGGAGGCGGTGGTTGTGAACTTGGAGCCGTCTTTGCGGGTGGGGGATAAGTTGGGGGGGCATTTTGTGACGGGGCATATTGATGGGGTGGGGCAGTTGGTGACGGCGACCGCAACGGATCGGTTTTGGGAGTTGGAGTTTGCGGTACCGAGTGCGGCGGTGCAGCGGTATATTGTGCCGAAGGGCAGTGTGGCGGTGAATGGGATTAGTTTGACGATCGCCGACTGTAGCCCCACGGGCGATCGCTTCACCGTAGCCGTTATTCCCCATACCTACCACGAGACGAATTTGCAGCAGCTTCAAGGGGGGAGTGGGGTCAATTTGGAGGGGGATATTTTGGGTAAGTATGTGGAAAAGTTGCTGGGCTATGGGGGAGCGGGGGCCGATCGATCGGGCCGATCGGGTGAATCAGCCCCAACGGCGATCGATGCTGCATTTTTAGCAACCCACGGCTATGGCTAGGGGGCGGGGTGGCAGGGCCGCGATCGCGATTCGGTGCGGGATACTATTACTATGATCGTTGCGGCTACGATGGCTGTGCCCTGTAATCTTTGTCTCCCCCGATCGCCATGCCCGACCTTTGGCCTCTGTTTTCCCCCTATGTTTTACCCCCGCTGATTGCCCAGGGGCTGGCGATCGTGGTGGGGCTGGCCAGTGGGGTGCTGTATCTGTTGGGGCTGCTGGTGCCGGTGATGGGCCGATCGGGGGATGTGTGGTGGAGTGGGCTGGGCTTTTTCTATGGGTTGGTGCTGTGGTTTGGGGGGGGGCAGTTCCAGGGGTTTGCCTTGGTGGGGCAGGGGGTTTCGGTGGCTTTGCTGCTGGGATTGGGGGCGCAGGTGTTGCGGTTGCGCTGGGCTGAGGTGCCGGACAACCAGAAGCTGCTGATTCCCCTCGTGCGGCGACTGCGACGGTGGCAGGCCGATCGCCAAGGGCAGCAACAAATCCGGGCGGAAGCGCGAAAGCTGGCCCAAGCGGCGAAGGAAGAGGAACGGGCAGCGCGACAGGCAGAAAAAGCGGCCCAGCGGGAGGCCAAACGCCTGGAGCAAGAGAAAAAACGCCAGGAAAAAGCACAAAAACGCCAAGAGGACCAGGCTCAGCGCTTGGCGCAGTTGGCCGAAAAACAGGGGGACCGATCGGCCTTAACCGCTGTTCAACCTTCGGCTGCTCCACCGGATTCCCCAGCAGATTCGCAATCCCCTGGGCCGGACAACCTGCGATCGGGGATGTCCCGGCCCGCCGCCGATCGGGATGCTGCTGGGGAGGCTTGGGATGATGAGTGGGACGATGAGTGGGAGGTTGCGCCCACAGGTGCCCAGGGGGCGACTGCTCAGGGGTCTTCTGCCCAGGGGGTGACTGCTGAAGTCTCCGCCTCAGAGGCCGTGGCTCAGGTTTCTGCTCAAGGGGTCACGCCTGAGTTAGCAAGTACCGAGTTAGCAAGTACCGACCCTGGAACTCCGTCCGATCGGGGCACCGATCGCCAACCTGCCCCCGTTGCGGATGCCATTCCTGCTGTGGATGCCGTGACTGCCCCCAGCCTAGATCCGGCTGCTGCAAGGGTTGGGGCGAAATCTGACAGCCTGACTGCTGAGAGCGTCACCCCTGTCACCCCAGAGACCGGCCCAGAGACTAGCCCAGATTTAACTCCACAGATCAGCCCAGATTTAGCTCCAGACTCACAACTCAAGCCCAGTCTGGTTACAAGTCCAGAGGCTGCAAGTCCAGAGGCTGCAAGTCCAGACCTAGCCCCCGCAACGGTTGCCCCCAATGCGACGGGTAAACGCTTTGTGCGGCAGTCCCCGCCCCGATCGCGATCGTCCCGCCGATCGCCCACCCAAGCCACTGCACCCCAAGCCCCTGCACCCCAAGCCACCACGCCCCAAACCCCTGCACCCCAAGCCACAACTCCGCAGTCTCCACAACCCACTGCGGCCTCTTCGGTTGACCCAGCTTCTGCCCCAACCCCAGCGGTTGAGGCGAGTGCAACGGGTAAACGCTTTGTGCGACAGGCCCAAACCCGACGGCGATCGCGGCTGGAGCAAGCAGGGGCGGCAGTCCCTGGAGCTATGCCTGGGGCAACCGAGGCTCAATCTGAGGCAATCGCGGCTCAACCTGAGGCAACGGGGGCTATGGCACAGGCTCCCGTCGATGCCCTGGGGGATGCTAGGGCTGCTGGGTTGGGGCCGGATCCTGTGCCCGCTGCTGAGCGGGGGGTGAGTCCTGAGGTGGGGGCGAGTGCGACGGGTAAACGCTTTGTGCGACAGGCTCGATCGCGATCGGCCTCGGATGTTCCAGCCGTCTCCGATCGGCCTCCGGCTGAGATGGAGTTTCCGATCGAACCCGCGATGGACCCCCCGATCGAACCCACAACCTCGCCATCGCGCCCGCTTCCCCCCCGGCGATCGGCCCAGCCGCCCGTGCAACCCTCGGCCCAACCCTCGGCCCAACCTCCAAGCCAACCCTCGGCCCAACCTCTAACCCAACCCTCGGCCCAGCCAGAGGAAGTCGCCCCGGCTCAACCCAATTTGTTGCAGCGGCTTGTGGGTCGGGTTCGCGGTCGTAAACCCCAAACGAAGCGGTTTGTGCGGGGAGAGGCTCCTGTGACACCGCCCCGTCCCCGCCGTCAGTCCGGGGGGCCAGCGCCCGATGCCTCGTTGTCGTCAGATCTGCCCGCTCCGCCAGCAGGGGCCGCGCCTCGGTCTTCACGCTCCTCTGCCCGCCCCGGAACGCCAGCCCGCCCCGGAACGCCAGCCCGCCCAGAACCCTCATCTCGTCCACCGGGTCCGTCTGCTCCCGATCGTCAGCCCCGCCAGCCCCAGCCCTGGGATTGGGAGGATGAGTGGGATGAGCCGATCGAGGATTGGCAAAATTGGGATGATGATGAGCAACCGACCTTTTTTGAGGAGGATGCTTCGGCCCGCTCCCCGGTTCCGCCATCCCTTGGCCGATCGCCGCGATCGGCTTCTGCTGGGAATTGGCCTGGATCGGCCCCCCCCAATGCAGGGCCGGGACGGACCCCACCCCGCGATCGTCGGGACGATCGTTTGGGCGATCGCCGATCGCCCACCTTGCCGAATTTCTCCCCCGATCGTCCGCCCCAGCCTGACCCTCGCCGCTCTGCGCCTCCCGATCCGCGCCTAGATTCACGGTTGGATCCCCGTCTGGATCCCCGTCTTAATGCCCAGGTTGACCGGGGACGCTGGGAGGCTGACCCCCGGCAGGGGGATCCACGATCGAGTCAGCCCCCGTCTTCGCTGCGATCCACAGGGCGATCGCCCGCGTCTCCTCCCCCGGTTCCGTCCATCTCGCCCAATGCTTCCCCGGATTTCCCTGCCTCGACCTGGGACGATCGATCGGAAGACCTGCCAGACAACCCAGCGCCGGATGCCGCTGCTTTACCGCGTGTGCAGATGAAATCCCAACTCGAACCCCAGCCCATCCCGCCGCAAGCGCCCAATACTCCCCCGATCGGCAAAATGGTCCCCTTGACCCCCAAAAGCCGCCGATCGGCGTTGCCGCCCCGCGATCCCGAAGACCCTACCGGGGATCCTGCAACTGAAGAACCCCCCGCGATTGACGATCCGCTATCCCCGCCTGAAACTTCACCCTAGGGGGCAGGGGCTAAATAGGGGCTATCCACCAAAAAACTGCCCTGGGGGAAACGCACCACCCAGGTGTCTGCCAAGCGTTGTTCCACCACTTCCCCTGTCGTCGCGATCGGAACCACATCCCAGGGGCGAAGCATCGGCATGGGGTCGGCGGTTTTGAGGTAAGGGGGGCGTTGGGCCAGTTGGACCCGATCGCCAATGGCAAAGGAATGGGGTAGGGTTTCCGATGGGGTTTCAGCCATGGCCATGTACCGTAGGTCTACTAATGGCCTATGATAGTCCAGATTACCCCCCAGCCCTTGATTCTTCTGGTCTTGACCCATGGCACCCCAGTTGCGCATTTATGTTCCCCCCCACCCCCTGATTAAACACTGGCTCGCTGTGGCACGGGACGAAGCAACACCGCCCACCCTTTTTCGCACTGCCATGAAGGAACTGGGCCGCTGGCTCACCTACGAAACGGTGCGGGAATGGCTCCCGACCCTGGAGGCCACCGTACAAACGCCCTTGGCCGTGACCGAGGCCACCTTTGTTAACCCAGAGGTACCTTTGGCGGCGGTGCCGATTTTGCGGGCGGGCTTGGCGCTGTGGGATGGTGCCCAAGAGTTGCTGCCCCTGGCTTCGGTCTATCACCTTGGCTTGGTGCGGGATGAGGAAACGCTGCAAGCCCATTGCTATTTGAATAAGCTGCCCGATCGCTTTGTGCCGGGAACCCAGGCTCTCGTTTTTGACCCGATGATTGCGACGGGGGGCAGTTTGATGGCGGCTCTGGCAGAATTGGTACAGCGGGGCATGGATCCGGCCTTGGTTCGGGTGGTCTCGGTGGTGGCTGCGCCTCCGGCGCTCCAGGCGATCGGGGCGGCCTATCCGACTTTGACCCTGTACACCGCCATGATTGATCCAGAATTGAATGATAAGGGCTATATTGTGCCCGGTCTGGGCGATGCGGGCGATCGGGCCTTTGGCACACTTTAAGGCGGCTTAAGGCTGTTGCTCTAATCACCACACTGTACAGGAGGACTAAACCATGAGCCAACAGGATAATTTTGCTGGAGGGTTCCTATTGGGGGCGATTTTCGGCGGAGTTTTGGGAGGGGTGCTAGGGGTGACCTTGGCGAACCGCTACGGTCGAGAGTGGGCTGAGGCGGAGTTAGAGGATGAAATACTAGAGGATGGCGCAGATTTAGGCAATTTGCCCAGCAGTCGGCGGCGGATCTTCCGCGATCGGGGCCAAGGTCTGGGTACTGAGGCTGATGCTGATCTGGCGCGGCAGGGCTTAGAGGATAAAATTGCCCAACTCAATGAAGGCATCGACAACCTCCGGCAACAACTGGAAGCCACTCACCGCAGTTCTAACGGCAGCCACCTCACAGAAGAATCCTAACCAAAATCCTAATTTTTTGGGGTTTTACCGGGAGTCTGCTCGGTTTGCTCCCGCTTCCGCTCTAGTTTTTGTCTGGGCAATATCTATGGATGGCTATCGTTTTATTCACACCTTAACCCTAGAGAACTTCCTCTCCTACGGTGAGGAGCCGGTAAGGCTGGATTTGCAGCCCCTTAATGTCATTATTGGCCCGAATGCTTCTGGTAAGTCTAATTTACTAGAAGTCTTAAATCTTCTCCGGTTTTTACCCAAGGATTTAAGTGTGCCGATTCGGGAGGGGGGTGGAGTTCAGGAGTGGATTTGGAAAGGTGGGGAAAAAAGCCAAAAACAGCCCGCTCTTGAGGTCCACCTCAGCTATGCTCAGCAACCTATTCCTTTACGCTATCGCTTGCAGTTTGCCGAGGTGGGACAGCGCTTGGAACT
>JAYKJG010000248.1:0-18831 GCA_035286285.1 Prochlorothrix sp.
GGAGTCTGACTCATCGGCAGCGGGGGCCGGTCCCAGTTGGGGCGGGGATGGGTCAGAGTCGGGTGGGAGGCTTTGGCGCTCCAGGTTTTTTAAGGCCAGGGCCAAGGCCAGGTCACCCCCCAAGGCCCGGAGGGGAAAGGAGGGGGGAAAGTCGCTGGGGCTGCTGTCGGCCCCATGGCTGGTTTCGGGGCGCTCCATGGCACTGGCGCGGCGGTCCGATCGCGATCGCGGCGAAGCTGTGGGTGCAGGACTCGGTTGGGTGAGGCGTTGGCTGAGGCGATCGTGGCTAAGGTCTTCCCGTAATGTTTGGCCCAAATGACTCACCGCCCGCTGTAGCTTTTCCCTGGTGCGATAGGACAGACCCAAAAACGCATCGGGAAAGCGGTTGGTACAGAGATAAAACGCAGCAGAGACCAAGCTTTGTTGGGCGCTTTGTCCCAGGGCATCCAAATATTGACCATATAGCGCCTGGAGTTCACCGGCAAGCTCTGTTGTTTTCTCTTCTAGCCCAGCAATCTCACGGGAAATACGCGCTTCGCTCATGGTTAATTCGGTGCTCGACTGTAATAAGCCTGACGCTCTGGCAAGGGCGACCCTTGCGAGAACAAGTCTTTGAGAACAAGTCTTTATTATAGGGGAGTGCTTTACAGAGCCTGGGCACGGACATTGCTGCAATCAGGGGCCGTTGGGGTGGGGGAATCCGCATCCTGGGCAGGGTGCCTAGCAGGATTTAGAGGTAACTATTCAGGGGGGGACGAAGTTAGTAGGGTTTCAGCCCGACGATCGCGGGTCAGAGCCGGATCAAAGGGGTAGATTTCCCTGGGGAACGATCGACATTCGCGGGTCAGAGCCGGATCAAAGGGGTAGATTTCCCTGGGGAACGATCGACATTGGGTAGGGGTCGCGCCCCCGTGGCTCCCCTCTTGGCGGCCAACAACCGGGGCAACCACGGGGGGATTGCCCCTACCAAAATCGGGGAATCTGTCCCAGTGAACTGGACCCGCTCCAATGGCCTCAGGTCTGTTGTTTGGAGCTTGAAACCCTTATTCTCCCGTGACCCCCTGAATAATTACGATTTAGACTCCCCACACCCCACTATTCAGGCTCACGATTCAGGCTCACGATTCAGGCTTACTATTCAGGCTGACCACTGCCGTCAAGATTGGGGAGACCAAAGTCGTTGGTGTTGGGGAAGGGGGCCGGTGCGCTGCCCGGTTCGGGGGGGGTCAAGGGATCGCCAGGGACCGGGTTAGGGTTGGGATTGGGTTGAACGTCTAGGGGGAAGAGGGCTGGGGCTTCCTCAGGGGTTGCGCCATCTGTGGCGGGGGCAACGGTGGCGAGGGCGACTCGACTGCCCCCCACCGATCGCATCAAGTCCAGTACCCGCACCACATCATCGTAAACGGCACTGCGATCGGCATAGAGCACCAGCAATCCCTGGGGGTTGGTTCGGTTATACCCTTCCAAAATCAAGTAAAGCTGGGCCTCGGAGACCTGGGAGCGATCGACATAGACCTGACCCAGGGGATCCACACTGACCATGAGCATTTCCTGGTTCTGGATCGTTGCCGTTCCGGCCCCCGGCAGATCGACGGTGATGGCCTGCTGCCGCGTCAGTTGCAGGGCCGCTAGGATAAAGAAGATGAGAATGCAGAAAATGATGTCAATCAGGGGAACAATTTCGATGCTGACCCCGTGGTCGGAGTTGTGACTGTTAATTTTCATCGCAGTCTCGCTAGAGGGGGGGAATCTGGAGATCGGAGTCCGGGGGGAGGGGGTCGGGGGGAATGATGGGGGAGTTGGTCGATCGGGCCGCAGGTTGCTTGTTATAGGCCATGGCCCAAGCTTGGCGGTAGAGCAACTCTAATTCACTGCCCGATCGCCGGAAGATCTTAACCTGGGTTTCAAGGAAAATCCGAAACAGACGGTAAAACAGCGAACTGACGATCGCCACAATTAGCCCTATGGCCGTACTCAGCAGCGCATCCCGAATGCCCAAGGTCACGCCCGCCGTAGAGGCCGTACCCAAATCGCCGAGGCGAATATTGCCGAGGGAGCGCATTAGTCCTAAGACCGTGCCTAGCAGCCCCAACAGAGGCGCAAGGGTGATGACCCCTTCTAGGACTTTTTCACCTCGCCGCATAGCGGTTAATTCTTCATCGGCGGCGGCCTCTAGGGCCAACCGAAACACCTCCGGCTCTGGGTTGGTCAGGCGCAGGGGAGCATAGAGCAGGCGACCGATCGGCTGCTGCTTGTAACGGCGGGCCGTATTGGTGGCTTCGGTCCAGTCATAGCAAGCCGCTTCTAGGACTTGTTTGACGATCTGTGTTTCTCGTGTCAGGACTCTGGACCAGAACCATAGCCGTTCGATCGTCACACTGAGGGACAAGATTGACAGGCCCGCCAGCAGGAGGATGGCAATGCCACCTTTTTCGAGTAACTCAATCAGATTCACAGTTGGCTCTCTTCGGTCAGAGGGGAACGGTTGGTGGGAATGATGCTTGGCCCCGCTTGGTTTAGCCTTGCCCAGTTCCCCAACGAGTCTAGTATAAAATTGGGGTTGTGAAGATATTCTGGCTGGCCCAGGCCGCTCAAACCGGGGTCAAGGGCCGGAGCCGACGGGGCTGGCGCGTTAATCCTATGCCAGCGCCGGTTAGGGGGATCGGGAGGGTCTAGGGGCGTTCCGTGGGGATGGGGGAGGGAACCGGCTAGCAGCCTCTGTAGATTCTGCCCCAATGGCGATCGTCGCCAAATCTCCCCCCTTTTCATCGAGAGCAGATATTAAATTTTTGATCCCTAACCCCCAATGCTGTTGCATCTCTGGGTAAATTCTTGAATAATTGAGACAGTATTGGGAGCGTGCGATCGGGGTACGAGGACAAACAGCCCCCCCCAGCGGCTAGCACCAATGCTGTAACTTGCTGTCGGTGCTAATTGTTGTCTATGATACCTTTTTGTAGTCACAACTTGCGGCTACATAACTGTTGTCTTGGGCCACTGTTTCTGCCTCTGGAATTTCTGGCCCATCGTTTTAACGGCTATCAGTTCAGTTTTCGTCGGATGCTTGATCATCGACGCAACGTAGCCAGCCCTAATGGTCGCACCTCCCTGATTCACGGCTTTTATTTCCCCTCTGCACTCAAACTGACTCAATCTGTGGGAACCTAGGCTTCTGTCGCTGTACCCTGCCCTCATCTTAACTTGAGGCTGGTCTACCGACGATGGCCCCGATTCAGATTCCGGCAGAGGCTCCCTTTAATAAAATCCCTCGATAAAACTGCGTTTTACGCATCTAGACCCCATGTGCTCAATCTTGTAAGCCTGACTTCATAATCCTGCCCTCAAAATTGTTCAACATCACCTTCAAAATTCCTTTAGGAAACCCCCATGAATCAACTGATCGCCCCGACTATTCAAAACATTCGTTGTCCCAACTGCGGTAGCCCTGCGGAACGGCACCGCCTTGAAGCCCACCACTTGGTCCGCACCCAGTGCAGTGCTTGCGACTATCTCATGGTCACCAGTCTCAGCGGCGGACGGGTGATTGAAGCCTACTATGCTCCAGGTGCCCTCGTTCACCGCTAGGGCCGGTTGGGTGGGGCCGGTTCTACAGATCGGCTCTACGGCACAGAACGCCGCTAGCGCTGATGTGTCTGGATTTGGCTCCACCCCGTCTCCCCCTAGGGTAAACGGGACGCAAACCTGTTCACCCCTCGCCTGTGCTGGGAGAGGGATGGAGGGTTTTGTGCTGCTCTGGGGTTGGCTGGGTTAAGGCTGGGCTGATCTTCTACCGGCGGGAGGGCTGAGGCCGGTCCGGCTGGGGCTACCCTGCGATTCACCTGGCGGTCAGCTTGGGAAAATATAGAGAAATGCAACATGAAATTGACAAATCCCAAGTCGGTTAGGGAGAATCATAATTTGTGCAAACAGTAGAAATCCTAAAAGACTCTTGGCTAACGTCATCGTAATTGGTGCCCAATGGGGCGATGAGGGAAAAGGAAAAATCACCGATTTGCTCAGCAACTCGGCAGATGTAGTGGTCCGTTACCAGGGCGGGGTGAATGCCGGTCACACCGTTGTGGTTGATGGCCAGACCTTTAAGCTGCATCTGATTCCATCGGGGATCCTCTATCCTGACACCCAGTGCATCATTGGTTCTGGAACGGTTATTGATCCTAAGACCCTATTGGGAGAGTTGGATCAACTCCATACCCTCAAGGTCTCTACCGATAATCTCTTTATCTCTGAAACGGCCCACGTTACGATGCCGTACCATCGGCTCTTTGACCAGGCATCAGAGAAACAGCGGGGGGACTATAAGCTCGGCACGACGGGGCGTGGCATTGGCCCGACCTATGCTGACAAGTCTGAGCGCAATGGCATTCGGATGATTGATCTGATGCATTTGGATCGACTGACGGAGAAGCTCCGCTGGACGATCGCCCAGAAAAACATCCTCTTGGAGAAGCTCTACAATCTGGAGCCGCTGGATGCCGATGCGGTGATTGAAGAATATGCGGGGTATGCCGATCGCCTCCGGCCCTATGTGGTGGATAGCTCCCTGCAACTTTATCAAGCGGTTAAAAATCGCCAAAATATCCTTTTTGAGGGGGCACAGGGCACCCTGCTGGATCTCGATCACGGCACCTATCCCTATGTCACTTCCTCTAACCCGGTGGCGGGTGGAGCCTGTATTGGGGCGGGAATTGGTCCGACGATGATCGATCGGGTCATTGGTGTAGCGAAGGCCTATACCACCCGTGTTGGGGAAGGCCCCTTTCCGACGGAACTAGACGGGGAAATGGGAGAGATTCTCTGCGATCGGGGGGCTGAATTTGGGACGACGACGGGGCGTAAGCGCCGCTGTGGTTGGTTTGATGCCGTGATCGGTCGCTACGCGGTGCGCATTAACGGCATGGACTGCCTCGCCATTACCAAGCTGGATGTGCTGGACGAGCTGGATGAAATTAAGGTTTGCGTGGCCTACAACATTGAGGGCGAACGCTGTGAAGCCTTCCCCACCAACTCCCATCGCTTGGGTAAATGTGAGCCAATTTACGAAACCTTGCCCGGTTGGCAGCAGTCTACCGCCGACTGTCGGAGGTTGGAAGACCTACCCAAGGCCGCTCTGAATTACTTGAAGTTCCTCGCAGAACTGATGGATGTGCCCATTGCGCTGGTGTCTGTGGGGCCAAGCCGGGACCAAACCATTATTGTTGAGGATCCCATCCACGGCCCGAAGCGGGCACTGCTGGATCCCAACAGTCCCTTGGCTCAGGTTTAGGCTCTTGAGGGTCAAAACCGCCTGAAGCCCTAAAAATGGAAGCCTCACCATACTTCAGTGAAGTTCCTGGTGAGGCGGAAGACGCAGTTAGGAGGTATCTTGCTCTACTACCCTAGCTGACACTTTGCAAGAGGTACATTTACTTAATAAGTTCTTAACCCCTGGGGACTTCTTGGCGACTCTTTTGGGACTTCTTTGCGGCCCCTTTGCGGCCCCTTTGCGGCCCATGGACAAATCACGGTGAGACTCGATCGCTAGTGTCGATCGGGTCTCTCTCAGTGTTGGGGGGGGTAATGGCTTCGATCGGGGCGAGGGCGACCCCCAGGGAAACTTGAGATGCAGCCCTCAGCGTTGCAGTGGGATTTTAGGGAGAAGATTTGGTAGGCTAAACAAAATAGTCTAGAGAGTGGCAATTGAGTGGATATTGAACTTGGACGGGGCAAGTCTGCCCGCAGAGCCTATGGCATTGATGAAATTGCCCTGGTGCCAGGGCCGCGCACACTGGATCCAAGCCTAGCGGATACCCGGTGGACCATTGGCAAGATTGAGCGGGAGATTCCCATTATTGCCAGTGCCATGGATGGGGTGGTGGATGTAAAAATGGCGGTCCGCCTCAGTGAGTTGGGCAGTCTGGGGGTGCTGAATCTGGAAGGAATTCAAACCCGCTATGAAGATCCAGAGCCGATTCTCGATCGCATCGCGAGCGTTGGCCCTACGGAATTTGTGCCCCTGATGCAGGAGCTATACGCCGTTGAGATTCAGCCAGAGTTGATCAAAAAGCGGATCGGGGAAATTAAGGCCCAGGGTGGCATTGCAGCGGTGAGTGTAACCCCAGCGGGGGCGGCTCGGTTTGGGGCCGCGATCGCCGAAGCCGGTGCTGATCTTGTTTTTATCCAAGCCACGGTAGTTTCCACCTCGCACCTCTCCCCTGAGACGGTAACCCCCCTAGATTTAGCCCGGTTTTGTCAAGAGATGCCGATGCCCGTGGCCCTGGGTAACTGTGTGACCTATGAAGTGACGATGAGCCTGATGAAGGCGGGGGCTGCTGCCATTATGGTGGGGATTGGCCCCGGTGCGGCCTGTACCTCGCGCGGGGTGTTGGGGGTGGGGGTTCCCCAGGCAACCGCAGTGGCCGACTGTGCTGCGGCCCGTGATGACTTCTTTAAGGAAACGGGAACCTATGTGCCGATTATTGCCGACGGCGGTCTGATTACCGGCGGTGATATTTGTAAATGTATTGCCTGTGGGGCTGATGGCGTGATGATTGGTTCCCCCTTTGCCCGTGCGGCGGAGGCACCGGGGCGCGGCTACCATTGGGGCATGGCAACGCCTAGCCCAGTTCTGCCACGCGGTACCCGAATTCGGGTTGGCACCACGGGAACACTGGAGCAGATTCTGCGGGGACCGGCGCAATTGGACGATGGAACCCATAACCTCCTGGGCGCGTTGCAGACCAGCATGGGGACGCTGGGGGCTAAGAACCTGAAGGAGATGCAAGACGTGGAGGTGGTGATTGCCCCGTCGCTGCTGACGGAAGGGAAGGTTTACCAGAAAGCCCAGCAGCTTGGGATGGGCAAATAGGGGTGAGTAATTTTACCCTCTCTTGTGCCTAGGTTCTGTAAAAGACCCAGGAAACGCTATAGAATGGAAATAACAGCAAACATCGAATGATGTTTCTGTTCACTCCTCACACCACACTGCGCCTGGACTTTGTTTCAGGCGTTTCCTTTTTAAAGCCCGATGCCTAACCCGATGGCTAAAAAAAACGGGGCGGGCACGGGGGCACCGCCCCTACGGGGAGGGGTGAATTTGGAGAAAAAATGGCTTAACTGGCTAAATACTCGCGCACATCGCCTTTGCGCTTGCGGAGCTTGGTGAGGGCTTCCCGTTCGATTTGGCGCACCCGCTCCCGGCTAATGTTGAGCCGATCGCCGATCTTCGCCAAGGTCATGGTTTGGCCGCTTTCCAAGCCGTAGCGCATCAGCAAAACCTGGCGCTGTTGGGGCGTGAGATCCACCATCATTCGTTCTAGGTCTTGGCGCAGGGCGACTTGGGCGGTGAAGTCCTCCGGCGAAGGACCATCATCTTCCAGCAGTTCGCTCAGTTCCGTGTCTTGATTGTCCCCCACCCGCAAATCCAGGGAGAGGGGCTGACGGGACTGCATCAGGTACTCCCGCACCTGCTTGGGGGTGAGTTGCACTTCTTCGGCGAGTTCGGCGATCGTGGCAGCACGGCCATACTGCTGGGAGAGTTGGCGCTGGGCTTTTTTGAGTTTGTTGAGCTTTTCGGTGATGTGGATGGGCAGGCGGATGGTGCGGCCTTTTTCGGCGATCGCCCGTGTGATGGCTTGGCGAATCCACCAGTAGGCATAGGTGGAGAAGCGGTAGCCCTTGGTGGGGTCGAATTTCTCAACGCCCCGCTGCATTCCGATCGTCCCCTCTTGGATCAGATCGAGCAAATCAACATTGCGCTTGAGGTACTTCTTCGCCACCGAGACCACCAAACGCAGGTTTGCTTCCACCATCTTGCGTTTAGCCTGTTCCCCATCACAGATCAAGCGCTGGAGATCGGTTTCTGAGAGGCTGACGTGGTTGGCCCATTCCCCCAGGGTGGGGTCGCGATCGAGATTTTCGGCTAGCTTTTCCCTTGCCGCTAGCAGCTTAGCCAGTTGCTGCACCTGTTTGCCGTAGACGATTTCCTGCTCATGGGTGAGCAGCGGAACTTTACCGATTTCTTTAAGGTAGGTGCGGACCAGATCCGTGGAGGTTGAAGGGCTTCTCATAATTCTTGGGGGGCAGGCAGGTGTTCTCAAAATAGCGAAGATACCAGGGTTGCGTTTGCATCACAGGTGACAAAATCACAACCCTTGGAACCCTAGGAGGCTATGCCCGAAAGCTGAGGGAGATGTCGATCGGACTGCCAGAACTGATGGGTATGGGGAGTTGAGGGCGTATCGCTACTTTACAAAATGTAGTTAAGTTTTGTTAACTGCTCTCATATTAGCCCATGGATCCCAAAATTGACCAGAGGGGTAACCATTGAATCTCTCCACCCCTGCCCATGGAAAAGCCCTAGGAACAGGTCCCTGTCACTTTGGCGGGTTCACCGATTTTGGTAGGGGCAATCCCCCTGTGGTTGCCCCGGCTGTTAATGGCCAGAGGGTCGGCACGGGGGCGCGACCCCTACCTAGCCAATTTGTTGAGGGGCGATCGCTCTGTGGTTGCTCCGGTTGTTAACGGCCAGAGGGTCGGCACGGGGGCGCGACCCCGACTGGGTGCATCTGCCAAAGTGACAGGGAGCCGCTGAGTCTTGGGGGAAGTCTGGCGATCGCGCTGCCTGGGGTAACAGCCAATGGTAGGTTTAGAGTAGGTTCAGAACAGGGGAAGTGCGCCCTCAGCGGCGATCCTGTCTAACCGCCGTCTCTATTCAGCTTTGGATTGCCCCATGGCCTCTCTTTCTGCCCCCGTTCCGGTTTGCATTGTTCTGGGAACTCGCCCCGAAGCAATTAAGCTGGCCCCTGTGATCCAACAGTTCCAACAGTCGCCCCAGTTTGCCACCCAGGTGATTTTGACTGGGCAACATCGGGAAATGGTGGCCCAGGTGATGGACTGGTTTGGCTTACAGGCCCAGCATGACTTGGAAATTATGCGATCGCAGCAAACCTTAACGGATATTACCGGTCGCAGTTTGCAGGGGTTGGAGGCATTATTGCAGCAGATCCAGCCTCGCTTGGTGTTGGTTCAGGGGGATACCACCACTGCCTTTGCAGCGGCGTTGGCGGCTTTTTACCAGCAAATTCCCGTTGGCCATGTGGAGGCGGGGCTGCGGACCGACGATTTATTTAACCCCTATCCCGAAGAGGCCAACCGTCGCCTCATTTCCCAAATTGCTCAATTGCACTTTGCCCCTACGGTGCAGTCTGTGGACAATCTGCGGCGATCGGGGGTGGTAGGCACCATTTACCACACGGGTAACACCGTTATTGACGCTTTACTCTCCGTTGCGGCCCAAAACCCAACCTGTGACATTCCGGGACTCGATTGGGCCAAACATCGGGTTATTTTGGCCACGGTCCATCGGCGGGAAAACTGGGGTGCTCCTCTCCAGGACATTGGCACCAGTTTCCTTAAAATTCTCGACACCTGCCCCGATACCGCCCTACTGTTGCCCCTCCACCGCAATCCAACGGTGCGGGAGCCGCTCCAGGCGCTCCTAGGTGAGCATCCCCGTGCTTTCCTGACGGAACCCCTGGATTATCCCGATCTAGTCGGTGCGATCCAGCGCTGTACCCTGCTGCTGACAGACTCCGGCGGACTCCAGGAAGAAGCCCCCAGCCTGGGCAAACCCGTGTTAGTGCTGCGGGAAACCACCGAGCGCCCAGAGGCCGTCACGGCGGGGACGGCTCGGTTGGTGGGCACCGATGTTAATACTGTGGTTACGGCGGCGGTTGAATTGCTGCAAAATCCGGCGGCCTATGCTGCTATGGCCAATGCCATTAATCCCTTTGGGGATGGAACTGCGTCCCAGCAAATTTTGGCCCATTCTCGTGATTTTTTAGGATTGGCAGCGTAAATGCCCAAGCAGCGTCGTAAATCTGATTTACCTGAGAAAATTTGCCCAGTGTGTCAGCGGCCTTTTCAGTGGCGGAAAAAGTGGAAAGACTGCTGGGATGACGTAAAGTATTGTTCGGATCGCTGTCGGCGACGGCGATCGGCTCCAAACGCTGACTCAGAACTCGCCTAAGAACTTGTCTCAGAACTTTGCATAAGGACTCTTCACGATGACTTCATCTATCATGACTCCCAAACTGATCATTCACGGTGGCGCAGGTAGTTCCCTCCAAGGCAAGGGTGGCGTGGATGCGGTGCGTAAGCTGCTCTACGGCATTTTAGAGGAAACCTATCGTCTGCTGCGGGAGGGGGCAAGTGCCCAGGCGGCAGTGGTGCGGGGCTGTCAACTGCTGGAGGATGAACCGCGCTTTAATGCGGGAACGGGTTCGGTTTTGCAGTCTGATGGCCAAATTCGCATGAGTGCGGCTTTGATGGATGGCCAGCGGCAGCGCTTTAGTGGGGTCATTAATGTGTCGCGGGTGAAGAACCCGATTAATCTGGCGCTGAAGTTGCAGGACGAGGACGATCGGGTTCTTTCGGACCATGGGGCGGCTGAGTTGCTGCGAGAGTTGCAACTGCCGATTTATAACCCCCTTACGGATCTGCGGCTCAAGGAGTGGATGGAGGAGCGTCAGGGGAATTTCGGGCGATCGATGGCGGGGGTGATTGCTGAGGCCGAAGCAGGACAGTCCCAGGCTGAAAACCCGGATTCTGGTCGGGATCCGGAAGCGGGTCGCGGCACGATCGGCGTTGTGGCCCTGGACCAAAAGGGCAATCTTGCGGCGGGGACTTCCACGGGGGGTAAAGGCTTTGAGCGCATTGGGCGGGTGAGTGATTCGGCGATGCCTGCGGGGAACTATGCTAACCGCTTTGCAGGGGTGAGTTGTACGGGGATTGGCGAGGATATTATTGAGGAGTGCCTTGCGGCCCGGATTGTGATTCGGGTGACCGATGGTCTGTCGTTGCAGACGGCCTTTGAGAAGTCGATGGCGGAATCGGGTGAAAATCGGCGGGATTTGGGGGCGATCGGCCTCGATCGATCGGGGGTGATTGCCTGGGGTAAAACCAGTGAAGTCTTGCTGGGGGCGTACCATACCGGCGAACAGTTGGGGGATACCTTGGAACTGGAGGCGGGGGTTCAGGTCGGTCGTCTTTGCCCCTAGGGTGCCTCTCCGTCCAGACGGGGTGCAGACGGGGTACAATCAAGCCGCACCCCCATCAAGCCGCGCCCCCATCAGCCGCGCCCCCATCAGCCGCGCCCCCATCAAGCCGCATCCCAACCCTTCCCCAACGCCCCATGACTGCCGCGCTTCGCCCCCACTGGGATGAATATTTTCTGCTGATTGCTAAATTGGTGGCGACCCGATCGACCTGCCTCGCCTGTCCTGTGGGGGCGGTGATCGTGAAAGATCGGCAAATTTTGGCAACGGGCTACAATGGTCCCCCGGCAGGGTCGCCCCACTGTACCGATCAGGGCTTTTGCTATGATTTGCTCAGCAACTGCGGTGAGAGTAAGGTGTTGCCCTCGCGATCGATCCATGCGGAGGCCAATGCGATCGCCTATGCGGCGAAATATGGGGTTTCCGTGGATGGGGCGGTGATTTATGCCACGAAGGAGCCGTGTTTGTCCTGCCTAAAGGCGATTATTGCGGCGGGTATCCGTCAGGTTTTCTATGAAACTGCTAGCGATCGGCCTGACTATGACCCCGTGCGCAAGTCCTTTGTGGAGGCTGGCTTGGTGGAACTGCATCCCCTCCAGATTTCGCCGGAAGCGTTGGCCAAGGCGATCGATTTCCTCCAAAACTCCCATCTCAGCCAGATGCTCTCCTAACTGTGTTTTGGAGCGTCTTTGATCTGCGTCTTTTGCCGACATCTTTTAGTCAAATAACTTTAGTCAAATAACTTTAGTCAAATAACTTTAGTCAAATAACTTTAGTCAAATAACTTTAGTCAAATAACTTTAGTCAAATAACTGCGCTAACTGCTCCCAGCGCTCGAAATACCCCACAACTCGATAGGTTGGCTCTGGCCAAACCCGAATAAGCGTCGGAACGGCCTTAACTTGGTTGGATTCGGCTTGATCTGGATATTTGACAATATCCACAACCTTCAGGGTGTAGGGCACGGCAACATGGCTTTCTAGCAGACTGTAGAGCCGTTGCAAAATCATGAGGGTGCTGGATCCATGGCCTGCAACAAAGAGCCGGAGGACGTAGCCCCGATCGCGATCGGCCTCGGTTAACGGCAAACGGGTCGCGCTTGGGGTGGCTGGGGGGGTTGGGGGTTGGTTGGGTTGGGGGTTGGTTGGCGCGGGGGAGTGGCTGGAGGGGCCAGGGGTGGGGGTCTGGGGGGTTGGGGGGTCTGAGGGCGAGGTTTCGGCTGCTGGGATCCCTAGGGCTAAAGTTTCCGAGACAGGCGGGGTATCTGGGCGGTGGGGGCTGCTAGGGGCGGTGGAGGGGAGCCACGGGGTGCTGAGGGCTGTACCAAGGTGGGTTTGGGCTAAACTGCTGCGAACTTGGGCAATTTGGTTTAAGTTCAGCACCCAATCCTGCCGTTGCCACAGTTGGGGAAACTGACGGTGATAGGCATAGAAGACCCCCACATCCTCCTGGCCTTGGGGAGCTTCCAAACAGCGCCAGGGCGGGGATGATAGCCGAAAGAGGGCATTGAGCAGGTGGCGGTAGGGAAAGCTGGGGGGGTAGGCTTCGGCGTAGATCCGGCTGCTGTGGGTTTCGGGATCCCAGTGGTAGTCGATCGTGGCCGTATACAGGGGAACCAAAAAATGGGGCGGTTCGGACAGGTGCCAAATCTCCTGAACGGCGATGCAGAGATCTAAGTGCCAGTGCTGGCGACGGCTGGGGTCGATGCTGTAGACCAAATCGCCCCCAGGGGTGAAGAGCACGATCGCCTTGTAACTTGGGGGCAGTGTCAACATGGGATGATGGGATGGGTCAAGCGATAGAGTGAAGGCCAGTTCATTTGGGTGCATGTCACTTTGGCCAAGGGACGGACTAAAGTCCGTACTACAAGCCTTTTGAGTCAGGTTAAGGGACGGACTAAAGTCCGTACTACAAGCCTTTTGAGTCAGGTTAGGGTCTGGGCTGCTCTAAAGTGAAATGCACCCGTTCATTTAAGATTCACATAAGATTCACGACAGACTTACGATGCGTACCCTCTACCCTCCCCTTGACCCCTATCACCAGGGCTATCTACCGGTGTCCGATCGCCACACCCTCTATTTTGAGGAATGCGGGAATCCCCAGGGACAGGCCGTTATTTTTCTTCATGGAGGGCCGGGTGGGGGGCTGCAACCCCTCTATCGCCAGTTTTTTGATCCCCAGCGCTGGCGGGTCGTTTTGTTTGATCAGCGGGGTTGTGGCCGCAGTACGCCCTATGGGGAGTTGGCGGAGAATACAACTTGGGATTTAGTGGCGGATATGGAGCGGTTGCGGGAGCATTTGGCGATCGATCGCTGGGTGGTCTTTGGCGGCAGTTGGGGCAGTACCTTAGCCCTAGCCTATGCCCAAACCCACCCCGATCGCTGTCGGGGGCTAATCCTGCGGGGAATTTTTATGCTGCGGCCTTCGGAAATTCGCTGGTTTTACCAGGACGGTGCCCATGCCCTTTTTCCCGATGCTTGGGAGGGCTATCTTCAGCCCATTGCACCGGAGGAGCGGGGAGACTTGGTGGGAGCCTACTACCGGCGGCTAACCAGTGATGATCCAGCCGTCCAACTGGAGGCGGCGCGGGCTTGGTCCCTGTGGGAAGCGAGTACCAGTAAACTGATCCCCGATCCTAATCTTCAACACCACTTTAGCCAAGATGCCTTTGCCTTGGCCTTTGCCCGCATTGAATGTCATTACTTTATGAACCATGGCTTCTTTGAGCAGCCTGATCAATTGCTGGGCCAAGTCGATCGCATTCGCCATTTACCGGCTGTGATTGTCCAGGGCCGCTATGATGTGGTTTGTCCGGCGGTTTCGGCCTGGGAACTGCATCGGGCTTGGCCAGAGGCCGAGTTTCATCTGATTGCCGATGCGGGGCACTCAGCGACGGAACCCGGTATTCTGTCGGTATTGCTGGCGGCAACCGATCGAGCCACCACATGGCCCTAACCCCGCTGCCGCTGAGGGAACATCACTGGCAGAATGAGGACAGCGGGAGACCGACTTAAAGACTGTTCCCGGTCTGCTGACCCGATCACGAGGATCCGATAACGAGGAGTGTGTACCAGCTATGCAGCCACCGATTTCCGTTGGAACCATTTTGCAAAACCGCTATCAAATTCGCCAGATTTTGGGCCAGGGCGGTTTTGGCCGAACCTACTTAGCGGATGATCAGGGGCGATTTAGCGAAGCCTGTGTCATCAAGGAATACATTCCTCCCCAAGCGGGAGCCTATGCCCTCACCAAGTCGAAGGAGTTGTTCCAGCGCGAGGCGGCGACGCTGTATCAAATTCAGCATCCCCAAATTCCCCAGTTTCGGGCGGTTTTTGAGGAGGGAGAGCGGCTGTTTTTGGTGCAGGACTATGTGGAGGGATCGACCTATAGCGCTTTGATGGAGGAGTATCGGTTTCAGCACACCACGTTTCCGATCGAGGCTGTTCAGAACCTGGTGGTGCAGTTATTGCCGGTTTTAGCCCAAATTCACAGCCGGGGCATTATTCACCGCGATATTTCCCCCGATAACATTATCCAGCGCCGCAGTGATGGCTTGCCGGTGCTGATTGATTTTGGGGTGGTTAAGGAGGTGGCGACGCGGATCCAGAGCGAGCAGCCCCAGGGGACGACGGTGGGCAAACCGGGCTATGCCCCCAGTGAGCAAATTCAGACGGGGACGGCCTATCCCAGTAGTGATCTCTATTCCCTGGCGGTGACGGCGATCGTGTTGATGACGGGGGAACAACCGGCGGAGTTGTTTGAGGCGGCAACGGCAACCTGGCGCTGGCGGACCTTTGTGCCGGGGGTGCCCTATGGCTTTGCCGATGTGCTCGATCGAATGCTGAGTTATCGACCGGGCGATCGCTACCCCTCTGCCGAAGAGGTTCTCGCGGCTCTAGAGGCTGCCAATGTTCTAACCAGTGCCCCGACGGCGGCTCCAGTGGCGACCCCCGGTACAACGACTGCTCCGGCTACTGTTGCTGTGTCGGGTACTGTGTCGGGCACTGTGTCGGGGGCTGGAGCCAGTGGGGTTGAGCCGTCTCGCCGCCGCAGTCCAGTTTCGCCGCCGCCGCCACCCCCGTCGCTGTGGGATGATCCCTGGGCGGTGGGGATGATTGGGGTGGGCATTGTGGCTTTGGCGGGGGTTGGATCCTGGGCGGTGATGCGATCGATCCTCGCCAACCAGTCCAGTCGCCCCGATCCCAGTCCGACCTCTAGCATTGTCTTGGACACGGGCACTGTTGACCCTAGCCCGGTTTTTTCAACACGACCCACGCCGCGTACCAGTACCAATCCCAGCCCGGTGGTCTATAGCCAAACCCTAGATTTGGTGCCGGGAACCCCCCAAACCCTGGAAAAGCGGCTAACCACCTATGAAACCCAGCGCTATGTGATTTCTGGGGCGGCGGGTCAGGAATTCAGTGCGATTATTGCGGGGGAGGGGGTTTTAATGACGTTGACGGGGCCGGAGGGAGAGCCGATCGATGACAGGGCCGATCGGGTTTCGCTCTGGGAGGGGACGTTACCGGCGACGGGGGACTATGTGATCGAATTAAAAACCGTGCAGGGGATCCGAGAGAGCGGCTATAGCTTGGAGTTGCTGCTGAGTGGTCAGGCCCAAGCTGGGCCGGGAGGGGATCCGATTTATGTCGATCGATCGGTGACCTTCCTACCAGGGCAAAATCAGGCCACCCTGAAGGACGAAGCAGCCCCGGATCAAATTGTGCGCTATCGCGTTGCGGTGCGATCGGGCCAGAATCTTGGCATTAGTGTCGTTTCGGGTGATGTCAGTTTCCAAGTGCTGGATCCGGCGGGGAATTCCCTGGGTGAGGGTCTCAAGGGTTGGCAGGAAACCCTCAGCAGCGACGGCATCTATCAAATTGAGGTAACGGGTTTGGGCGGTCCCACGGACTTTAATCTGCGGGTCAGCCGCACGGGCACCCCGGCAGCAACCCCGACTCCGCCCCCAACGCCCACCTCACCGCCCCTAACACCGCCCCCAACGCCTACGCCACCGCCCGCCACACCCACTCCTACCCTTAACCCTGTGGACCCCCTCCCCGAACCCACTCCCCCCCCGGCTGAAACGCCCTAGGCATGGGGTCAAGGTTTTTGACGATCCCTAGCCTTTTTCCCCAATGGCAGGCCGGAGGCCCACCCCACAAGCCAAATTCTTGTCGGCTCTAGCACCTAATAAGCGAATTTATCGGGGAATTTACAATTCATTTAACCTATGGAAAACACCCCAGTCACCGGTGTGAGCGATACAGCCCGTTCTATGGCCGCTGTTCGCGCTGTGGAGTCAGAACGGGCCGATGCGTTATTTGTTGATCCCTTTGCGGCGCAGTTAGCGGGGGCGGACGCTGTGGCGGCGGCTCGATCGGTGGTTGCGCAATATGACCGGGCGGGACGGCCCTATGGGCAGGTGAGAACCCGATTTCTGGATGATTTTATTCTGAAACATCGAGATAACTATACTCAACTGGTTTTATTGGGGTCTGGCCTTGATAGCCGTGCGTTTCGGCTGGAATTGCCCCCTACGCTGGTCTGCTATGAACTGGACCAGCGGGTGATGATTGACTATAAAGTGCAGGTGCTGGCTGAGGCGGTGCCGACCTGCTGCTGGCGGCCTCGATCGGCGGATTTGGGAGAAAGTCGTTGGGGCGAAATTCTTCAGGAGGCAGGATTCCAGCCGGAACAGCCTACAATTTGGGTTTTAGAGGGATTTCTGTATTACTTGCTGCCGGAACAGGCGCGGGATTTAATGCGGGTTCTGAATACGCTATCGGCGATCGGCAGTGTTTTGGGCTGTGATCTCATTAATGAAGCTGTGTGCAATGGGCCTGAAGCTTGGGCAACTCTGTGGCATTTTGGCTGTGATGACCCAGAGGCTTTTTTGGCGGAGTATGGCTGGGTTGCTCGGTCGGTGCAGCCCAATGATCCTGAAGCAGCCTACGATCGCTTTACTTTTCCCCTTGCGCCCCGCGACCAACTCGATGCTGTTCACCTGTTTTTCACCACTGCCCTTAAAACTGCGTGATGGGGCATAATTCTGATTTCGGTAGGGGCAATCCCCCGGTGGTTGTCCGGTTTCTGGGGTTGCCCTGGTTGCGGTGCGAAGAGGGTCGGCACGGGGGCGCGATCCTGCGAAGAGGGTCGGCACGGGGGCGCGACCCCTACCTAAGCCAAGGGGCAATCCCCCCGTGGTTGCCTTGGTTTTGTCCCACAGCGGGTTAGTTCAGTGCGCTATTCAGTGCGCCATTCAGTGCGCCATAATGTGGTACTTGGCCTGGAGGAGGGGATAAACGGTGAGGTCGAAGGCGATCGGGGGATCGGGTTCCGTGCGGGCCAGAAGCTGGGCACCCTGGAGCAGGGAAAGCAACCCCTTCGTATCCGCTGCCACCGTTGGCTTGCAGTGCCAGAGTTGGGCGGCTTCCCCCGCTTCTAGGACTTGGGCTAACCACGTTTCCCGCTGCTGGAAAAATTCCCGTAATTCTGTTTGGAGCGGCGCAGAAAGGGTATTGAAATCCGCCGCTAACATACCGCCCAAGCAAATTTGATGGTGCTGCAATTCAGTCCGGTAGAGGTTGACAAATTGCAGCAGTCGATCGGAGGGTTGTTGATGGCTATGGAGGATGCGATCGCAGGACTGACTTAAGCCTTGGCGATGGTACTGAATCAGTCGCCGCACCAAATCTTCTTTCGAGGGGAAATGATAGTGAATACTCGCTTTACGAATGCCGACCTGATCGGAAATATCTGCATAGCTAAAGGCACTATAGCCTCGGCTTTGCAGCAGGTTTTGGGCAATGTCTAGGATTTGGGTAGCGGTGCTTTTGCGGACGTTTTTTTGCATGGCAAAATTGTCTACCAAGGCTTTAAGGGGTGTCAACAATACAAAGGTTCTGTTTATCGAGTCTGGGGCTAAGCGGTCCCACTTCCCGGTAGGCTGTAGCATAATGAACACTACCCCGGTCTGCCGATCGGCCCCCTCCCTCCCCCTGCCGATCCTGCTGCCCACCCTTTTTGTACCCGTCCTTTAGCCGAGAAGCCTCTGTATTCATCCATGTTTGCGACCTTGTTTTTATCCCTGCCCCTCACCGTTGCTGCTGTGCCCCTGGATGGTCTGTTTTCGACCCAGGGCGTTATGGTGTTGCTGTTGGTGGCCTATGCGGGGGCGATGTGGATGTTCCTGACTAGTGCGCCCAAGGTCCATACGGTGATGGTCTCGGACCTGTCGATCGCCCAGTCGCTCTATGAAGGTCTCCTCAGTTTGCCCACCGCCGATGTCCCCCTCCACTATTACTACAACTACGAGCAGACCCTCGCCGGGGGTGGCATGTCCCTAGACCCCCTCTATATGTCCACTGCTGATTTGGGCAGTACGGCAACGGCGACCCGCTCCAGGAGTGTTGATGGGCTGTGGTATCAGCTTAAGAAAAATACACAACTCCATGTGATTCCGGGGGCGAGCTTGGGCTATCACGATCGCCAGCGCCATGTGTGTTTCGATCGTGATTGTCTAGAATTGATCCTAATGCGGATCCAAACCCGTGGTATCAAACACAAAATCCGCCGGGATAAGCCCCTCAATTTTTTAGTCAAGGATCTTGAAGGGCAGGTCATTGAATTACTAGAAGTCTCCACTTAATCCATCTCGCTGTCGTCTTAGGGACAAACCGGGTGCATCCCCATTGAGCGGGTGCATTTCACTTTGGAACCCTCGGCCTAGGGTAGGGGTCGCGCCCCCGTGCCGACCCTCTGACCGCCACCCACC
>JAYKJG010000249.1:0-9925 GCA_035286285.1 Prochlorothrix sp.
TGGCAGATTCACCCAGTCGGTAGGGGCAATCCCCCCGTGGTTGCCCCGGTTTTGGGCCGCTAAGAGGGTCGGCACGGGGGCGCGACCCCTACCCTAGGCCGAGGGTTCCAAAGTGAAATGCACCCTATAGATCCCCCCCAAGCCCACCGAATCTGCCCGATCGCGGCTGATCCTAGCTAAGAGAGTTGTCGTCGATCAACTCCTCATCGTCCAGAATCATGGAATTACCCCCCTGGCTCTCCAGGGATGACCGACGACCGGGCAAACCAAAGCCCCCCAAGGCTTGGTCCAGGAAGCTATCCGTATCGGTATCATCCAGAACCACCGGAGACTCGATATCTTCCTTATACATCGGCCCAGAATCATAGCCGCTGTCCGCATCTCCGGGGAAAGAGATGGACTCTTCATAGGCATTAAAACCCGTCCCCGCTGGGATCAAACGACCGATAATCACGTTTTCCTTCAGACCCCGCAGCCAGTCTGACTTGCCCTCGATCGCCGCCTCCGTCAGCACCCGCGTTGTTTCCTGGAAACTGGCCGCCGAGATAAAGCTATCGGTATTGAGGGAAGCCTTGGTAATCCCCAGCAACACCGGCTCATACTTGGCCGGGGCACCGCCCGTGATCGCCATGGCCTGATTGACCTGATCGACCTGGCGCAGTTCCACCAGTTCACCGGGGAGCATGGTGGTATCCCCGCCATCCTCAATCCGAGCCTTGGAGGTCATCTGCCGCACAATCACCTCAATGTGTTTGTCGGAAATATCAATGCCCTGGGAGCGATACACGGCCTGGACTGCATCGACGAGGAACTTCTGGACCTTCTCAAAGCTGTCGATCGCCGACTCATACAACTGCTCGTCGCCCCGGTTGTTGCGATAGTAGTTGAAGAAGATTTCCAGAATTTCATGGGGATTAGCGGGACCATCGGTCAGGGGATCCGCAGGGCCAACCCGCTGACCATCGGAGACGATCGCATTCTGGCCAGGGCTAATTTCATACTCCCGCACCGTGCCATCATCCTCCATCACCTTAATTTCCACCACATCATCCCCGTCATAGACCACCTGGGCCACCCCCGGTTCACGGGCCAAAATACAGGCTTCCTTAGGCTTGCGGGCCTCCAGCAGTTCCTCAATCCGGGGCAGACCCTGGATAATATCCCCGGTTTTGGCCCGCTCAAACACCAGCAACACCAAGTTATCGCCCCGTTGCACCAAGCTCTTGTCCTCCACATGGAGCACCGCACCCCCCGACACCCGGTAAGGGCGGGCAATGCGGAAGGTGAGGGTGCGCCCGTCCACCTTCAGGACTTGGCCCGACTCCGGCAGAATCAGATCCGGAGCAAGGCTAGCCCCCGCCACCAACAGATCCCCCGCCTTATAGGAAATGGCTCCCTCACCGGGAATCTCCACCGTAAACTGGTCCACATCCCGCACAATCAGCAGGCGACGGACCACCTCCGAGCCTTCCCGGATCCCCTGAACAATACCGCCCCCGTCCAATTTGGCCAAGGTTGAGGTCCGAGCCACCACGGCACCGGGATCAATTTTGTCTTGATCCTTCACCAGAATCTCGGTTTGGGTCCGGCCCTGGACGCTATCCGCCGCGATGTCACGGCGAATCATCAGGGACTCCAGAATCACCAATTGGAGGCGCATCACCTCATCTTCTTCCTCATCGGGGACCAACTCAATGTCGGCCACCAACTGGGAGGCTTCCTGGTTAATTTCAAGGACCAACTGGGTTTGGAGCAAATTCAGCCCCTGGACCGACTTGACCCGCTCATCGTGCTTATAGAGCAGGCGCTGGGTAGCCCGTAGACAAATGGAGCGACCGGCTTCGCTGTTGGAGCTTTGGCTGGGAACCGGTGGCTCATCGGACACCTGGTACTCTTCCACGGGCCGCAGCAGCAGCGCCCCCCCTTCGGGAGTCTCTACATACTGGCCGTAGCAGAGTTTTTCGATCGTCAAACCGGGCATGACCTCATGGCCGGGATAGAGCAACTGCTCATCGTTTTGCAGCCCCACATCGGGATCGTCCAGCAGGTGCAGATCTCCGGGCTTAATGACGATTTCCCGCAGAATATCGTTCTTTTGGGTCACCTCCACGACACCACTGCTTTGGCAGTAGATATCCTTGACCACCTCCGTGCCCGCATCCACATACTGGCCATCTTCCACCAGCAACAGGGAAATATCCTTGTTGACCTCGTGGGTCTCCTCTGGGATCCACAGCAGCGTCCCGCCCTGGGTCACCTCATAGCCGCCCTTGGTCCGCTTTTGCTTGCTGGCCTCCACTCCGGCATACTTGAGGATCCCGCCGGTTTGGGTGCAGTACTGATCGCTAATCAGATCCGCCACCACCTGGTTATGGGTGACCTTGGTTCCCGGTGCGGCGGTCAGGTTAAAGCGCTGGCCATTGCCCGTTTCGATCACATAGTGCTTTTGGCCGTGGGACGACTCCGCCCGGACGCGGGCTTGGTCTAGGATCACGGAAGCCGTGATAATTTCCACCTCTTGGTTGCCTTCGCCGCCCTCCGGTAGCCGCACAATCCCGCCATGCTCGGTACAGAGTTTGGTTTCCGCCAGCACATCGCCCACATTGATATGGGTGCCGTTGGTGACCACCGGTTCCGCCAGAGGGGGCAGGTTATAGACTTCGCCGGACAGCACCCACATCAAGCCCCCCCGCTGGGCAATGCGGGTAATGTTGCCCTGACGGTCTTTCTTTTCTTCCGGCACAATGCCTTGGAAGAAGACTTCCCCGGCCAAGTCGGAGGTTACGTCCTTGGTGGCTTTTTCGGTGGATTTGCTGCTGCGACTGATGAGGGGGGTTTCGGCGACGATCGTCTCTAGGGGCACCCGCTCACCGTCGTTGATATAGAGGGTTGTCCCCTGGGGAATAACCTCTTCGACCCGCTGGTCTGTGCCCTCTAGGGCCAACTTAAAGGGCTTATCATCGGTGGTGCCTTCCACCACCCAAGCATCATCCCCGTGGCGAGTTCGGAAGGCCCGCACCCGCCCATTGTCGGGATATTTGACCACGGCCTCAAATTTGGTTTTGACGGAACCGGCCACTTCCCCGGTGAACACGCCGCCGGTGTGGAAGGTCCGCATGGTGAGTTGGGTGCCCGGTTCGCCGATGGACTGGGCGGCGATAATGCCCACGGCTTCCCCCAGATCTACCAAGTGCTGGTGGGCCAAGCTCCAGCCATAGCAGAGTTGGCACACCGATCGGGCTGCTTCACAGGTCAGGGGCGATCGCACCTTCACTTCCGCAATCCCTGCGGCCTTCAGGGCTTCCGTCATCTCTGCGGAAATCGGCTCATTCATGGGAATGACCACTTCACCGGTTTCGGGATGGAGCGCATCCTCTGCCAGCACTCGCCCAAAGAGCCGATCGCTCAAATTAACCCGAATTTGGTCCCCATCCTTGACATGGCCCACACTCAAGCCCCGCTTGGTGCCACAGTCCAACTCCCGCACAATCACATCCTGGGAGACATCCACCAGACGACGGGTCAGATAGCCGGAGTCCGCCGTCCGCAGCGCCGTATCCACCAAGCCTTTCCGGGCACCGTAGGAGGAAATAATGTACTCGGTAACCGTCAGCCCCTCGCGGAAGTTGGTCTTAATGGGCAAGTCAATAATTTCCCCTTGGGGGTTGGCCATCAGACCCCGCATCCCCACCAACTGCCGCACCTGGGAGATGTTCCCCCGTGCGCCGGAGAAGGCCATCATATAGACCGAGTTGAGGGGGTCATTGCTCTTAAAGTTACGGACCACCTCGTCCTTGAGGGCTTCGTTGGTGCTGTGCCAGGTATCAATCACCTTTTGGAAGCGCTCCACTTCGGTGATTTCCCCACGGGTATAGCGGGCTTCCGTGGTGCGGATTTGATCCTCGGCTTCCCGGAGCAAGCGCTGTTTTTCCTCCGGCACCTTGAGGTCATCGACGCTAATGGAGACCCCCGCACGGGTGGCATACTCAAACCCCAGGGCTTTGAGATCGTCGGCTACCTCAGCGGTGCGGGCGGTGCCGTGGTGGGTAAAGGCTTGGGAAATCAGGCGCTTGAGTTGCTTTTTGTCGATCACCCGGTTGTAAAAGGTTAGGGTGGGTGAGTCGGCTGCCCGGTTTTGGTCCGGGATGCGATCGGTTTTGCGAGTGCTGCGTTGCTCAGTCATGGATCTCCACGTCCCCTCAAACTGGATGAACTAAATGAATGGCACGACCCTGTGGCCCAGGGTCTAGGCGGGATTTGGCTCAGATGGGCTTTAGAACATTGGGCTTTAGACCATTTGCTTGGTTAAGGTGTCCTGGATGGTTTTGTTCAAAATGATCCGGCCCGGTGTGGTTTTGATGTACTGGGACACCAAATTCCCCTCGGCATCTTCCCGGATTCGACGATACTTATAGGTCAGGGTGCGAATGCCGGACACGTCATCAACACTTTCTGTCACCACCTCGTGATCGGGTTCGGGCGACTCAACCGTGCCGTCAAAGCGCACCCAGACATAGGCATGGAGGTCAATTTGCCGTTGCTCTAGGGCCAGGATGACATCATCCATACTGGAGAAGAAGCGATCGGTGCCCTTGCGCGGGAGTCCCGTGGCCAGATCGATCGGATTCTCCGCCGTGAGGTAATAGCAGCCCAACACCATGTCCTGACTGGGGGTGACGATCGGCTGGCCCGTGGCAGGCGAAAGAATATTGTTAGAAGCCATCATCAGCAGGCGGGCTTCGGCCTGGGACTCCAGGGACAGCGGGACGTGAACCGCCATCTGGTCCCCGTCAAAGTCGGCGTTAAAGGCCGGACAAACCAAGGGGTGCAGTTGGATCGCACGACCGTCCACCAGAATCGGCTCAAAGGCTTGGATCCCCAAACGGTGTAGCGTCGGTGCTCGGTTCAGCATCACCGGGTGCCCTTCAATCACCTCCTCCAGCACATCCCAGACCATGGGATCGCCCCGTTGGATCATCTTTTTGGCTGCTTTGATATTGTTGACCAAACCTTGGCGGATCAGGCGATGGATCACAAAGGGCTGGAATAGCTCGATCGCCATCTCACGGGGCAAACCGCACTGGTAGATCTTGAGCTTGGGACCAACCACGATCACAGAACGACCGGAGTAGTCCACCCGTTTCCCCAGCAGGTTTTGGCGGAAGCGGCCCTGTTTCCCCTCAATAATGTCCGACAGGGACTTGAGGGGGCGATTGTTGGCCCCCACCACCGTGCGGCCCCGACGACCGTTATCGATCAGGGCATCCACCGCCTCCTGGAGCATCCGCTTTTCATTGCGGACAATAATTTCCGGAGCCAGAATTTCCTGGAGCCGTGCTAGGCGGTTGTTGCGGTTAATCACCCGGCGGTAGAGGTCGTTGAGGTCCGAGGTGGCAAAGCGGCCTCCATCCAACTGGACCATGGGGCGCAAATCCGGCGGAATCACCGGAATATAGCTCAGCACCATCCAGTCCGGCTGGGATCCCGTGGCGACAAAGTTATCCACCACCCGCAGGCGCTTAATCAGCTTGGCCCGCTTTTGGCCTTTGGAATTGTTAATCTCCTCCCGCAGTTGCTCGGCTTCGGTCTCCAGATCCAGATCCTGCAACAGGCGCTGGAGCGCTTCCGCCCCAATGCCCACTTCGATCCCTTCTAGGTCGGAATCCTCGCCATAAATCTGGTCCTCCAACTCCATCCACTGATCTTCCGTCAGGAGTTGCTTGGTTTGCAGTTCAGGGTGATTGCCGGGATCCAGCACCACATAGGAGTTGAAATAGACAATCTGCTCCACATCCCGCAGGGGCATATCCAGCAAAATGGAGATATAGCTGGGGATCCCCTTAAGGTACCAAACATGGGTGACCGGAGCCGCCAGCTTGATATAGCCCATGCGATGGCGACGCACCCGCGATTCCGTCACCTCCACGCCGCAACGCTCGCAGACAATACCCCGGTGGCGCACCCGCTTGTATTTGCCGCAATGGCATTCCCAGTCCTTGGCCGGACCAAAGATGCGCTCACAGAACAGCCCGTCCATTTCGGGCTTGAGGGTGCGGTAGTTGATGGTTTCAGGCTTGGTCACCTCCCCCACCATTTGACCGTTGGGTAAGGTGCGCTCTCCCCAAGTCCGAATGCGATCGGGGGAAGCCAGCCCAATTTTTACGTAGTCAAACCGCTGCTCTAGCTTTGGCATTGCAAACGAGTTCCTCTAGCAAACGATGAAAGATTGTCAAGATTCTGGAAAGTTTGAGCCATCGGGTGGGCCGTGGCCCCTGGGTGGGGTCAGTCCAGGGTTGCCAGACCCAGCCGCCGATCGCGGGATCCCTACAGGTCGTCGTCACCCCCGTCTTCACGGCTAATCGATTCATAGGTGGGGCGAGAGGGCGGACGGCGATGGCTGGGATCCAACATCAGATCTACCTCCGTGTCTTCGTTGATGCCGTTGCCCTGGGTTTCCAGCTTATGGACCGAAATATCCAAGCAGAGGGACTGCAATTCCCGCATTAAGACCTTGAAGGACTCCGGGGTACCGGGGCGGGGAATGGACTTGCCCTTGACGATCGCATTGAGCGCCTCATTGCGGCCCTGCATATCGTCGGACTTCACCGTCAGCAGTTCCTGGAGCGTATAGGCCGCGCCAAAGGCTTCCAAGGCCCACACCTCCATTTCCCCGAAGCGCTGACCCCCCTGCTGGGCCTTACCGCCCAAGGGCTGCTGGGTCACCAGGGAGTAGGGACCGGTGGACCGGGCATGGATCTTGTCATCGACCAAGTGGACCAGCTTCAGCATGTAGGCTTTGCCCACCGTCACCGGGCGATCGAAGGCTTCCCCCGTGCGGCCATCATAGACCTGGATTTTGCCGGGATTCTCCGGGTTAAAGACCCAATCCCCCTTGCGGTTGCGGGCCTTTTCCAGCTTTCCGTGGACCGTTTCCCGCGAAATTTCCGCCCCATACATTTCATCAAAGGGCGTGATCTTAAAGCGGGTCGCCAAGTTCTCCCCGGCCCAGCCCAGCAAGCACTCAAAAATCTGACCCACATTCATCCGGGAGGGCACCCCCAGGGGGTTCAGCACAATATCCAAAGGCGTACCATCGGGGAGATAGGGCATGTCTTCGATCGGCAGAATCCGGGAAATAATCCCCTTATTGCCGTGGCGACCCGCCATCTTATCCCCCACCTGGATCTTGCGCTTCTGGGCCACATAGACCCGCACCACCATATTGGCCCCCGGAGGCAGTTCATCCCCCTGCTCCCGCGTAAAGATCCGCACATCGACCACGCGGCCCTTTTCACCATTGGGCACCCGCAGGGAGTTATCCCGCACATCCCGCGCCTTTTCGCCAAAAATCGCCCGCAGCAGCTTCTCTTCCGGCGGTTGGTCCGACTCCCCCTTCGGGGTCACCTTACCGACGAGAATATCCCCCGCATCCACCCACGCACCAATGCGGATAATGCCATTCTCATCCAGGTGACGCAGGGCATCTTCCCCAACGTTGGGAATTTCGCGGGTGATTTCCTCCGGGCCAAGCTTGGTTTGGCGGGCTTCAATTTCGTACTTCTCAATGTGGATCGAGGTGTAAACATCCTCCTGCACCAGCCGTTCGCTGATCAGGATCGCATCCTCGTAGTTGTAGCCCTGCCAGGGCATATAGGCCACCAGCACGTTTTGGCCCAAAGCCAACTCGCCCCCTTCCGTAGCAGACCCATCGGCCAAAACCTGGCCCGCCACCACTTCATCCCCCTCAAAGGCCAAGGGCCGCTGGTTGAGGCAGGTGTCCTGGTTGGAGCGGTGGTATTTCTGAATGGTGTACTCGTGGATATTCCCCGCTGGATCCTCAACCACCACTTGGTTGGCATCCACATAGGTCACCACCCCATCGGTTTGGCTGACAATGACCATCCCGGAGTCACGGGCCGCCTGGGCTTCCAAGCCCGTCCCCACCAAGGGCCGCTCAGGCCGCAACAGGGGCACCGCCTGCCGTTGCATGTTGGATCCCATCAGGGCACGGTTAGCATCATCGTGCTCAATGAAGGGAATCAAAGAGGTGGCCACGGAGATAATTTGCACCGGAGACACCGCCACATAGTCCACCTGATCGGGGGTGGTGGTGGTAAAGGCTTGGCGGTAGCGCACCGGCACCGTTTCACCCAGGATTTTGCCGGTTTCATCGGTGGACAAATCCCCCGGAGCCACCCGCAGATCGTCCTCTTCATCGGCGGTCATATACTGGGCCGGAAGATCCAAGCGGATGCGGCCATTTTCCACCTTGCGGAAGGGGGTTTCGATGAACCCATAGGAGTTGACGCGGGCATGGGTCGCTAGGGAGCCGATCAGACCGGCGTTGGGGCCTTCTGGGGTTTCGATCGGGCAAATACGGCCATAGTGGGAGGGGTGAATATCCCGCACCGCAAAACCCGCCCGCTCCCGCGTTAAACCGCCCGGACCCAGGGCACTGAGGCGGCGCTTGTGGGTCAACTCCGCCAAGGGGTTGGTCTGGTCCATGAACTGGGACAACTGGGAGGAGCCAAAAAACTCCTTAATGGCCGCCACCAGGGGTTTAGGGTTCACCAAAGAGGCAGGGGTCAGGGAGTCGGCATCGGAGACGGTCATGCGCTCCCGAATGATGCGCTCTAGGCGGTTGAGGCCCACCCGCACTTGGTTTTGCAGCAGTTCCCCCACCGATCGCACCCGCCGGTTCCCCAAGTGGTCAATGTCGTCGATGCTGCCAATGTCAAACTCTAGGTTAATCAGGTAGTCGATCGCCGCCAAAATATCCCCCGGTGTCAACACCCGCGTGGCATCGGGCACATTGAGGTGGAGCTTCTTATTGAGCTTGTAGCGGCCCACCCGGCCCAAATCGTAGCGCTTGGGATCAAAGAACCGAGACTCCAGCAACTGCTGGCCACCGCTGACCGTGGGGGGTTCACCGGGCCGCAGCTTGCGGTACAGTTCCATCAGGGCTTCGTCTTCGTTGTATTCCCCTTCTTTTTCGATCGTCTTATCAAAATACTCTGGGTGGCGCAGGGCCTCGCGGATCTCGTTCGTCGTCAGCCCCAAAGCCTTGAGCAAGACCTGGGCCGACAGCTTCCGGGTCTTATCAATCCGAACCCAGACCAAACCATTTTTATCAGTCTCAAACTTCAGCCATGCCCCCCGGTTGGGGATGAGGCTGGCATTGTAGGTGCGGCGACCATTTTTATCGGTTTCCGACTTGTAATAAACCCCAGGACTGCGCACAATCTGGTTGACGATGACCCGCTCGGCCCCGTTGATGATGAAGGTGCCCCGATCGGTCATGAGGGGCAGATCGCCGATAAAGACCTCCTGCTCCTTAATTTCCCCCGTTTCCTTATTGATTAGGCGCGTCGGCACATACATCTGCACCGCATAGGTGCCATCCCGGCGCTTGGCTTCGGCGACATCATACTTCGGACTTTTGAGCCTATAATCTTTCCCTAGGAAATGGAGTTCTAACTTACCTGTATAATCAGAGATAGGCGAGAAGCTCTCCAGCTCCTCAATTAAGCCCTCTTCTAAAAACCAACGGAAACTAGACCGCTGAATTTCGACTAAATCAGGCAGAGTAAAAGAGGCAGGGGCGATCGTCGGTTGCGTAGTCATGGGTTTCCTCAGATAAACCTAGCTCTCAGGTCGGCAAAGCCAACAAGCGGATAAGTGGGTGAGCGCAACAGCAAGAACGGGCTGTTATCGGGCTGTGATTCCGGGTTAACCAAGGGAATACCGGAAATCCTCCGCTGTCAGGGGCCAACTGGAGCCACGGTAAAAATGGATGGAACTAGGAAAGTTGAAGGAAGGCCAAGGGAGATTAGGGGCTTTCAGGGAGAATTTTAGGGTAACGTTAGGAAGATTCAGGCGGCGGGGCACCCTAGCCTAGGGCAGCGAGGGACCAACGGGTTTAGGG
>JAYKJG010000250.1:0-9758 GCA_035286285.1 Prochlorothrix sp.
AGCGGTTGCCGGTAGCTCTAGAGTTGCTGTCTGTGGGCTGGTTTGTGGGCTGACCTGACGATCGGATTGCATTGCCGTGAGGTCTGCCCCCGTGGGATCAACGCCTGTGGACTCGATCGCCGCAGAACTTACCCCCGTGGGATCGACAGTATTGGGATTGCCTGCAAGGGGACTGACATCCGTGGGATTGACTCCAAAGCTTTGAATGGGAATCAGTGACCCCGCTTCCCCAGGATTACCAAGGGGGGTTGTGGCGGTCTCCGACGGTTGAACCCCTTGGACCCCATTAAAAGCGGCAATCCGATCGGCCAGTACCTGCCGCACTACATCATTGGCAGACTCACTATTGGCAGACTCACTATTGGCAGACTCACTGGCAGACCCACTATTGGCAGGCTCACTCCCAGGCGCAAGGTCACTGGCATTGTTAAGGCTGCTGGTGACCGTTGGGCTGGTGACAAGACTGGTTAAGAGGCTGGCATCGGGGGCCAAGGCAGTGTTGGGGAGATCGATCGGCGTTGGAGAAGTGGGGGGAGTGTTGGGGGGGACGATCGGGTCCGGAGCCGTGGCCACAGGTGCAGCAGGAATGGGAGTCGGCGCGATTTCAGCAAAGGCCTCCGGGTTGGCAATGACCGGGCGGATACTCCAGCGACCCGCCTCCATCTGCTGCATATCCACCTGTTGCGGAGCTAGCACCACATTGGAGTCTAATTCCATCACGACCCGTGCCGTGGTCGCATCATATTGGGACCAGGTGACACGACGGACCATCCCCCCATAGGTTTGGGTGGGGGGAACACCGGGCAAAATACTGTTGGGGAAGTCCACCACAAGGCGCATCGGACGGGCCAACAGAAACGATCGGGGGTTTACACCAGCGGGCAGAATCACCTCCAGCACCTGGGTTTGGGAGTTGAAACGCCACCGTGTGAGCATCCCGGCTGAGCCTGTTTCGGTTTGGGCAAGAACGGAGAGGTTGCCGGTGTTTAAGGCACCGATCGTGCCTAGCCCCAAACTTGGGCCAACGCCAAGGGCCACACTCAACATCCCTGCTACCCAGGGCCGCAATCCCTGCTGAGCCTGAAGCCTTGCGGCGGGCTTGGTTTGCCGGAGGGCTGCCGTGCGGGGAGTCGCGGTGGGATGGGTCCAGTTGGTTTGGGTGTGGTGCAGTGAATCGAGGTCGTGCGGGTGGTTGTGCGGGTGGTTGTCCGGGTGATCTTGGGTGTGATAGGCCATGGGTGTTCCCCTTGCGAATGTGTCCCCCTCTGCCCAGGGCAGGGAGACTAAATCTGTTCAGAACTCAACCCGTGTGAAGTCGAGTGCTAACGATAAACTTGACAAGGTTACCGTTTTCCCCCAGAGGATAATCCCTCACCTCCCAATTGCAAACCCCCATCCCCAAAATTCTCTACCCATGCAGCCTGAAGTGGTCCAAATTCTTTCCGCCGATGAGGTGCGCCGCACCTGTAACCGTCTTGCCTGCGAGATTGTGGAGCAAGCGGGTGATTTATCGCAACTGGTCCTATTGGGTATCTACACACGCGGTGTGCCCTTGGCCCAACTGCTGGCAGCCCAGATTGAAGCCCTGGAGGGGGTGCCTGTGACCTTGGGTGCGTTGGATATTACCTTTTATCGGGATGATTTAGATAGCATTGGCATCCGTACCCCCGCCAAGACTGACCTCAATGTTGATCTGACGGGGCGAACGGTGGTGTTGATTGATGATGTGATTTTTAAGGGCCGCACGATTCGGGCTGCGTTGGATGCCATTAATGACTATGGCCGACCCGATCGGGTGCGGTTGGCGGTGTTGGTCGATCGGGGTCACCGAGATTTGCCGATTCATCCCGATTTTATCGGTCGCCAACTCCCCACCGCCAAACATGAGCAAGTCAAGGTCTATCTCAGGGAAGTGGATGGCCGCGATAGTGTGGAAATTATTCGCCCTGCCTAAAGCAATCCCAGCCCCAACCATCTTGTAGAGGCGCGGTTTTCACGCCCCCGCCAGAATTTTTGAGTGCATGAATCCTCTTGCTCCCCTCTCCCCGCGTGGGAGAGGGGCTGGGGGTGAGGGGTCTTTGCATCCCAATCGTGGGAGGTACCGGAGGGAGACGGTTAATAAATCCGGCTCAAAACATAATCTGTAATATCGAGCAAAGCCTGTTTAGGGGTGGAAGGGGCTAAGCCTTGCAGAGATTGGCGGGCAAGCTGGGCGTGGTGGGCAGCTAGTTCGCGGGATTTGGCCAAACCTTGGCTGTTATCGACCATATTGAGGGCTTGTTCTAGGTCACCCTCTTGGTTAAATTCGCGATCGATCAGCCCCTCTAGGCCGGGATGTTCTTCCAGGGCATAGAGCACTGGGGCCGTGAGGTTGCCTTGGCGCATATCTGACCCCGCTGGCTTGCCCAGCACCGCATCGGATCCCGTGAAGTCCAGAATATCATCGACAATCTGAAAGGCTAGGCCCAAATGGCGACCGTAGGCATAGAGGTTTTCCTGCTCGGCGGGGGAACAGTCGCTCAGCACCGTGGCGGCCTTGGCGCTGTTGGCAATCAGGGACGCTGTTTTGTAGTAGCTTTTTTCTAGGTAGGCTTCGATCGACAGCGTGGCATCAAAGCGATTGAGACCCTGCTGAATTTCGCCCTCTGCGAGATCCATAATCACCTGGGACAGGAGTTTGACCACCTGGAGGTTATCCAAGTGGGCGAGGTACCAGGAAGACTGGGCAAAGAGAAAATCTCCGGCTAGGACCGCAACCCGGTTGTTAAAGGAACTGTGGACCGTGGGTAGCCCCCGCCGCAGGACGGACTCATCCACAACATCATCGTGGACCAAGCTGGCGGTGTGGATCATTTCCGTGATCTCTGCAAGGCGGCGGTGGCGCGGGGTGATGTCATTTTGGGGAACGGTGGCACGGGCTACCAGAAGGACGATCGCTGGCCTCAGTTGCTTTCCCTTGGCCCCAAACAAATGCTCTGCGGCGGCGTAGAGGATGGGGTGGCGAGCACCAATCAAGGTTTTTAGGTTCTGAGAGAGCAGCTCCAGATCGGCCTCAACGGGGGAAAAAAGAGAAAGAACTGAGGACATGGTTATCCGCTCAAGTGTTACGAAATTTTACATAATCCTACCAATTATTTTAAGACAAGCCCTAGGGTTGCGGTGTTAAAGTTGTTGTTTTCTCAGAAATAGGGGGCAACACCGGCCCGATCGCCCCTGGATTTCCGGCCTACGATCGGCCTGTGGGCCGTAAAGATTCACAACGGTTTATGAACATCTTGGGGCTACTGCTGGGGGAGGGTTCCAGGTCTTGGAACTCCTGTGATACCCTGAGTCCAGGGCTTCTTCGGTCGTGGGACTGCAAGGGCCGATGCTCAACCAACCCCTGCTCATTGCCTGTTGCCCGTGGGCACTCTGGAGCCTCAGAGACCCCCCCCATAACCGATTGCAACGGGGATTTTTGATCCCAAGGAATAAAGCTTAAGAAAAAGGGGGAAGCCCTGGGAACGGTCCGGACCGTGCGAAGCGGCGGAGAAGCAGCAAAGGCACGATCGGACTTAGACATTAGGTTGGAAAATAACCCCAGTTTGAAAATAACCCCGCTGTGTTGAGATGGCGGACAGAATTGCCCCGATCGCAGCGGTTAACCGGCCCCGGTGAGACGGTCCTCCTGTCTTGGAGTCTGCGTGTTCTCGGACTTTAGGGCGCTGTGGCCTCTTGGGCCTTGGGTCGTGGCAGTGTTCTAGGCTTGTTGAATTCTAGGTTTACTGCACAAAGCGCGATCGTAGGACGCTAAGGATGGGCACAATGCCTATCCTCTCTTTATTTTTTCGCTCTCTTTCTGTGGATCGCACCATGCCTTACCAAACTTCTCCTCTCCTAATCCCCATCCTGGCTGGCGGATATCTCCTGGCTATTTATTTCCTGCTGCGTTGGGTCCAACGCTCACGCACCTAAATCCCTCTCCCAGAACGGGAAAGGGACTTTGAAGGCTTTAGCTGCTTCCGATCCTGGGGGTCGGGGCTGGGGGGCGCATCTACACCAGCGAGAATGCCCCCCTGTTGGCGGCTTGCTCCCAGGGGACGGGGTGCAGTGTTGCCTAGCCCAGCAGAGCCTTTAGCTCATCTACTTTGTCGAGATGCTCCCAGGGCAGGTCCAGATCATTGCGGCCAAAGTGACCATAGGCGGCCACATCTTGGTAGAAGCGACCCTGGCGCTTACCGGGCATTCCCCGCAGATCAAAGGTTTGAATAATCCCTGCCGGACGCAGTTCAAAGATTTTGCGCACCGCTTCCGTCAGTTGCTCCTCGCTGATGGTGCTGGTGCCGAAGGTTTCCACCATCAAGCTCACAGGGCGGGCCACGCCGATCGCATAGCTCAACTGCACTTCACACTTTTCAGCATAGCCAGCGGCCACAATATTCTTGGCAACATAGCGGCAAGCGTAGGCTGCGCTGCGATCGACCTTGGTGGGATCCTTGCCGGAAAACGCACCGCCACCATGGCGGGAGTAGCCCCCGTAGGTATCGACGATAATTTTCCGCCCGGTCAGGCCCGCATCCCCCTGGGGACCGCCGACGACAAACTTGCCGGTGGGGTTGACCAAAAATTTGGTCTTGTCATCGGGTTTGATGCTGATGTCGCTAAAGACGGGCTGAACCACCTGGTCCCAGAGGTCTGCTTTAATCTTGTCGCGCACAGCGGCATCGGTGGTCAGATCGCCGATCGTGGGGGCGTGCTGGGTAGACAGCAGGATGGTATCAATGCTGACGGGCTTGCCATCTTCGTAGGCAACGGTCACCTGACTCTTGCCGTCGGGGCGCAGGTAAGGGAGGGTGCCGTCTTTGCGCACCGTCGCCAGACGCAGGGCTAGGCGGTGGGCCAAGCTGATGGGCATGGGCATCAGTTCGGGGGTCTCGTTACAGGCAAACCCGAACATCAAACCTTGGTCCCCAGCACCGATCTGGTCTAGCTCTTCGTCGCTGAGGGCTTCCCGCTGTTCCTGGGCGGAGTCTACCCCTTGGGCAATATCGGGGGATTGGGCATCAAGGGCAATCAAAACTGAGCAGCTATTGGCGGAAAACCCACTATCTTCGCCTAAGTACCCGATCTCTTTAATCTTTTCACGGGCTAGGTCAATGTAGTTCACCTTAGCTTTGGAGGTGATTTCGCCCGTAATCAGGACTAGCCCGGTGTTGACCACCACCTCAGCGGCAACACGGCTAGCGGGATCTTCGGCCAGAAGTGTGTCGAGAATGGTATCGGAAATCTGGTCACAAATTTTGTCGGGATGACCTTCGGTTACCGATTCCGAAGTAAACAGATAACGACGAGTCAAGACTGTATCCTCTCTTTTGCACGAACCAAGGCCACCTTTAGGGAAAGGTAGCCCTATCTGTTTGCTGGGGGCAAACTTGCCTAAGACAAATCTGCCTGCAACAAACTGGGTAATTTTTAAGGTAGCCCTAGGGGATGATAGGACGGGGAGCGGTACAGGGTAAAGGTTTGGCTGGAGATAAGTTGGGAAATGTTAGGGAATTGGCAGATTGGGGCGGGGGGCTAGGGGGGCGGTTTGGCCCTAGGCGCTTTCCCCAGCGTGGTAGGAACTGCGCACCAGTGGCCCCGATCGCACTTGGCTAAAGCCCATCTCTGTCGCCTGTTGGCCGAGGCGATCGAATTCTTCTGGGGTCCAATATTTTGCCACGGGAAGATGCTCTAGGGAGGGGCGGAGATATTGCCCCAGGGTGAGGCGATCGCAGCCCACCGATCGCAGGTCTTGGAGGGTTGCTAAAATTTCCGCCTCGGTTTCCCCATGGCCCAGCATCAAGCCGGACTTGGTGGGGATTTGGGGGTTGAGTTCCTTGACGAGTTCTAGGACGCGCAGGGAGCGATCGTACCTGGCCCCTCGGCGCACTCGACCCTGAAGGCGGGCCACGGTTTCAAGATTGTGGTTGTAGCAAGCGGGCTGGGCCGCAACAACGGTGGCGATACGATCGAACTGCACCTGTGCCGCTTGTTTGGGATCCGGCTCTCCTCCCCAAAAGTCTGGGGTCAGAACTTCAATTTGGGTGTGGGGCGATCGCTCCCGGATCGCCTCCATGGTCCGCACAAACCAGCCTGCCCCCTGATCCGGCAAGTCATCCCGCGTCACCGAAGTCAGCACCGCATAGCGCAACCCCAACAGGGCGATCGACTCCGCCACCTTGGCCGGTTCCTCTGGGTCCAACGGCATCGGGGCATGGCCTTTGTCCACTTGGCAGAACCCACAGGATCGGGTACAGATCGGCCCCATCAACAAAAATGTCGCGGTTCCCTGGCTATAGCATTCTCCTCGGTTGGGGCAGCGGCCCTCTTCACAAATGGTGTGGATGTGGCGTTCTTTGATGATGCGCTGGACGGTGGAAATGTCGCTGGCGCGGCCCAGGGGACGTTTGAGCCAAGGGGGAAGGGGAACCGTGGGCGGGGAGAGAGGAGCAGCCATAGGGGTCTGGGGACTGGGGTGGACGGGGGAATGATGCTGAAACTGTGCTGGTAACGATCAAACGGGTCTGGTAGGGTTTCTGTCAACCCCGTTCCCCGGTTGGCTCTGAAGCTGATCTAGACCGTTGCTGAGGCTCCGGTCAACCCCAGGGAGGGCGTTGGTGGCAGGGTTAGGGGTTGCGATCGATCGCTGATCAGGCTAAAACCAGAAGAATAAAGCAGGGACAACCCTGGTTTTCCGCTTCAGTGGGTTGCTTTGGTCCAGATCTAGAGGCAAGATTGTTACGGATCTTTCGGGAAGTGATCGCTTAAAATAAACCGAAACCGCCCGATCGGGGTTCTGGTCTAACTTGGGCCTAAACCTAACTCTGGCCTACCCAACTCCGGTCTCACCTGTTGCGGTCTAGCCTGTTCTAGCTTTACCCTCCCAGTGTAACCAACCCTGCTTCCGAGCCAGCTTACCGATTGCATATCTCAGGAGTTCACCGTGTCAGCCCATAAAATCCTGGTTATTGACGATAGCCGCGTCATTCGGATGCGGGTTCAGGAAATGTTACCGAAGGGAAACTTTGAAGTCCTTGAAGCCAAAGATGGTGTTGAAGGACTGAATTTGATCCGCCAAGAGCATCCCAACTTGATCATGTTGGACTTCTTGCTCCCTCGGATGAGCGGCTGGGAAGTGTTCCAGAATATCCAAGGTGATGCTTCGCTCCAAGCCATTCCGCTGGTGGTGATGTCAGGGCGCAAGGAAGAGGTCACGGAAAAGCTACCGGAGCCGTTTGAGTATTTTGAGTTTATTGAAAAGCCCTTTGAGAAAAATGAGCTAATGGCGGCCATTAAGGAAGCCATGGCCAAGGCCCGCAAGCGTCCGCAAATGGCGGTCACTTCGCCTCCGGCTCCGGCGGCTGGGGCGGGGGCGAGTTCCGAGGAAATTGCAGCCCTGAAGGCTAAGGTTGAGCATCTAGAAGGGGAAGTGAACAAGCTCAAGCACCAGTTGGCGCAGGTATTGCAGTTTATCCGCCAAAAAATGCAGTAAGACCGTCAAAAACCAGCTTCGGTAGGGGCAACCCCCCCGTGGTTGCCCTGTTTTGTGGTTACCCCGGTTTGAATCGGTAGGGGCAACCCCCCCGTGGTTGCCCTATTTCGTGGTGACTCCCGGTTTGGCCTAAAGAGGGTCGGCACGGGGGCGCGACCCCTACAGAGATTTTTGCTCTAGTTTCCCTTGAGATCGGGCGATTCTTGGGGGGTTGTAGTGGTTCAGTGCGAGTTTTTTATCAACGCTGATCCTAGGCTCCTACAGCTTCCTTGGCAGCATAAAGAACCTCAGCGGTGATGTCCTGGATGCCTTGCTCGCGGGCAAACTTTTCGGTATTGCGCTTGACCTTGCCCCGCACAAAACCGGGGATTTTGTTCAATTCTGCCATGCCGTCCCGACTCCAATTAAAGTCGGAATCTGTGGTCATGGCCTTGGTGATGACTTCTTTGGTGTCGTGGCCACCGAAGATTTCCAGAAGGTGATCTTCCATGCCCAGGGTAAAGGAGTTGTAGACCAAATCGACGACGTGGTTAGCGCCTTCGTAGCCGAGGAAGGGGGTGTAGCCGACGGGGAAGTTTTGGACGTGAATGGGGGCGGCAATGACCCCACAGGGGATATTTAAGCGCTTGCCGATGTGGCGCTCCATTTGGGTGCCAAAGATGGCGGCGGGTTCAATGCGGGCGATCGCATCGCCAATTTCCGCATTATCTTCGCTAATTAAAACTTCGTCGCAATATTCGCTAACTTCCTGGCGGAACCAGTCCGCATCATACTTACAGTAAGTTCCGGCTAGAACCACATGAATGCCCATTTCCCGCGCCAGGATTTTGGTCATGGCGGCGGCGTGGGTATTGTCCCCAAAGACGACGGCTTTTTTGCCCGTGAGGTTTTGGCAGTCAATGGAGCGGGAAAACCAAGCTGCCTGGGAAATAAAGCGGGTTTGTTCGTCAATAAAGCCTTCGTAGTCTGTGGTGTGGCCTTGCTCTTGGAGCACTTGCTGAATGCGGCGAATACAGCGGGCAGTTTCCACAATGCCCATGGGGCAAATACCAATAAAGGGGGTGCCAAATTCGGCTTGGAGGTATTCGGCGCTTTCTGTGCCTAGCTCCCGGTAAGGGACTAGGTTAAACCAAGCTTGGGGCAATTTTTTGAGGTCGTGAACGGAGGCGCTGTCGGGCACGACTAAGTTGACCTGAATGCCGAGGTCTGCCATCAGCCGTTTCAGTTCTTTGCAGTCGTGCTGATTGTGGAAACCGAGGGTGGAAATGCCCAGAATATTGACGGAGGGCTGCTCGGTTTTGGTGGTGGCAAGGTCGCCTTGTTTGCGGGCTTTGGCGATATAAAAGCGGACAATTTGGGCAAGGGTCCGATCGGCAGCTTGCAACTCGTTATAGCGATAGTGATTCACATCAGCCAGCATCACGTCGCCCTGGGCATCCATCTGTGCCCGTTGTACAAAGTTGCCGAGATCTTCCTGCAAAATGCTGGAGGTGCAGGTGGGGGTGAGCAGGATTAAATCGGGCCGCTCTTCTTTATCTTTACGGGTAATGTTATCGACAACTTTTTCCTGGGAACCCCGTGCTAAAACATTGCGATCGACCACGCTAGCAGTCACGGGGGTAAAGTTGCGCTCCCGTTCCAGCATCGATCGCATGACATTGAAATAGTCATCGCCTAGGGGGGCGTGCATGATGGCATGGACGTTTTTGAATGAGCTGGCAATGCGTAGGGTGCCAATGTGGGCGGGGCCAGCGTACATCCAGTAGGCCAGTTTCATAGGGGTCTCCGTTGGGCGAGTAGGTAGTGGGATCCCGATGAGGCAAATGGGGAACTTGTACCAGGGCCGATCGCGGCCAACGTCTTGCGGGAGAGCGGGCGGTGTAGGGTTACACACGCTGGGGGGGGGTTGCCTGCGGCTCAGCGCTGGGGTGATGAAGCCCAGTAGCTAGGGTTGCTGTTGTGGGGTGATGAAGCCCAGGACAGCTCAGGCGGTTTTCCGAAAGTCTGGTTCAGACCATCTGCTTCAGACCATCTGCTTCAGACCATCCGCATCATGCCAGAGAACCTTCTCAAAATCGCCCCAGGCTCCAAAGACGCAACATTTTTTAATGTGAAGGGAGCGATCGCCCGATGTGGGCCAGGGTTTTATCAATAATTTGCAACAAAGTCCGGCAATTGCTTCAACTTCGTCGAGAGTGGGGACAGCAAGGCAAGCCGTGACGGGTTTGCATGGCTCGGTTTTGAG
>JAYKJG010000251.1:0-12532 GCA_035286285.1 Prochlorothrix sp.
GGCCTTGGGGGGTGACCTGGCCTTGGCCCTGGCCTTAAAAAACCTGGAGCGCCAAAGCCTCCCACCCGACTCTGACCCATCCCCGCCCCAACTGGGACCGGCCCCCGCTGCCGATGAGTCAGACTCCTCCGCCACGATCGAACCCACGGTAACCGCAGACCTAGACTCCAACCCAGGCGCAGACCCAGACCTAGACTCCAGCCCAGATCCCGGCCCAGACGTAGATCCAGACCCAGACCTAGACTCCAACCCAGATCTCGGCCCAGACGTAGATCCAGACCCAGACCTAGACTCCAACTCAGACCCCGGCCTAGACCCCGACCTAGACGCAGATACAGATACAGATACAGACTCCAACTCAGACTCTGGCCTAGACCCCGGCCCAGACCCCGGCCCCAGATCCGACACCAATCCCCCTCGCCCTACCCAGGCGGAGGCAAAGCCAGAGTCCCCAGCGGCTCCCAACGGCGATCCCCAAGCGCAGTCCCCGACGGATCCCGCTGCTAGCCCCAAGGGACTGAAGGCCAGCTTGGAGTCCCGTCTGGATGCCAGTATCGATCCGGATACGGACCCCACGCAGGAGGCAGAGGAGACCAGCGCCTCGGATCTCGCCGACGATCCCTTGGCCAAAACAGCCCATGCCATGATCCTAGGGTTTAACGGCCAAGATCTAGAGCAGTTTATTGCCGACCTAGCGCGGGTCCAGGACAGCGATCGCGACGAAGCCCGATCGATCCCCCCCGAACTCGCCCTGCTGCTGGCCACCCAAACTGCCAACATGTTCCGCCAAAGCGTCCCCAGCTTCCAAGCTGACTTCAATCCCGCCGCAGTCCGCAACCCCGAAAAGCTGCTGGAGTGGAACGAGAGTCTAGAGCAAACGATTCAGCAATGCCTGCGATCGGCCTCCCAAGCCGCCACCCAAGTCATGGTCACCCATAAAATCCTGCCCCATAGCATCCCGGATCCCCTGCTGGAAATCGCCATCCAAGGGGAGAGCAGTAGCAGCAACGCCCCCCCCGGTCTCGTAGACTTCACCGTTGAAATGGGCAAGGTCGATCTGGGCAAGCTAGAGACGGGCAAATTGGAGCTAGAGGGAGAAGAAGGGCGCAAAGCCATGAAACGGGTCCATGTGGTGGCGATCGCCCTGCGGCTAACAGAGCTAGAATTTGGTAACCCCGTTCTGACTGCATGGCGGGGCAAAATTCGACAAACCGAACAAAAACTGCGCAGCTTGAGCCAAAAATACCAAAAACGACAGCGGGATCTGGCAGTTGCCCAAGCCGAGTCTGCTTGGCGATCCAGTTGGCCCCGCGACTAGGGTTGGAGCCGTTTCCAGCCTTTATTCCGTAGTACTTCAGCCGTACTTCAACCGGGGTAGACCCATGACTTGCTCTGCAACCCCTCCTCCCCCTAATGCTGCCTCTTCCCTCCCCGACTGGAGCCGGTTACAACAGGCTCTCAGTATCGAGGCCGATCGTGGCTTTAACAACCTCCAGGGCAATCAGTATCAGTTCCATGAGTTTCTGCACCTGAGTTTGCAGCAAATTCCCCCCGATGTGCCCACGGGCGACTTCGATCGCTGGCAGCGTCTCACCGAAGGCTTTTCTCGCTATCCGGAGCTATCCTTTGGCGATCGGCGGCATTTAGTAGCAGAAACCCGCCAAAGCCTCCACCGCACCCGCAAAGCCTACGAGCAGCTTCGGACTGAGGCCACCACCAAGGTGAGTGAAGCGCCCAGTCGTGCAGTCCCCAGCCCTACAGCCCCAAACCCTACAGCCCCCAGTTCCTCCCCCAACTCCAGCCCAACCCCAGCCTCGTCGCCCCCCTACAGCAGCCTAGAGACCTCTAGTCAGTCTGGAAAATCGGGCAAAACCACAGCCCCAAGCGCCAAAACCAGTACCACCCCCCGGACTGCCCGCCTCATCGTCCCCAGCCACCACACCAGCACCGTTCCCGCCCTCGATCTCCCCCTCAGCCACGTTAATGGCATTGGCCCCGCCCAAGCCCGCAAACTGGAAAAACTCAACCTCATCACCGTGCGGGACTTACTCTTTTACTATCCCCGCGATTATCTCGACTACGCCCGCCAAGTCGATATCCGCCAGTTAGAAGAGGGCAGCACGGTAACCGTAATTGGCACCGTTAAAAGCTTTAAGTGCTTTACCAGCCCTAAAAACTCGAAACTGGCGATTATGGAGCTAGTTTTGCGGGATAAGACTGGCGAGATTAAGCTCAGTCGTTTTTTTGCAGGCTTTCGCTATGTCAATCGAGGCTGGCAGGAAAGTCAGAAAAAGATTTACAGCCCCGGTACCGTCGTCGCCGCATCGGGGTTAGTCAAAAACAGCCCCTACGGTTACCGCAAAACCATCCAAGATGCAGAATTAGAGGTGCTCGATCGCCCCGGAAGTCCGATCGAGTCCTTAAAAGTGGGGCGAGTCTTACCCGTCTATCCCCTCACAGAAGGTGTTGGGGCCGATTCCGTCCGCCGATCCGTCCTAGCTGCCCTTCCCGCCACACAACAGCTTACCGATCCCCTACCCCTGGAGATTTGTGAGCAATATCAACTGATTCCTCTGCCTGAGGCTATCCAGCAGATTCACTTCCCGGAGGACAGCACCCAGCTAGAACTAGCCCGATCGCGCCTGATTTTTGATGAGTTTTTCTATCTACAACTGGGTCTGCTCCGCCGTCGCCACCGCCAACGCGCCCACACTACCCAGGTGGTTTTACCCCTCTCTGGGACATTAATCGAGCGTTTTTACCAAATTTTACCCTTTGCCCTCACGGGTGCCCAACAGCGCGTTGTCAATGAAATTCTCCAGGATTTAAACCGCACTGTGCCCATGAATCGTCTCGTACAGGGGGATGTCGGTTCCGGCAAAACCGTGGTGGCTGTAGTGGCGCTCTTAGCGGCCATTCAGGCGGGCTACCAAGGCGCGTTAATGGCTCCCACAGAGGTTTTAGCAGAGCAGCACTATCGTAAGCTGGTCAATTGGTTTAATTTGCTCCATTTACCTGTAGAACTGCTCACCGGGTCTACCCGCACTGCCAAACGGCGAGACATTCACAGCCACCTCAGCACGGGGGAGTTGCCCCTCCTAGTAGGCACCCATGCCCTGATTCAGGCTGAAGTTAAGTTCGATCGCCTGGGCCTTGTGGTTATTGATGAACAGCATCGCTTTGGCGTGCAACAACGCGCCTTACTGCAACAAAAGGGGGAAAACCCCCATGTCTTGACCATGACCGCAACGCCTATCCCCAGAACCCTCGCCCTCACCCTCCACGGGGATTTAGATGTGAGCCAAATCGATGAGCTACCCCCTGGACGGCAGGCAATCCAAACCACGGTGTTACAGGCGGGCGATCGGCAGCAAGCCTATGACTTGATGCGGCGGGAAGTCGTGCAGGGGCGACAGGTCTATGTGGTCTTACCACTGGTGGCAGAGTCAGAAAAGCTAGATTTAAAGTCTGCGATCGAAGAACAAAGCCACCTCCAAGAAACCGTATTTCCAGAATTTAAGGTGGGTTTACTCCATGGAAAAATGACTTCAGCGGAAAAAGATCAGGCAATCTCAGCTTTTCGCGATGGCGAGACCCATATCCTCGTGTCTACAACGGTGGTGGAAGTGGGTGTGGATGTGCCCAATGCCACCGTGATGCTCATTGAAGAGGCCGATCGCTTTGGCCTCGCCCAGTTACACCAGTTACGGGGGCGGGTGGGGCGGGGTGCGGCCCAGTCCTACTGTTTGCTCATGAATAAGAACAAGAATGACCTGGCAAACCAGCGCCTTAAGGTCATGGAACAGTCCCAAGACGGCTTTTTTATCTCAGAAATGGATATGCGCTTTCGGGGACCGGGGGAAGTGCTGGGAACCCGCCAGTCCGGTTTGCCGGATTTTGCCTTAGCCAGTTTGGTCCAGGATCAGGAGGTGCTGCAACTGGCACGGGAGGCCGCAGAGACCCTGATGGCGATCGATCCGGACCTCAAACCCTGGCCTGATCTTCAGCAAACCCTCAATTACCGCTACCAACGCCTCATGGGTGGCTCGATTTTAACCTAGTACCGGGCGGCAGCGGTCCCTCGTTGGAGCAACTGGGCAGGACTAACTGCGAAAAAGGCGGCTATATTGGGTTTCATGGGCCATACTCGCCAAGGCTAGCCCCCAGCTACAGCAGGCTAGGTCTAGGTCGGGAATTTCCAGGATATCCCGGCAACGGTGGCTTAAGATGGGATGCAGTTGCCGCAAAACCTGCTGGCCTTCGGTTTGGCCCAAGGGGATCAGGCGCACCGCTGCACTAACCAAATTGCTCGCCCAACTGTAGAGATAGCCCAGGGTCATGGTTTCAGCCTCGATCGCCCAATCTGCCGCAACAAGGCCAAAGGCGATCGCAAAATTACAGCCGTTCTGTAGCTCCTGGTCCATGAGTTTCTGGTAAATTAAGCTTCTATCATGCTCTCCAGACTCTAAAGCCAGTTTTTGAGCCAGTTGCAGCAGCGATCGGCCCATTTGCCAGTGCTGAAGTCGCAATTCCTCGGTTTCCCGCGCTGCACTCAGCCACTGGTTCCACTGGAGCAGCACTGGGACTTCACCGGCGATCGCCGCTTGATGGGCACGGTGGGCGATCGCCGCATCCAAGCGAATACTGCCCCAAGTTAACTCCCGACTGAGCCACTGAAGCAGGCTGCGGCGATCGGCAATCACACCCTGATCCACCAAGGTTTCTAGCCCTTCTGAATAGCTATAGGCTCCCACGGGCAATGCAGGACTCACTAATTGCAGCAAACTCAACAAATTAGGGTTAAACACAGCGATTGATCAATTTAATTAGAGCTAAAGCGTCTTCCTGGGGGGGCCGATGGGCGATCGGCTTGCTGGGTTCCAGCAAGTCCTAGGGATGCTGCTGGCTAGGGCGCTTGGGGTCACGATACTTCGGGTCATGGTGCTTCGGATCGCGGTGTTTGGGGTCACGGTGTTTGGGGTCACGGTGTTTCGGGTCGTGATGCTTGGGACCATGATGCTTAGGGCCACTGCCATGATAAGCCCCCAACTCTGGCTGAAATGCTGATTTTTCCTCGACAACCCGTAAGCCCAAGCCCTCCAGCATCTCTTTCAGCACCGGATCCGGCTCTAGTCGCAACCCCTCAACCGCTAGCTCCAAGGGAACATGGCGATTACCCAAATGATAGACTCCCCGCAGTAACTCCAGATCATTTCTTGCCGTAACCCAGTATACCGGCTCCAATTCCGCCGTAATCTCGACAAAATAGCTACCTTCTTCGTTCTGTAGCCAATCCCCCGGCATCAGCACCGTACTACGCGGAAGATGAAGCAGCACATCCCCCTGGGGCGCGGTGACCCGGAGGCGCGATCGCTGGCGTTGCTCAGCGGTGAGGGCCAAGATCAGGGTGGGAGTGGCGGGCCGATCGGCGGGGGCACAAACCTGGGTTAGGGTGCAAAGAAGGAGTGGGGACATGGTGCTGCCAGAGAGGGAACCGGGGGGGATAGGATCGGTGAGCGCATCACCGCTTGATGATCCCCTGGCTCAGCATAGGAGAAAGTGGGCGCTGGAGAAAGCTCAACCCCAGACTGCACGGGGGCTAAATCAGGAGAATTAGCGGGAATTTCTAGCTTGATGTCATCCTTTGGAGCATAGACGGGTAATTCCACAATAAAGGTAGTCCCAACCCCCAGCACCGACTGACACTGCAACCGCCCCCGATGCTCCTCCACAATAATCTGATGGCTAATGGACAAGCCCAAGCCCGTCCCCTTACCCATGGGCTTCGTTGTAAAAAAGGGCTGAAATAGCTGAGCCTGAGTCTCTGGGGAAATTCCGGGGCCATTATCGGTAATTTTGACCTGAACCCAAGCCTTAGTACTATTTCTCAGCTTTACAGAAGACTCCGGCGGTGAAATTGGGGCAAGTTCGATCGTGATGGAAAATGGATGCTGTTCCTGTTGCTCTTCGGTCCAGTCTTGACTATATTCTTCGATCGCATCGATCGCGTTGCCCAGTAAGTTCATGAAAACCTGATTAATTTGGCTACCATAGCATTCAATATCTGGGGTTTCTTCGTATTTCTTAATCACCTCAATTTCAAGTCGGTTGAACTTTGCCTTAAGGCGATAGTTGAGAATCATGAGGGTATCCTCTAGCCCCTGCTGAAGGCTAAAGGGCTGGCGATGGGTCAGATCGATGCGGGAAAAATTCCGGAGCGAGAGAACAATTTCCTGAATTCGCTTGGCACCGATCGTCATCGACTGGATCAACTTATTTAAATCATCCTGAAGAAATTCAAAGTCTACCTCCTCCAATTTCTCCACAAGTACCTCAGGTAAGTCATTTCCATGGTATTGGATAAATGCTTCAATAATTTCCAAGAGATCTTGGGTATAGTTATGGGCAAACTGCATATTGCCATAAATAAAATTAACAGGATTATTAATTTCATGGGCAACCCCTGCAATCAGTTGACCTAGGGCCGCCATCTTCTCACCCTGGACAAGCTGGGACTGAAACTGTTGCAGTTGTTGTTGCTTTTGGCGATCGATCGCCACCTGCTCCAGGGTTTTCTCCAAGGTCACCTGAAGATCATCTAGGCTCATGGGCTTGGTCAAAAAATCAAACGCCCCACCATTCATGGCCTGTCGAATATTGCCCATATCTCCATAGGCAGAAACCACGATCGTATACAACTGGGGATAGTCCCGCTGGACCTGCTTCAACAGGGTCAGACCATCCATAAACGGCATATTAATATCGGTCAACATCACCGCAACCTCAGGATGCTGCCGCAACCGCTCCAAAGCTTCAACGCCATTGAGGGCAAAGAGAAAGCGATAGTGATCTTGACGAATGGCACGCCGAAATTTTTGTTTAACTAAATCCTGAACATCCACTTCATCGTCAACCACTAAGATCAGCTCGGACATGGGGTTTACCTCCTGAATCAGTCTTGAGAGTTGGAGCATTATCTTAAAAGTCACACAGGCCAGTCATACCACGAGGGGCGAGCCTAGAGATCCTCACTGTCTTCCCCAAGGTCTAAATCTTCTAAGGGCTGAACGTCCTTTCTATCCATCCGGGGCAAGATGATGCTGAACTCCGTAAACTGGCCCAGCTTAGAGTGCAGGAGGAGAGAGCCTTGATGCTGTTGGGTGATAATTTCATAGCTCAGATAAAGTCCCAAGCCCGTTCCCTTTCCTGGGGGCTTGGTTGTGAAGAATGGCTCAAAAATCTTACTCTGAATCCTCTCAGGAATTCCAGGACCATTATCCCAAATCCGGATCTCCATGCCCTGTTCCCGCTGCTGAGTTGTTACGGTTAAACAGGGCTGATAAACATCAGCCGGATCCTCAACCAGTTCCTGTCGTTGCTTCCCCCCAAGGTTGCGATCAGGGTTGCGATCAGGGTTGCGGTTCAGTTTCTCCCACTTTTCATAGAGAGCGGCACAGGCATTACTGACAATGTTGATCAAAACCTGATCGATCGCTTGGGCAATGACCCAAAGCGGTTGGGCTTGGGGATCTAAATCAACCGTTAAGGACAATGAAAAATGGGGATCCTTAGCTCGCATACCGTGGTAGGCCAAGGTTGCAGCACTGGCAACCATTTGGTTCAAGTCCACCACTTCCCAAGTGCGCGGCCCTCCCCTTGAATGCATTAACATGCTTTGAATAATTTGCTCAGCCCGTTGGCCATGGTGTTGGATTTTAGCTAAATTATCCCCTAAGTCAGCCAGAACATCGGCCACATCGGCACTTTGCTCGGCAGTAAACTTTTCCTGGGATGCGGTGAGCACATCCCTCAACTCCGCCAGTAGCTCCCCCGAAAGCTGGGCAAAGTTATTGACAAAATTAAGAGGATTGCGGATTTCGTGGGAGATCCCCGCTGTCAGGGCACCTAGGGAAGCCATTTTTTCCTGGGCAATCAGTTGTTTTTGGGTCGTTTCAACTTGACGATTGGCTTTCTTAAGCTGCCTTTTTTGAAGCTCCAGAACATGGGTCTGTGCTAAAAGGAGCATCCGAAAATCAATTAAAACCCACGGGTATTCTGGTCCGTTGTCTTGAAGGGTCTCATTCAGATTGCTGAGGTTAGATTCGATCGAACCCTCAATCGCCAAAGCACTAGCTAGACCATTTTGGATTTGACTAGGGTACGTCGGCAAGGGGCTGTAGTCATAAATCTTTTGCAGGGTCGATCGCTGTACCAAAATTGGCTCATAGGCATCGACGTGGGACCGGTGAATTGCGGCTGCTACGGCACGGGACACACGAGTATCCGCCGGGAAACAATCCGGGGGGCGTAGCTTAGCAACATCCAGAAAGACCGTCAAGGGTCGCTTTAAAAAGATTTCTAAACCATAGGGCTGACTCAAACGCTCTAGGAAAATACGGCGGGAGAGAATGGCTAAAACCTGGGAACCTTGAACGACGATCGCACCGGGGAGGGTGGGATATCGCTCAAAGGCCTCCGCAACCCACGCCCCCGGACGGTGAACCTCAATACAGCAGGAATACGCCGGTAAATGACGCAATTCTGCTTTGCGGGTGAGGTAATCTAAATTAAAATCGAGTGTCGTATCCAGGGGAGAGAGATCCCGGATGACAGGACTGGGAGGAGAGGACATGGGTCAAATTCCCGTAGATCAAACCATCATTCAAACCAGCAGGATGAGTGGTAGTGCCTCCCCACAGCAGGGGATATCCATTTCTACTCTACAGCCTAAAGGATGAAGGTTATGACAAGGTTATGCAACCCCCTGTCATGCTCCAAGGTTTAGGCGCGGTTTTGCAGTTTTTGGACCAACGCATAAAAGGGTTCCCAATCATCGGCCTGATCGATCGCGGCCCACACCGCTTCAATGTGGGGACGGGTGAGGTAGGTATGGCCATTGGTGCGATCGAGGCGCTCTCGGACTGCACCTAGCTCTGCTGGGTTCAGGTTTTGCAAGGCATGGTAAACACGATCGCGCCAAGTCTCCCACAAGGTTTTAGGGGGCGCTTGGGCACCCTCCTCCATGGAATCCACCAAGTCTAGGGGAATTAACTGGATATCATCGCGCCATTGCGGCGAAAACTGCCGTCGCAGGCGACTAAAGAAAGCTCCATAGTTTACTTGGGTCACTTGGAGCAGTTCCAGGGTCGATCGTACTAAATCCGCCGGTTCTTGGACTTGGGTGGGATCAAAGCCCAGCTTTTGGACCATGCGATCGAGATAGGCCAGCCGGAAATGCTCATCAAAAGCCTCTAGTTCTACCTTCAAAGCATCCAAATCCGCCACCATTGCCAAAGGTTTCTGCAATAGCTCTAGATTAAGCTTACAGATCGGCGCTTGGTTACCATAGCAGTAGCGACCGTAGTGATCAAAGTAAGCAGCCGTAAAACGGGGATTATAGGTAGGAGTAAAAGCATAGGGGCCATAGTCAAAGCTTTCCCCCGTAATTGACATATTATCGGTATTTAAGACCGCATGGCAAAAGCCAACACTCACCCACTGGGCCGCTAAGGTTGCCACCCGCTGCACCAGTTCCCGATAAAACGGAATGACCGGCAATTCAGCAGTCTTCCCCCCATCGGCCAGTAAATGGGGATAATAGACCGCAATAACATGACCCAGCAGCCGTTCCACCAAGTCTCGCCGCCCTAGGTAGTGATAGCGCTCAAAGGTACCGAAGCGAATATGGGATCGGCTAAACCGAATCATCACCGACGATCGCGTTGGCGATGGCTCATCCCCCCGCCACAACTGCTCCCCCGTTTCCACCAAACTCAGACAGCGCGAAGTCTTCACCCCCAAGGCATGGAGCGTTTCAGCCGCCAAAACCTCCCGCACGCCCCCCTTCAGGGTCAAGCGCCCATCCCCGCCCCGACTCCAAGGAGTCATCCCCGATCCCTTGGTGCCAAAGTCATAGAGATCGCCATCGGTGCCGCGCACTTGGCCATAGAGAAAGCCGCGACCATCGCCCAACTGGGGATTATAGGTGCCAAACTGGTAGCCGTGGTAGCGCAACGCCAGAAAGGGCTGACGACCTTGAAAGCGGCCAAAGGCTTCCAGAAAATGCTCATCACTCACCGCAGCAGGCTCCAGCCCTAGGCGGGAGAGGAGATCATTGTTGCGAAATCGCAGAATCTGCTGGGGAAACTCCGCCGCCGCCACTAAATCATAATAATCATCCCCCAAGCTCTCTAGGGCGGGTTCATAGTTCAAGGCTAGAAAAGGGTTTTGGTTCACGATATCGGCACAAATTGCTTGCAGTATGTCTATTTTACGGGTAAGCAGGGGCGAAGCCGTTGCCCCGGCCTCCCTGGGCGATCGCAGCATACTTTCTGGTTGACGGACAAAAAATTCTGCCGGGGGCGCGAAAACCGCGCCCCTACAAGACCTTGGGGATCCTGGGGGTCAGGGTTTCCGACCCTTGAGGAGGGTACATTTCACTATTGGAGCAACCTAGCCCCTAACCTGGCTCAAAAGGTTCGTAGTGCGGACTTTAGTCCGCCCCTTGGCAAAAGTGAAATGGACCCCTTTAGGATCGTAGGGGTCAGGTTTTCTGACCCTTTAGGATCGTAGGGATCAGGTTTTCTGACCCTTTAGAATTGTAGGGGTCAGGTTTTCTGACCCGCCCGATGCACCTTGGTTTGAACCACTTTTGTCAGTCAATCAGATTCCCCCACCCTCCCCACCGCTATGCCTATCCAAACTTCCCTCGATCCAACGTCCAAGCCCTACCGCAAACTTGATCTCAACTATCGCAGGGCTAAGGCCACCGATCATAGCCCCGATCTAGATGCCCTGGCCCAGCAATTCAACTATGCAGACTGCCGCGATCGCCCTTGGAACCCCCCGCAATTCTCCCTCCTCTATGGCACCCCCCTTTGGGACCAAGCCAGCCACCCCCAACGCCTTCTCCTGAACCAACTCTATTGGGTTGCCTACTACGCCCAAATTATTTCCGCTGAAATTGCCACCATTTTTTTTAATCAAACCAGTGCCACCGGACTCTATAGCCTCGAAGGATTCCGGCTCGTTTGCGACACCTTAGACCTCGAAACAAGCCAAGAACGCGCCCATATTGCAGCTTTTCGCACCATCATTGATGCAGTGGAAGGGGAGTTATTTGGAGAAGAACCTCTATTTGGCTACCCCATGCGATCGCCCTTTCGGGAAACGATGATTTTTGCCGAGACCGATCGCTTTCGCAACTTCTGGAAAGGGCTACAATTGCGAGCCTTTGGCCTATTATCCGCAGGCAATAGCTTCCTAGCCTGCCAATACCTCACAGTACGGGGATTACGAACCCTCAACGGTAAATTAGTCCAACACAAACTCAGCCAATTCCACAGTCAGCAACCCAACCCAAAAGACTCCCCCATTCCCACCCAAATTTCCTATTACCATTTCCTCGACGAAAGCTTCCACTTTAACACCTCCACCATCCTCTCCCATGAGGTCACCCACTGCCTCGCCCCACCCACTGCCTTTGAGAGAAATCTTGTCAATCGCGGGATTGCAGGCTGTCAGCGCGATCACTTCTGGTTTTCAGCCGCCATTAATGGCATTTTTTGGTACGATCCCGCCCTCTATCCCGTTATTTATAAACTGCTGCGATCGGCCCATTTCGGCCTGAGCGCTCCGGAAGCCAAAGCTATGCTTAAAGCCTGTTTTATCCAGGAAACCGAGGGGCTACACCACAGCTTTAAGACCCACCAGGAAGCCATGGACTCCTATAAAGTTTATCTAGAACCCCTAGACTTTGTTTCACCCCAGAACCGATCGATGGCTATCATGGGTCGTAGCTCCATTCCGCACTATCTTCAGGTGCAAAAACGGGCACTCGATCGCTTTTTTGCTACTCCAGAGTCAGCCGCTTAAAAAGGGTGCATTTCACTTTGGAATAACCCAGCCCCAAACCTGGCTCAACAGGTTCGTAGTGCGGACTTTAGTCCGCCCCTTGGCAAAAGTGAAATGCACCCCCCTAGACGATTCTATTCCCAATCCACCAAATATTCCTGAAGAATTGTCTCATCTCCCTCCGTTACCGTCAGGAAACTGCCCTTGGCTGTGCCAAAAATAATCGAGTAGGTATAGTTCCCATTTACCGCCTCAAACCACGTCCCATCATCGGCATAATCCCACAAATCTACCTCAATCCCATCCCCCGTTTCTTTATCCAGCCCCACATAGGTATAGGGCGCATCTCCACCACAAATACTGACCCAATAATTTTCCGTTTCTGCCACCAAATAGGTGCTTTCCCCGGCATTGCACAGATCATACAACTCAGCAACCAGAACGGGCGCAGTCGGCGCTTCCCCAGCCACTTCAGCGGTTGTCATTGCAGGCAGGGAGCTAGCAGCAGGGTCAAAGGCTTCCGCCCCGATCGCGGCAGCAGAAAAAGACGTGATTCCCGCCGCAAACCCTAAGCTCAAAGCCGTCAAAGTCTGGGCCAGCGGAGTTACCTTCAAGACAAAGTTCAGAGGGGCAATAGCCATGGTACAAAGTTCCACACAAAGAATAGGGTTAGGGATCC
>JAYKJG010000252.1:0-17083 GCA_035286285.1 Prochlorothrix sp.
TACCCCGGAAGGTGCCATCGGGATAACCGGCAACGCAGTTGTAGCGCTCAACGAGGGAGCGAACGGCTTGGTAGGCCCAGTCGGTGGGGCGAACATCGCTCAGTTGGTTCACGGAGCGCAACTGGCCTAGGTTCTCGATGTCGGCGTTGTACTGGTTGATTTGGTTGAGGGTATCTTCAGTGCTGACTTCTTGAGCACTGGCATTACCGGCAACGAGGGCAGCACCCAGGATCAGAGGGGTTACTACCAAGGATTTCCAGAAAAGTTTCGTCATGACTAAATATTCCTCACACCAGTTTTAAGGGAGTTCTGGACAACCTGCGGAGATCACCACTTGTTCTCCTGCATGGTCATAACAGGTTGGAGAGAGACAGACTGAAGCTGACGGGCTTGGGTGTTGTGCTGGCACAGTTGGCGACCGGTAGCACTCGCTACACGATCGTCCTGTTAATGTAGTCCACATCACCTCTAACAATAGCGCTACGATCGAAATTTGGCTACTGACGATCGCCCCGAATGTGGCAGTTTCTCAACTGGCGGACCTGGACATCAGCCACCGCTACCTTGGTGGTTTGCCCCAAGTCTACTGCCCCAAGCTTAGAGGTGGCCAAGGATTTGGGCCAGATCAAAGTCTTTTTGGGTGAGGCCACCGGCATCGTGGGTTGTCAGGGTAATGTGAACTTTGTTGTAGGAAATGGTGAGATCGGGGTGGTGGCCAGCGGCTTCGGCGGGTTCAACGAGGGCGTTGACAAAGGCGATCGCGGCTAGGAAATCCGGAAAGGTGCGGCGGCAAGTCAGGGTTTTGCCTTCTACTTGCCAGCCTGGGGACAAACTAGCGGCTTGGGTTTGAATTTCAGCGGGGGTCAGGAGCATGGGTTGAAACGTAGGGTGAGAATTAGGGGCTTTAAAAACTATCCGCTCCCCCTAGGTTGACTGCATTACAGGGTGCGGTGTTACAACACCACCCAGGATGAGCCTTAGGGGGAGCGGTCTAGCTGGATCTTCAGATTGTTACCTGACTGCCGGGAGGAACTCCTAGAGCACAGCCCCGGCACACAGCCGGTCTACAACAACCTCAAGACCCATGGTTTTACTACTCTCAACCATAAGCACCACCTCCTAGGTAATACAAAGCTCGATCGCTAGGGGCATTGCGGCTCAGCCTAGGGCTTCCATAAGCGCGGCTTTGCCTGTCCCAAACTAGCAATACGATTGGACAATAAGATTCAGGGTTAAACCCTGCGCTGGGCTGCAATGTACGGGCAGCTTTTTTTAAGTCAGGCAGGATTGTCCCCTAAGATAGCACAGTTTTTTTAGCCCCTCCCGGAGACGTTACGGAATGGCATCACCGATGGACGCTTCCCCGCCCCAACCGACCCCGATCGAGGCTGACCCTTGGACGGTCTTTCTGCATGGGTGCTGCCAGCAGCAGGGCATTACAAGCTGGCGGGAGTTGGCCCGTCGGGGGAGGGTGTCGCTGTGGCAGGTGCAGCAGCTACGGCGGGGAAAGGTGTTACAAATGCGGCTGGAGCCGTTGCGGTGCCTTGCCCAGGCTTTAGGAGTAGGTTTGGACCAGCTTGTGGCAGCGGGGGGGATGGCGGAAGGCCGCAGGGGCGAGGGGGCTGTGCTTGATTCTGCAACTTTAGAAGCAAATCCAGACGCAGCAGCAGAAGCAAAGCCGGAGGCGGCAAATCTAGAAGCAAATCTAGAAACGGTGACTTCAGTGAATTGGCGGGCGGAGTGCGATCGGCTCCAGCAACAGATCGATCGCCAAAGCCAAGACCTGACCCTAGAGTTGCAACGCCAAGCTTTGGCACAACTGGAACCTTGGCTGAAAAATTGGCCCAAGGTTGTGCAGGCGGCAACGGTGACGAAGCCGGATCTGTTGGCGGTGAAGGTGTTGCCGTTGTTGGCTCCTTTGGAGGGGGTGTTGCGAGGGTGGGGGGTGGTGGCGATCGGGTCGATCGGCGAAACCCTCCCCTACGATCCCCACTGCCACACCTGCCTCGGCCCAACCCCAGCCCCAGGGGACCGGGTTACGGTACAGCGTCCCGGCTACCGCCATGGTCCTGACCTGTTGCACCGGGCCGAGGTGTCCGCCGAGGTGCAGGGTGCCTAAAAGGGGTAAATCCAGGGGGTAATGGTGACGGTGACGACCCAGAAGAGCAGGTTGAGGGGAATCCCAATGCGGGCAAAATCGATGAAGCGATAGCCGCCCGGACCGTAGACCATGAGGTTGGTTTGGTAGCCGATCGGGGTGGCAAAGCTAGCCGAGGCACCGATCATGATGGCCATCACAAAGGGCATGAAGTTGACCTCCAGTTCCTGGGAAATGGAGAGGGCAATGGGGAAAATCAAGGCAGCGGCGGCGTTGTTGGTGATGACCTCGGTCATGATGGTGGTGAGGCCATAGATCACGACCAGGGCAATCCAGGGATCTTGACCCGTAAAGGTGAGCACAGAGGCGGCGATCGCTTGGGCTGCGCCCGTGGTTTCGAGGGCTTCGCTCAGGCCAAGGGCAGCGGCAATGACCAAAAGGACGGACCATTCAATGCTTTGGAAGGCTCGATCGCTGGAGCAGCAGCTTGTGATTAGCATGGCGATCGCCGCTACGATCGCCGCCTGCAACATGGTCAGCCAACCCACCGCCGCCGCCAAAACCATCGCGAGGAGAATAACAAGGGCGATCGGCGCTTTGTCATGGCGCAGAGGTTCTGAGTCGGGAATGCTGGTGAAGAGGTAAAAGTCACGGGAGCCGCGATGCTGCTCCAAAAAGGCAGGGGGAGACTCCAACAGCAGCGTATCTCCGGGCTGAAGCCGCACATCCCCCAGCTTGCCTTCTAGGCGCTCCCCATTGCGGGCCACCGCCAGCACCACCGCGTTGTAGCGCTTGCGAAATTGCCCTTCCCGAATCGTTTGACCCACTAGGGGGCAGGTGTTGGAAACGACGGCTTCAATGAGTTGGCGCTCAGTGCGGGGGGCATTGAGCTTAAACACTTGGTCGGTAGCGGGTTGCAGCCCTCGGAGCTTCTGGAGGTCTACGATCGACTCCACCGCCCCCACAAAAATCAGTTGATCCTCATCCCGCAGCTTTTCCTGGGGCCGCACCGCCGGGATCACTTCCCCCTCTCGGACAATTTCCACCAAAAATAACCCCGGTAAATGACGCAAGCCCGCTTGGGCAATGGTTTTGCCACTCAAGGGGCTTTTGGGTTCCACCACCATTTCGACGGTGTATTGGCGCGTGTCATCCCGATCGCCCAAGGCCGGTTTGCGCTCTGGCAGCAACCAAGGATGGGCAAGCAACAAAAAGCCCACCCCCAAAACCACGCAGGGCAAGCTAATGGCCGTCATGGAAAACAGGGACAGGCTGGGGTAGTCGGTTTGGGCAATCAGCAAGCCATTGACCACCAGGTTTGTACTGGTCCCGATCAGGGTACAAATCCCCCCAAAAATGGCCCCATAACTGAGGGGGATCATGAGCTTAGAAGGGCTAATTTGCAATTTGCGGCACCAGTCGTTAACCACGGGGATAAACATGGCAACAACAGGGGTGTTGTTCAAAACAGAACTTAAGCCAATCACCGGCAGCAGGAGCCGGATCATGGCTGTATTCAGTCCCTTCGGTAGCCCTAAAACCTCCTGGGAGATCCAGTTCAGTCCTCCCGTTTGTTGCAACCCAGTCACCACAAGATAAAGAACCCCCACTGTCACCATTCCAGAGTTTCCAAACCCAGCCAGGGTCTGCTTTTCGTCCAAAATACCACTCAGGAATAGAACCGCTAAGGCTCCCAGGAACGTTACTTCCGCCGAGAGCGAGGAGAAGGCGTTAATGAGAAAGGCAATGAGGGTAACCAGTAGTGTTAACCAGCCTTGCCAGGAAAGATGAAAGAGGGGCAGATCGGGGGGGGCAAACTGTTGCAGGGCGATCGCACAGGCCACTAACAGGCCCAAAAAAGCAAGCAGGACTTTTTGTTTACGGGTCTTGGGCGGTAAAAACGCAGAAAAAAGGGGCAGAGCCAGCATAGATCTCTAGAATTGGGACATTGGGTAGAGAAGGGGCAGTCAGGACCACAGAGAACCACGCACAGAGCAGCTAGCGAATCGACAACCGAAAGAACAAACCAGATTTGGATAACCCAGATTGAATAACCCAGTTTGCATTTTACTGCTTTTTTGTGGGGTGCATTTCACTTTTGCCAAGGTACGGACTAAAGTCCGCACTACGAGCCTTTTGAGCCAGGTTAGGGTCTGGGTTGCTCCAAGGTGAAATGCACCCTTTCTGTTGGCGCTAAAGTCTGCCTTGTTCTTCAGGGTTGTGGGGCTGGCCCCAAGGTCAGAGGGCGGGGCTGCGCCCGCTGGGGGAGGGAGCAAAAATAACACCTCCGATCGCCCCACAGCCCCCCTTTCCCAGTCAACAACACCAGCCCCCTTAACCTAGGCTTTACTTTCTTGCGGTATTGTCCATCACGTTTGATCGTAGTGAGTCCCGAGCACTGAAATTTATGGTCTCTCGAATTTCTACCCAGCGCGTGAGGTTCCTAAGCCTTGTCGCTGCCTTGTCCTTCGGTGCCGTTGCCTGTGGAGGTGGGGGCACGGATACAGCCACCACTCCCGCTGACTCTGCTAGCCCCAGTGGTGACACCCCTGCTCCTGCGGCGGGTGAGACGGTCAGTGGCCCGATCGATGTTGATGGATCCAGCACTGTGTTCCCCATCTCCGAGGCCATGGCTGAAGAGTTCATGGTCGCCAATCCCGATGCCAAGGTAACTGTTGGGGTTTCCGGGACAGGGGGCGGCTTCAAGCGCTTCTGTGCTGGGGAAACCGACATTTCCAATGCTTCTCGCCCCATCAAGGCAGAGGAAGCGGAACTGTGTGCCCAGGCCGGGATTGAGTTTATTGAAGTTCCCATTGCCTACGATGGTCTGTCGGTGGTGGTTAACCCAGCCAACGACTGGGCTGTGTGCTTGACCCCCGAAGAGCTAGCCAATACCTGGGCACCGGCGGCTGAGGGCAAGGTCAACACCTGGAAGCAAGTCAACGCCAGCTTCCCCGACAGCCCGCTGACGCTCTACGGTGCAGGGACCGATTCTGGTACCTATGACTACTTCGTGGAAGCGACGGTGGATGATGTTTTAGGGGAGGAAGGCACCCGAGGCGATTACACCGCCAGCGAGGATGACAACGTAGTGGTCCAAGGGGTTGCCAGTGATCCCGCCTCCATGGGCTTCTTTGGCTTTGCCTACTATGAGGAGAATGCCGACAGCCTTAAGATTGTGCAGATCAAGAATGAAGCCGGAGAATGTGTAGAGCCGACACCGGAGACGATCGCCTCAGGGGAATATAACCCCCTCTCGCGGCCTGTTTTCTTCTACGTGAAGAAGAGTTCCTACGAAGAAAACCCGGCAGTCAAAGCCTTTGTGGACTTCCAACTCGATCCGGCCAATGGCGCTTTGGTTTCTGAAGTGGGCTACATCGCTCTGCCCGAGGCAATCATGGAGAAGGTTCGCACCCGGACGAGCAGCATGACTTTGGGGTCTGTCTTTGAGGATGGACACTCCTTAGGGGTCAGCCTGGACGAAAAGCTCTAGGTAGAGTCGCTGGAACCCCAGGGAGATTCCTGGCTCCGTTGGGGTAGGCAGCGGGGGGCCAGCCCCCCATTGGCTCTTTGCCTCAGCCCTGGGGGCCAAGGGTCAGGCGAGTTCCAAGGGTCCATGGGGGGGTAGGGAGGAACTTGGGGCGTGGGGGACAACGCCTGCGATCGAGCCGGACGCTGGAGTATCCCCCGCCCCCCTGACTTTCACCCTCTCCCCCACCCAACCTTGCGAGGAGCGATCAAGAGCAACTATGCGACTGCTAGGGCCGTGGGCGGGGGATGACTTCCGCCCCTTTCTGCACTGAGACCTTTCTACACCGAGGATTGGGGTCTCAGGCCCGTTCATGTTGTAGCCCTGTCCCGTTATTTCGTCACCCAAGCCAATGCATGGAGAGAATCCTAATCCAGGCTCCCTGACTCCGGGCAACCCACCCCTGGATAATCAGTTCCTGTGGAAGCCAAATCGAACCCTCAGTAAACGAGTGGAAATGACCGTAAAGGTAATTTTTGCTGCCTTTGCGCTAATTTCCGTGGCGACGACCCTGGGAATTGTTGCAACCCTCATTTTTGAGACCTTTGAGTTTTTCAAGGAAGTCCCGATCTGGAAGTTCCTGACCCAAACCAAGTGGACCCCCCTGTTTAGCAGTGGTGAGTTTGGCATCATTGTGCTCATCAGTGCCACACTTCTGACTTCCTTCATCAGTATGCTGGTGGCCATTCCCCTGGGGCTGTTGGGGGCAGTCTGCTTGAGTGAATATGCGAGTCCGCGAGTCCGCAGCATTCTCAAGCCCGTGCTGGAGATCTTGGCCGGGATTCCGACCGTGGTCTTTGGCTACTTTGCGCTGCTGTTTGTTACGCCCCTGCTCCAAAACTTTATTCCAGCCCTGCAAGGGTTCAACGCCCTCAGCGCGGGTTTAGTTTTGGGGATTGCGATTACGCCCCTAGTGGCTTCCCTCAGTGAAGATGCCATCTATGCGGTTCCCCAAAGCCTGCGGGATGGCTCCTATGCCCTGGGGGCGACCAAGCGGGAAACAATTTTGTCGGTTGTGCTCCCGGCGGCGCTGTCGGGCATTGTGGCTTCGGTTATTTTGGCGGTCTCGCGGGCGATCGGAGAAACCATGATCGTCACCCTGGCAGCGGGCCAAAATCCCCGCTTGGGCCTTAACCCCTTCGTGCCGGTCATGACGATGACGGCGTTCATTGTGCAGGTGAGTTTGGGAGATACCCCCACCACCTCGATCGCCTTCAAAACCATCTTTGCCGTGGGGATGACCCTCTTTTTGATTACCTTGGCCCTCAATATTTTTAGCTTCTGGTTTGTGCGCCGTTTCCGAGAGAAGTACGAATGACCACCCAACAGCCCTCCCAATCTCCCGCCGATCCCCTGGCCCAGCCCAAGGGGCAGCTTTTTCTGTCCAACTTGAAGCAGCGCTACCTCAAGGATCACATCTTCCAGACGCTGACCTGGCTGGCGGTGGCGATCGCCATTGCTGTGTTAGTCGTGCTGATTGTAGATACCTTGATCGATGGCCTCCCCCGCATTGATGGGTCTTTTTTGACCAGCTTTCCTTCCCGTAAGGCAGAACAAGCGGGGATCTATGCGGCTTTAGTGGGCACCATTTGGGTGATGATCATTGTCACCTTGGTTGCCTTTCCCCTGGGGGTGGGAGCGGGAATTTACCTGGAAGAGTTTTCGACGGACAACTGGTTTACCCAAGCCATTGAGATTAATATCAGTAACCTGGCTGGTGTACCCTCCATTATCTATGGTTTGCTGGGTTTGGCGGTCTTTGTGCGGCTGCTAGAAACCGTGACTGGAGGCCGTAGTGTGCTGTCGGGAGCGTTGACCCTGGCCCTGCTGATTTTGCCCGTTATTATTGTCGCAACGCGGGAATCCTTGCGGGCGGTACCCGACAGTATTCGTTTGGCGGGGTTTGCCCTGGGGTCAACCCGGTGGCAGGTGGTCCGGGAGCATGTTTTGCCCATGGCCATGCCGGGAATTCTGACGGGGACGATTTTGGCCCTGTCCCGTGCCATTGGTGAAACCGCATCCCTGATCACCATTGGTGCCCTGACCTTTGTGCCCTTTGTGCCAGAGTTGCCCCTAGGGGAATGGTTCCAAGATCCCGTGGCGGCGGCGAATCAGTTTTGGTCTGAGGGGATCCAAAGCCAATTTACAGTTTTGCCCATCCAAATCTATAACTGGGTCTCCCGTCCCCAAAAGGAATTCCACACCAATGCCGCCGCAGGCATTATTGTGCTGTTGGGGGTGTTGTTGACCATGAACTCGATCGCCATTATTTTGCGCAATAAGCTGCAAAAAGCCCGCTAGCTCCAGCCCTAGCCCCGGTGTCCTCTAGGGCACCGTTGGCATATTCTGGACTGCCCTGGCCCGCTACTTCTACTCGCTATGCTTTTTACTCACCATGATTGACGACTATATGCCCATGGCTGGGGTCAACACAGCCAACCTCGCCCTCCAGGCAGAGCAGCTTTCTGTGTACTATGGTAAGTCCCTCGCCGTCGAGCAGGTGAACCTAGACATCCCCCGTAATAAGATTGTGGCTTTTATTGGTCCCTCCGGTTGTGGCAAAAGCACAGTGCTGCGGTGTTTTAATCGCATGAACGACCTGATCCAGGGGGCCAAGATGATTGGCCGCATTACCTTCCATGGTCAGGATATTTATGCGAAGAGCGTAGATCCCGTGGAGTTGCGCCGTCGCATTGGCATGGTTTTCCAGAAGCCTAACCCGTTCCCGAAATCAATTTACGAAAATATTGCCTTTGGTGCCCGTATCAATGGCTACCAAGGCAATATGGATGAGTTGGTGGAGCGATCGCTCCAGGATGCGGGCCTCTGGAATGAGGTCAAGGATAAGCTGCGCAGCAGCGGCTTGTCTCTGTCGGGGGGACAGCAGCAGCGCCTTTGCATTGCACGGGCGATCGCCATTCAGCCGGAAATTATCCTCATGGATGAACCCTGTTCGGCTTTGGACCCCATTTCAACCCTGCGCATTGAGGAGTTGATGCAAAAGCTGAAGGAACAGTTCACGATCGTGATCGTGACCCACAACATGCAGCAAGCGTCCCGGACTTCGGACTATACGGCCTTCTTCAACGCAGAAGCAACACAAGATGGCGGTAAAGTGGGTAAGTTGGAGGAATATAATCACACGGCTGTCATTTTCCAAAGTCCCCAAAAGCAAAAGACCCAGGAATATGTCAGCGGGCGCTTTGGCTAAGGGGTGGAGCAGGACGGGGGTCTGTTTTGGGGGCCGTTAGTAGCGTGGGATACTGAATTTGTCCCCAGCCCCCCTTGCTCGATCGCAGAAGAATCACGGTAGGATGGGAGGGCTATTATGAAAATCCTTCATATCGGCCTTGCTGATTAACGAAATGATTTGGGTAAGGGCAATCCCGCCCCCGTGATAGCCCTGGTTTTGGCTGGTCGCGGGTCAGCAAAGGGGTACGCCTCCTCCTGATCATTAAGATCCCCAAATCTAGCAATGCCTTCATACCTGTTTCATATTCTGACGTTAGCCAGCCTTCCCCCTCTCCACTCCCCGTTGATGTTGGTATACCCCCTATGAGACGTTCCTTTGCTCGCCTTTTTGCCTTGATTTTGGTTGCCGTTGTGGGCTTGACGGGCTGTAGCGCTACTTCGGATGTCGCCTTGTTTGGCGATCGCCTCTCCGGTGATTATCCCCAGGACACGGTGACGGTCATTCAGAAAATGAAGGCTACCATTAGCCTGCCCGATGGCACCCGCGAAAAGGCCGAGGCCCAAGCGCAAGCTCAGCTTTTGTTGAATGATTATGTCGCTCGTTACCGGCGGGATGGCTCTGTTTCCACTTCGACTTCCTTTACGACCATGCAAACGGCCCTCAATGCCCTGGCAGGTCACTACAATGCTTATCCCAACCTCCCCCTAGCGCCGAAGCTCAAGGAACGCCTCGATCGTGAGTTTAAGCTCGCCGAATTGGCGATTAAGCGCGGTCTCTAGGGATGTTGCGATCAGCAGCCCTGGGTTGTTAAGGGCAGGATGCTGCTCCACCCCAGCGAACCACCTTCGATCGAGGGTGGTTTTTTCGTTTCATCGCCCCTGGGCAGCCGAGACGGCCATTCCACAGCACCTTCTTGGCTGGGATGGGCCTCCGGCCCGTCCACAGTGGGATGACCGCCCATCCCATACCAAATCCGTTGAGCCTGAAACAGAATAAACGGGTAGGGGTCGTGCCCCTGTGCCGACCCTCTGACCGCCAAATACAGGGGCAACCACGGGGGGATTGCCCCTACCCAAACGAATCGAGATGAGTCGGATTTGGTATCACAGCAACTTCTGGGGTGGAATGACTCGTTTAGGGTCTAGTTGAGGGTCAGTCTAGGGAGGGTTCGGCTATGGTTCAGAAGGTTTGGCGATCGATCGCCCCCGTTGGTTTAAGGCAGGAGCTAATTTGGGATTTTCAAGCCTTGGTGTTGCAGCGGGTTTGTCCCCTCTGTGGCGATGCGGCGGCAGGGGATCTGTGTAGCCGCTGCGATCGGCAGTTGCAACGCTGTGTTATCCCCTCACCGCACCAAACCTGGCGGGGTAAGCTGCCCCTCTTTGCCTGGGGCTACTATCGCACGGCCAAAACCCCCATTCTCAAGCGGGCGATCGCGGCCCTGAAATATGACCAGCAGCAAATCCTAGCCCGATCCTTGGGCTACGCGGTGGGCAAGGCATGGCAGCAGGCCCATCTTTTGGGGCGATCGCCGTCCCCCGGCGTACCCTCATCTGGTTCCCAAGCTGGCTCCCGCTCGATCCTGCCTCGCCCCCAGCCGATCGTCGTCCCCATTCCCCTCCACGATCGCAAGCTCAAAAGCCGAGGCTTTAATCAAGCCGCGCTGTTGGCCCGCTACTTCTGTCGGATGGCTCAGTTACCCTGTGCGGAGCAGGGCCTGATTCGGACCCAGGAAACCCAAGCCCTGTTTGGGCTGGACCGGGCAACGCGGGAGGCGGAGGTGGCGCAGGTGTTTGAGGTGGGGGCGGGGCTGCGGGGGCGATCGGTCCTGTTGTTTGATGATATCTATACAACGGGGTCCACGGTGCGATCGGCGGCGCGAACCCTCTGGGCTGCGGGTATTCCGACGATCGGGGTTGTCACCCTCGCCCGTGCTGGGATTGATCAGGCTTAGGCAGTCTTCCCCAGGGCGATCCCCGTGGCGATCCCAATAAAAGAAGTGGAGCTTTGCAACAACAGAAAACTCCACTTCCGATCGAGCTTGAGTGACCGTGAACGGTCTGGAATGAATCAATACAAGACTTACTTGTACAGTTCAGTTCCGAGTTTCAGAGCCATACCACCCACATGGAGAGCAACGGCGAGGGCAATGATAATTTGCAGATTTGCCATGATTAAAACTCCGATCGTTGAAGACTTTTTAACTTAAAAAAACATCCCATCAACACCCCTCAGTTTAGCCAGGACAGAAACCGTCAGCACTGACCCGCAATCCTGAAGATGGGGATGAGACCTTGCAGAGGGATATCGTTCAACACAAAACGCCCCCCCTAACACTCTCTGGTAAAGCCTTACCGGGGGGAAGATTTTGTTATATGTGTTAACATCCGAGGCCGGAGAGTCACTGGAGCGTTGCGGGGAGGAGGATCAAAATGGTGAGAGTCAATCTTAGAACGGGAAGCTAGCGTATATGGATCCAGCACGGGTTGCGATCGTCCATGACCACCTCGAAACCTTTGGGGGGCCGGAGCGCGTTTTGGAGGGCTTACATCGCCTCTATCCCCAAGCCCCCATTTACACCGCCCAGGTCCACCCCGACTTTAGGGCACAGGGGGGCGATCGCATCCAGCAGTGGGACATTCGCCCCCTGCGATCGCACCAGCCCCGGCACCCTTGGATCCCGGAGCCGTTGCAGACTGCGGCGCTGCTGCTGCTGTGGGAAGGGCTGGATCTGCAAGACTACGACTTGGTGATTTCCTCCACCGAGGGCGGCTTGGCCCACAGTGTGCGCGTGGGTGCCCACACGTTGCATGTCTGCTACTGCCACACCCCCGATCGCCGCCGTTGGGATCCCAGCTTGCCCCCAGAGCGCTGGCTCTGGAACCGGGTGGCCCAGTCCGGGCTGCGGCAGTATGACTTTTATGCGGCCCAGCGGGTCGATCGTTGGGTAACCAATTGCCACCGGGTTGCCCGCCGGGTCGATCGGGTCTATGGCCGATCGCCGGAGGTGATTTCGCCCCCGGTCAAGCTCCAGGGCTACGGCCAAGCGGGGGAGCGCTACTACCTTTATATGGGCCACCTCGATCGCCCCAGCCGGGTTGATCTGCTGATCCAAGCCTGCAACCAGCTTCAGCGTCCGTTGCAAATTGTGGGCACTGGCCCAGAAGAAGCCGCGCTCAAGCAGCTAGCCGGTCCAACCGTGGAATTTCTGGGGGTTCGCTCCGATCATGACCTGCTCGAAGACCACATCTATGCCAATGCCATGGCGCTGATTGTTCCGGCCTTGGCGGTGGATTTTCACTTTGGGGCAGTGGAAGCCTTGGGGCGAGGGTTGCCGGTGATTGCCTATGCAGGGGCGGGACTGGCGGAGGTGGTGTTGCACTACCGCACGGGGCTGCTGTTTCAGGAGCCAACGCTGGAGGGGTTGTGCGGGACGATCGAGGAGTTTGAGCGGCTGCGGTTCTTTTCCCAGGCTTGCATCGATCGGGCGGAGGAGTTTGCTGAGACGGTCTTTGCCTCCAAGTTTTCTTGGTATGTGGCCCAAGCGCTGGATGATTTCCAAGGCCGACCGGGCATCCAGCGTCCGGTGCCCTAAGCTCTAGTATTTATACTCAAAACCGATCGCTGGGCTACAGTTTTTTCTCGATCGAGCCGTTATCGTAACTCCATCATGATGAAACCTCCTTGATCTCGAAACCGGCGCTGCCCGGTTTTTTTGTGACTAGGGAACCGCGATCGGGGTTGCGTCACACGAATTTAACCCAGTTTGTGTCACTGGGTGCATCCCACCGGCCCTCCCAGGGGGATGCTTAACCCTGGCTGGCTAGCCCTTATTTTTAACCATCATGACGCGAATTACGTCATTAACTAGGTTTTCCGGCAATTCTAAAGCACGGCACAGGCTACCCAGCATCTCCTCTTCTTCCTTCGTCACTTCACCATCGGCTAGCACTAAATCCGTGGCGATCGCAAAGGTGGTGTCATAGAGATCATGGGGCAAAGTGGCCACCGCCGCATTAAACAGCTTGTCTCCGCCCTCCCGCTTGAGAATATTGCATAAATTGTCAAACATCCGCCGCATCACATCATCAGAGTAGCTGCGGAACAGCTTCATGCGGTTCAGAGTGACATTGAGCAGGCGCACTTCATCATCGGCCAGATAGCCATCGGAGGCCACCACTAAGAGCATAATGGCAGCAAAGGCTTCAGCCGGTCCCAAGGTGGTTTGGGTTTTCTCGGCAGTTTTCCGAAAAGCATCAAACAGTCCCATCGATCGTCTCCTTTATTGAAGAGTTAGGGTCATAAATCCGGATCCAGAGGGCATTCTACCGCCCTCCAATAGCCTTGATGGGGAATCACGGTCACAAACCCCTGGAAACGATGGGGATTTAAAGATTCTTTTTAGCTTTGACAGAGGGTTTGTAGGGGCAGGGTTTTCGTGCCCTAGGGGCAGGGTTTTCGTGCCCTGGATCGCGGAACTGGGAAGAGGGCCAGAAAACCAATCAACAGGGGACAAACGACAGGGCAAATGGGTGCATTTCCCTTGGAGCAACCCAGCCCCTAACCTGGCTCAAAAGGCTTGTTGTGCGGACCGTAGTGCGGACCGTAGTGCGGACTTGAGTCCGCCCCTTGGCCAAGGTGAACTGCAACCGGGCCAATGCCCACCTTAGGCCACAAAGCCCTTGGGAATCGCGGCAATTAATTGCCGGGTATAGTCCCGCTGGGGATTGCTGTAAAGTTGCTCTGAAGGGGCAATTTCCTCAATTTTGCCGCGATTCATCACCATAATGCGATCGCTCATAAACTTGACCACACTGAGGTCATGGGAAATGAAAATATAGGTTAACTTCAACTCCTGTTGCAGTTCCTTTAACAGGTTCAGCACCTGGGCCTGGACCGACACATCCAAGGCCGAAACCGACTCATCACAGACAATGAAACGGGGGTTGAGGGCAAGGGCACGGGCGATACAGATACGCTGGCGCTGTCCGCCGGAAAATTCATGGGGATAGCGGCTAAAGGCATCGGCAGAGAGGCCCACCCGCTCCAGAAGATAGATGGCCCGATCGCGGTGACTGTCCGATCGGGCATTAAAGGCATGGATCAGCATCGGCTCCATCACCGCCGCCCCCACCCGCATCCGGGGATCGAGGGCACCTGCGGGGTCTTGGAAAATAATCTGCATATCCCGCCGCCGCGATCGCAGGCGCTCCCCCCGCAACCGCAGCCACTCTTCCCCCTGGAAGACAATGCGGCCCCCCGTCGGCTCAATCAAGCGCAGCAGCGCACGGGCCAAGGTCGTTTTGCCACAACCCGACTCCCCCACCAAACCCAGGGTTTCCCCCGCTGCCACCGTGAAGGAAACCCCAGCCACCGCCTGCACCTTTTTGCCCAGCCAGCCCGCGCCATAGGTCACCGTTAGGTTTTCGACGAGGAGGAGCGGGGTTGCTGGCGGGGAGGGGGCCGCGATCGTCGGGACGGGGGCGGTGGGAATTGCGGCGGGGTTGGGTTCGATCGGGGTCGATCGTGCTATTGCAGAATCTGCTGCTGTTGTCACTGAGCCGGAGGGATCCGATAGAAAATCCTGTAAAGTGGGCAAATACTGGGGCGTATAGTCTAAGCGGGGCCGACAGGCTAGCAAAGCCCTGGTATAGGGGTGTTGGGGCCGTTGGAAAATATCCTGGACCGTACCCTGCTCCACAATTTGGCCCTGGTACATCACCGCCACCCGATCGGCCACTTCCCCAATGACTCCCAAGTCATGACTCACAAAAATCAACGCCATTTCCCGCTGCCGACAGAGATCCCGCAATAACCGGAGAATGGTGGCCTGTACCGTCACATCGAGGGCCGTTGTCGGCTCATCGGCAATTAAAAGACTGGGATTGCAGGACAGGGCCATGGCGATCATCACGCGCTGCTGTTGGCCCCCGGACAACTGATGGGGATAGCGGTTGAGAAAAGCTTGTTTTTCGGCATTGATGGCCTGTTGTACCCGGCGATCGTTGCCCAAGCCCTGTGGTTCTGGGTTGCGAGAGCCGGAATGGGTCAAGGTCGAAGCTTCTGGCCGGTATTGCTCCACCCGATCCTGATCCCAGGGCAGTAATTGCACCTCCTGAAGCAGGGCCACTGCGCGACGACGGGCTTCCTGGGGCGAAATCGGCTCATGGTAGCGAATGGCCTCCATAATCTGGAAGCCACAGGTATAGAGCGGATTGAGGGAAGCCATGGGTTCTTGGAAAATCATGGCGATGCGGCCCCCCCGGTACTGTTGCCACTGACGGGGGCTGAGGCTGAGTAAATTAACGGCTTCCTGGGCTTGGGGGTCTTTGAACCAAATTTCCCCCTGGCGAATCTGTCCGGGCGGCTGGGGAATCAGCCCCAAACTGGCCAAACAGGACACCGACTTCCCCGATCCGGACTCCCCCACAATGCCCAGGGTCTCGCCTTGGTGGACCTGAAAGGATGCGCCAATCACTGCCGCAATGGTCTGATCGTCGGTGCGAAAGTCGATGGAGAGGTTGCGGACATCCAGCAGGGGAGCAGTCATAGGGCGTTCTCAAGGGAACAGGTTAGCTAGCAGGGTATAGGCCGAGACCGCAGCCTAATCGGTTGGATCGGGGCTGGTTTGGGCTGGATTAGGGCTGGGTTGGGCTGCTTTGGCCGCTTTTTCGGCTTCTACTTCAGCTTGAAGTTGGGCTAATTCCTCTGGAGTCATGGACTCTAGCTGCTTTTGGAGCAGGGCTTGCTCGTAATCTCGCCGTTGCTGGCTATAGGTCATGTTTTGGGTGCCCACCCGCACGAGGTAGGTCGCCACCCAGCCCAGCAGCAGCACCACCATTAGCCCCTGGCTCCAGATGCCCGCATCAATGCTGTCATAGCCCAGCTTCCCTAGCCCAAAGTACAGCAACCAGCCCCCCAACAGCAGGGCTAGTCCAATCCCGATCGCATCAATTCGTCGCATGGTGGTGTCGTCCCATGGTGGTGGTAGAGGGGGGTCAGCAGAAGGGTTAGAGGGAGCAGGTCAGGGCAGGCTGAACAGGAGCCGTCCAGTCCCTGTCAGCGGGGGATGGTGTCCTAGACAGAGCGAGGACGGGGGCGGAAGTTGAGGAAGGGGCTAAGGAGCAGAACGCCGGGGAAAAAGAAGAACATGAGGAAGTACATAAAGACGCGCTCGATCGAGCCTGCATCGTACCAGCGCTTTTGGAGGTAAAAGTAGACGGCGAGGGGCATGACGAGGAGGAACGCGCCCGCAAGGCCCAGGTAAATGGCTCCGGTGATCAGCAGTTCTGTATCGAGTAGGTCGGGACTGAGGGGAAGGTCTAGTCCCAAGTCCAAGAGGGCGGCAGTGATGGCTGTCATAGGGCAGGTGACGATCGCGTTGAATGTAGTCCTTTGGTAGCTTAACTTAATTCGCTTCGGGTTGCGATCGGGCTAGCCACTCTTCCAGGACGGGCTGGAGGGCGTGGTAGGCTGCATCAACCTGGACCCGGTAGGCTTGGACGTGGACTAAATCCCAATTTTGGGTTTGAAGATAGTGCTCTAGGGTGGTCACGACGGCTTCGAGGCGCTGCCCACCCACTATCGCTGAGGTGCCCCGTAGGGTATGGAGCTTGCGGTTCACCAAGGTCCAATCTTGCTGAAGAATGCCCTCCTGGAGTTCCTGGAGGTGCCAGGGGGTCAATTCCAGAAAACTGATGCAGGCCGCCCGCGCCAAGGACATCCGGTTGCCTAGGCGGCCCAGCAACAGGTCTGGGCGAAAAATGTTAAGGTCAGCGGGGTTGAGGCTGTTGCGATCGATCGGGCGACCTCCCCCAGCCTCTGCCCCAGGGGACTGGGATAATCCGGCATGGTCTAACTGGGCATCCCTTGCGGCCTGTTGTCCCCCGGCCTGTTCTCCCCTAGCCTGTTCTCCCCCGGCATCTCCTGCCTCGGCATGGTCTAACTGGGCATGTATCGCGGCCTGTTCTACCCTGGTATTTCCTGCCTCGGCATCTCCTACCTCGGCATCTCCTACCCCGGCATCTCCTACCCCGGCATCTCCTACCCCGGCATCTCCTAACTGGGCATCTCTTACCTCGGTATCTCCTACCCCGGCATCTCCTACCCCGGCATCTCCTAACTGGGCATCCCTTGCGGCAAAATCAAAAGCTTCAGGGGTTGGCAGGTCTAGCGGGGTCGGATTGTCTAGCCGCTGGCGTTCCAGGGCAGACAACAGCAGCCACTGGGTCAGCACATCTTTGAGGGCCGACAGTTCGATCGGCTT
>JAYKJG010000253.1:0-4890 GCA_035286285.1 Prochlorothrix sp.
GTGTGCTTTGCACCAAGTGAGTTCATGTAGTGGGATTTCCTCATCAACCAAAAAGTAAGTCATAAAAGCTGGACCCAGCACCTAAAAGCTAGGTCCGAGGAAGCTCCTCGCCACAGCAGCGACAATACTGCACCCCAGTCTGGGCTGCTGTGTAGAAATTCAGAGGCCGGAGACAGAGCAAGAGTTCACTCCCTGCGTGATTACCCTATGTCCTTATTGCAGCGAAAGCAGCCCACCCACAGGCCAAAGAGCGAGCAAATGGGACAGGAGCAGGCAGAGCCTTGAGCCGGACTAGGACATGGCAGAACCGAGGGAGATGACCTGTAGATTCTCAGTGCAATTTCATAAACTTGCGCCCTCAGCAAGTTGCTCTGCATAGCTGAAGCTATGGAAGCACCCTTTAATTTGTGATAGAGGTCACTAAAGATTAACAATAATTCTGTCTCGAAGCCAAGGTCAAAGACTAGAGCAGATCAGAAATCTAGTCAACCTAGAGACCAAGGCTTAGTCCTGAGCAGGCCCGTGATCGCGTGCTGAGCGCTCAGCACTTCAGATCGAGGGTTCGCGGTGGCAATTCATGCGCACAGGAACGAAACGATCTCAGGATAGTCACCTCATGGGTATGGCCCTATGGGCCAGTTGCATCATAAATTGCATTGCCCTGATCTGAGGGCTTGGTTAGTAGAGGACACCTTGGGAGGGCTGCAAATCTGGTAAAGACTGCCGTAGGGACAGGGAGAGGGGAAGCTCAGATCCTTATTCATTGTTTGCTAAAGCATTCAGTTATGAATCCAGTGAATAGCGGAATCTTTGATCTTGCTTGTCTGAAGCTGATGGCCTGTTTCCCGATCGGGTGATCTCCTTTGAGAGCCGAACCGAACCCTCGATCGCCGGAAGTAGGGCAGCGGCTGAAAAACTTGTCCCCTGGGAGATAGCAGTCACAACCCCGATCGCAGTTTGACACTCCAAATCCCCCATGAACAACGGCAGCTTGCTCACCGATCGCGGCAGAAACTCAGCACCGGAGACACCCCAAAAAATCCTAAACACCGTGACCTGAACCACAGCCCTTTCAACGCACAGCAAACTAGACCAAAAGCTTGGCCTAGGCAGATAGGTATGGCCTCAGAAAGATCTCAGAAAATGTCTATATTCTGGAGCAGTTTATGGAGGGGTTCAAGGCTCATCAAGACCCGATCGCTTTAAGTCATAAAATAGGGCCGAACGGCTAGGCTAACAACCCAACTAAGAAGGCCGAATGCCTTGACATTCGCCTCTGGGATTCGCGCCTAGGATGTATCTGAAATGGAGGGTCTTAAAAGGGAGAAGAATAGTATTTTCTTAACTCAAGGACCGGCTCGATCGTGAATGGCACAAGGGAGCAACAAGCAGCCCGACGCATCACAACTGAAACCCCTGGACGGGCATTGATGGGAAAGGTTCCCCTTAAATTTGGCAGCATCAAAACTTGCCAAGGCCAGAAAAACCGACAGTCGTTGAGCCAATAGCTGAACCCATGCCACCTTGTCCAGGGTACCCCCATCTCTGGCCAATGTGATCTCCTTCATAGAAACTTTATAGGCTGCAAGCCTTGCACAGGAGCTTGATCGGTGGTCTGGGGTCAGCAGGCAAAGGGCTGCAAAATTAGTGGATATACGGGGTTTAGCCCCTAGGCTAGGTGCGTAAAATACTGCCAAAATGGTCAGTCTTGAGGTCGGTTGATTCCGTAAAATCACGGGAGACTTGATTTACAAGCTACAACAATCTTTATACTTTCGTTACGAAATTGGCTGTGGATTGCCCCCTGCCCTAGGGGAGCCACAGATGGCTAGAGGCACCGATCGCCCCGTTGCAGCCCGTCTCTTCCATCCGCTCCAGTCCATGGCTTACACTAGACCCTGCCCCTGGGTCATCCATCATCAAACCCGATGGGTTTATGTGATGATGAGGGATTCATTTTTTTGTTTGAGGTGGTTTGTCCATGCGCCTGTCCCAAATGCTCCTGGTCACCCTGCGGGAAGATCCCGCCGAGGCCGAAATCCCCAGCCATAAATTGCTGCTGCGGGCGGGTTATATTCGCCGCATCGCCAGCGGGATCTATGCCTATTTGCCGTTAATGTGGCGGGTGTTGCAAAAGGTCTCCCAAATTGTGCGGGAGGAAATGAACGCCACGGGTGCCCAGGAGTGTTTGTTGCCCCAGTTGCAACCGGCGGAACTCTGGCAGGAGTCGGGCCGCTGGGACACCTATACCCAGGCGGAGGGGATTATGTTTACCCTCACCGATCGCCAGGAGCGGCAGGTGGGCTTGGGGCCAACCCATGAGGAGGTGATTACGGCGATCGCCCGCGATATGATCCGCTCCTATCGCCAATTGCCCCAAAATTTGTACCAAATTCAAACTAAATTCCGGGATGAGATTCGGCCCCGGTTTGGTTTGATGCGGGGGCGGGAGTTCATTATGAAGGATGCCTATTCCTTCCACAGCAGCGAGGAGAGCCTGCGGGAGACCTATGCCGCGATGGATCAGGCATACCGCAATATTTTCCGGCGCTGTGGGCTAAAGTTCCGGCCTGTGCAGGCAGATTCGGGGGCGATCGGCGGCTCTGCATCCCAGGAGTTTATGATCCTCGCGGATGCGGGAGAAGATGAGATTCTCTATACCGACGATGGCCAGTATGCGGCCAATGTGGAAAAGGCGGTGTCTTTGCCTGGGGATGCGGTGGAATCGTCTTTTACCAGCTATGAAAAGCGGGAAACCCCCGGAACAGCGACGATCGCCACCCTCTGCGACTTCCTAAGCTGCGATCCCACCCAAATCGTCAAAAATGTGCTGTACCAAGCAGTTTACGACAACGGCACCACGGTCCTGGTTTTGGTCAATATTCGCGGCGATGAAGACGTAAATGAGGTCAAGCTAGCCAATGAACTCACGCGCCAAGCTGTGAACTATGGAGCCAACACCTTGATTGCCCTGACGGTGCCCGATGCCGATGCTCAGCAAAAATGGGCCAGTGAGCCGTTACCTTTGGGTTATATTGCGCCGAATCTTGCGGATACCTATATCGCCAAGCAAGAAGGCGTTAGCCCGAAGTTTCTGCGTATTGCCGACTTAACGGTGTTGGAATTAAGGAATTTCGTCACCGGAGCCAATGAGACGGGCTATCACGTCGTTGGAGCCAATTGGAGCCTCGGCTCCGCTCAGCCGAACGGCAGTGAGTTTGAGCTACCCAAAATCCAACTGGACCTGCGCACCGCCAAGGCGGGCGATCGCGCCCAGCACGACCCCAGCCAACTCCTCCACAGCGCCCGTGGCATCGAAGCCGGTCACATCTTTCAATTGGGGCTGAAATACTCCAAAGCCATGGGGGCCACCTATGCGGCGGAGTCCGGCGAAGATTTGCCGCTGTGGATGGGCTGCTATGGGGTGGGGGTCTCCCGTGTGGCCCAGGCGGCAGTGGAACAGTCCCATGATAAAGATGGGATTATCTGGCCCGTGGCGATCGCGCCCTATGCTGCGATCGTGGTGATGCCCAACGTCAAAGATGCCGAGCAAGTGGCGGCGGCTGAGCAGCTTTACGCCGATTTGAACGCGGCGGGGATTGAGGCATTGTTGGACGATCGTGCCGAACGGGCCGGGGTCAAATTCAAAGATGCCGATCTGTTGGGCATTCCCTATCGCATTGTCACGGGGCGCTCCTTAAAAGAGGGCAAAGTTGAGGTTGTGCAGCGGGCCACCGGGGAATCCCAGGAAATCGCCCTGGATCAGGTCATTCCCACCCTCCAAGGCTGGATTGCTGCGGCGATCGCCTAAACAGTTCTTCCGTCAGCAGGACACTGCCCACTCTGGCTCCCCTCTCCCCTGGGCGAGGGGCTGGGGGCAAGGGGTCTTGAACATCTCAAAGCGGCCTACTCCATGAACACAACCTATCAACGCCAAATTAGCGCTTTAGGCTGGGCTGAGCTACGATCGCTGTGGCAGCAGATTCAAGCCAGCGATACCCCCCAGTGGCCCCCCGGTAGAGCCTTGGAATACCTGGTGATTCGCGCCTTTCAACTGGATGGGGCAACGGTTCGCTTTCCCTACAGCGTCCGCTTGGAGGGGGAAGAGGTGGAGCAGATTGACGGCGCGGTTCACTGGCAGTCCTTCTCCTGTTTGGTGGAAACCAAAGATTTTGCGGAACCGGTTAATGTGGAGCCGATCGCCAAGCTCCGCAACCAACTCCTCCGCCGTCCCGGTGGCACGATCGGCCTCGTCTTCAGCCGCAATGGCTTCACCCAACCCGCCAAAACCCTCGCCCAATACGTCGCCCCCCAAACCATCCTCCTCTGGACTGGCAAGGAACTGGACTATAGCCTCGCCCAAGAGCGAATTCTAGACTTCTTAGTCCAAAAATACCGGGTTGCGGTGGAGCAGGCCCAATTTGACTATCTAGTTTACGAGGAAACCCTATAATGCTCCCCCTAAGCTGCTATATCCTCTGCGAAGACTCTCTAGCGGTGCAGATGCTGCACAGCCTGACACCCGCGACCACAGTGCCAGACCAGAAATGGGTAGCAGGAGGGATGAAGGCTGAACTGGAATCGTTGGCCCGATCGCTGCTCCTTAAGCGTCAAGTGCCGGTGGCGATCGTGGCCGATGGGGACTCCTTTGATCCGGGAGTAGTTGCCCAGCGACAATGGGAAATAGAGACTTTTGTAGCAAAAGTGGCGATCGAGACCCCCGTGAAAGTTTTACTGTTCACCCCTAGCCTAGAAATTTTATTCTTCCAGGATTTAGCCCTTTTAGAGTCCCTTTTAGAAATCCCAATCCCAGCCGCAGACTGGGCACGGGGCCAGCAACAACCCAAGGCAGTCCTGGAAAGCCTCCTAGCCCGATCGCCCCATATTCTC
>JAYKJG010000254.1:0-8146 GCA_035286285.1 Prochlorothrix sp.
TGAAAGCTTCTCCGGTTCTTTTAGAGCCGACGATGAAGGTTGAAGTCGAAGTTCCTGAAGACTTCATGGGTGGTATCATGGGAGATCTGATCTCCCGTCGGGGTCAAATCGAGGGGCAAGTCACCGAGGACGGCATTTCCAAAGTGACCGCCAAGGTACCTCTGGCTGAAATGTTTGGATATGCTACCGATATTCGATCCATGACCCAGGGTCGCGGCATATTCTCGATGGAGTTCAGCCACTACGGGGAGGTTCCTCGAAATGTTGCAGAGGCCATCATTGCTAAAAGCAAAGGGAACGCCTACTAGGCATTGCTGGACAGACAGTGGTCAATGCGGTTCTGCCATGGCCCACACCTCCGTCTTGGCCAGAGCCAGGTGAAGCAGTGGCTTGCGCCTACTGTTTGCCTTCGTTTCCGGAAATGTCTAATCAGTACAAAGGGATACACGTAAATGGCACGCGAAAAATTTGAACGCAATAAACCCCACGTCAACATCGGTACCATTGGCCACGTTGACCACGGTAAAACCACGCTGACTGCGGCAATCACCACCATCCTGGCGGAAAGCGGTGGCGCTACAGCTCGTAAGTATGAAGATATTGACGCGGCTCCCGAAGAAAAAGCACGGGGGATCACCATCAATACTGCTCACGTGGAGTATGAAACTGCAAACCGCCACTATGCCCACGTGGACTGCCCTGGACACGCTGACTATGTGAAGAACATGATCACGGGTGCGGCGCAGATGGATGGCGCTATCCTGGTGGTTTCTGCGGCGGATGGCCCCATGCCCCAAACCCGTGAGCACATTTTGCTGGCGAAGCAGGTGGGTGTGCCCAACATCGTGGTTTTCCTCAATAAGCAGGACATGGTGGACGATGAGGAACTGCTGGAACTGGTGGAACTGGAAGTTCGCGAACTGCTGAGCGCCTATGATTTCCCCGGTGATGATATTCCCATTGTTGCGGGTTCGGCCCTGAAGGCGATCGAGGGAGATGCAACCTTCAAGCAAAAGATCCTGGATCTGATGCAGGCTGTGGATGATTACATCCCGGCTCCTGAGCGGGAAATTGACAAGCCCTTCTTGATGGCCATTGAAGACGTGTTCTCCATCACGGGTCGGGGTACTGTTGCCACAGGCCGGATCGAGCGCGGTAAGGTCAAGGTGGGCGAGGAAGTGGAAGTTGTCGGCATCAGAGATACCCGCAAGTCCACGGTGACCGGTGTGGAAATGTTCCGGAAGCTGCTGGATGAAGGGATGGCCGGGGATAACGTGGGTATTCTGCTGCGCGGGATGCAGAAGACTGACCTGGAGCGCGGGATGGTGCTGGCTAAGGCGGGTTCGATTACCCCCCACACCAAGTTTGAGTCTGAGGTCTATGTGCTGAAGAAGGAAGAAGGTGGCCGCCACACCCCGTTCTTCTCTGGCTATAAGCCCCAGTTCTACGTGCGGACGACGGATGTGACCGGTACGATCGCGGCCTTCACCTCTGATGAAGGGGATGAAGTGGAAATGGTGATGCCCGGTGACCGCATCAAGATGACCGTGGAACTGATCAACCCCATTGCCATTGAGCAGGGGATGCGGTTTGCAATCCGTGAGGGTGGCCGCACGATCGGCGCTGGTGTTGTGTCCAAGATTCTTCAATAAATTTAGGTCGGTCCTAAATTTTTTCAGCGGGGGACGATCGTCCCCTTTTTTGCCCCATGGTTTACCCAGGGTCTCAAGCTCTGGTTGAGGTGGGCACTGCCCCTGTCCACCCGCTGCCATGGACTCGTTCCGGTCTGAACCTTGTCAACTGAATTACCCTAACTGTGCCCGACTATGGCTACCCTTCAGCAGCAAAAAATCCGCATCCGTCTTCAAGCCTTCGATCGTCGCCTCCTGGACACCTCCTGTGAGCGCATCGTCAGTACGGCCAACCGCACCAATGCCATGGCTGTTGGCCCCATTCCCCTGCCCACCAAGCGCAAAATTTATTGTGTGCTGCGATCGCCCCACACGGACAAAGACTCCCGTGAGCACTTTGAGCGTCGCACCCACCGCCGCATTATTGATATTTATAAGCCGTCTTCTAAAACGATCGATGCTTTGATGAAGCTGGATCTGCCTTCGGGTGTGGATATTGAAGTGAAGCTGTAACGCCATTTCAACCCGACCGACTCCAGGGTCTAGATTGACCTCGTTTCTAGCGTTAACTAGATTCACTTGTAGAGACGTTGCACGCAACGTCTCTCTTTGTTCAGAAGGAGATTAAGGGCGGGATGGGACAGGCTCTTTAGCCAAAGGTGCGGCCATCCCACCCCCAGAGGTAGCCCTGGGCATCGGCAAACTCAATATAGATGCGGTTGCGAGGAACCCCTAGGGTATCGCTGATATATTGGCAAAAGTCTTGGCTCATGGTTTTGGTTTGCTGGGGACTCAGGGTGCCTATGCTTTTGATCTCCACATAGCATACTGGCTCCGTTGTTCCCGCAAAGGTCATCGGGATACTGGACTCTAGGGCCGTCATCACATAGGATTCCGGTTTGCCTAAGTGCTGGGCCAGACTTGATGAGAGCCGCTTGAGGAGTGCCTCGGTTGCAGGGGCCTCAGGGCTAGCCAGGGATGTTTGGACTTTAATCAGTGGCATAGTGCAGTTTGAAACGGTTTTAACAATCAGGGGGTGCATTTCACGGTTGCCCTGGTACGGACTAAAGTCCGCACTACGAGCCGTTTGAGCTAGGTTAGGGTCTGGGTTGTTCCAACGTGAAATGCACCCCATCAGGATCCCAATACTCAGGATCTCAATATTCAGGATCCCAATACTAGGGATCACAACACTACTGTAAGCGCTGATTAGGCATCTGTTGTTGCAATCTACCTGGAGATGGATGCTCCCCTGGACCAGCGCTGGTCGAGGCCAATGGGTTGGCTTTGGCCTCCTTTGACTGACTCACCTTCTGGATTTTGATGCCATGACCCCTAGCCTGTCCCCCGACCAAGTGGAACAGATTGTTCAGAACCAGCATCCGGACCTGTTTGCAGTGCTGGGGTGTCATCGGGTGAGGGCAGCGGAGGGCGATCGCTGGGTGATTCGGACCTATGCTCCAGGTAGTGTAGCGGTCTGGGTCCACTATCCTGGGGAGCGCCAAGACTATGCTTTGACGGCGGTCCACCATCCCCATTTCTTTGAGGGCTGGTTTGAGGAGCAGCCGCCCGCCCATTATCAGTTGCGACTGGAGCAGGCGAACGGACAGCAGCAAGTGGGTTATGACCCCTATAGCTTCCCTTCCCCCCAAATTACGGATTTCGATCGCCATCTCTTCCAAGAGGGGCACCACCATCGCCTTTACGAAAAGTTGGGTGCCCATCCCCTGACCTTGGATGGCATTGCGGGGGTTTACTTTGCGGTGTGGGCACCGTCGGCGCGGGGGGTGTCGGTGATTGGGAGCTTTAACCAATGGCAGGGGCGGTTGCACCAGATGCAGCGCGACGAGGGGGGCATTTGGGAATTGTTTATTCCGGGCTGTGGGGTGGGCGATCGCTACCAGTACGAAATCCAAACGGCCCAGGGCCAGGTTTACAGAAAGTCGGATCCCTTTGGCTTTTACCAAGAGGTGCGGCCCCAGACGGCTTCGATCGTGGCGGACCTCGATCGCTACACCTGGCAGGATCAAGACTGGCTCCACCAGCGCCGCAACCGGGATCCCCTAGCCCAGCCGATCGCCATCTATGAAGTTCACCTGGGTTCTTGGCTCCACTGCCCCACGGATGCTCCCCCCGACCTCCCGCCCAACTCCCCGCCCGATCCCCCCTTCCAGCCCGTTCCCATCTCTGGCTACCAACCCCGCCACCGCTTTTTAAGCTACCGAGAACTGGCCCATCGCCTCATCCCCTATGTCTGTGACCTGGGCTACACCCATGTTGAGCTAATGCCCTTGGCGGAGCACCCCTTTGACGGCTCCTGGGGCTACCAGGTCACCGGCTACTATGCGCCGACTTCCCGTTTTGGCGATCCAGAGGGGCTGATGTACTTTATCGATCGCTGCCATCAAGGCGGCTTGGGGGTGATTCTGGACTGGGTGCCGGGGCACTTTTCGCGGGATGAGCATGGCTTGGGGCAGTTTGATGGCACACCCCTGTATGAATATGCCGACCCGCGCAAGGGGGAACAGCCGGAGTGGGGCACCTTTGTCTTTGATTATGACAAGCCCCAGGTTCGTAACTTTTTAATTGCCAATGCCCTGTTTTGGTTGGATAAGTACCATGCGGACGGGATTCGGGTGGATGCCGTGGCCTCAATGTTGTACTTGGACTATGGCCGCAAGGCGGGGGAATGGGCACCGAATGCCTATGGGGGGCGGGAAAATATTGAAGCAGCGGAGTTTTTGCGGCAGTTAAACCAGACGTTGTTTAACTATTTTCCGGGGATTTTGTCGATCGCCGAAGAGTCAACGGAATGGCCGATGGTGTCTTGGCCTACCTATGTGGGGGGCTTGGGCTTTAATCTTAAGTGGAATCTGGGCTGGAGCCATGATGTGTTGGACTATTTCCAGATGGAGCCGCACCTGCGCCAGTTCCATCACAACAATGTCACCTTCCCCATGTGGTACCACCACAGCGAAAACTTTGTGCTGGTGCTGTCCCACGATGATGTGGTGCGGGGGCAGGGGTCGATCTTGAGTCGTATGGCCGGGGATGAGTGGCAGAAATTTGCCAATCTGCGCTGTCTCTGTAGCTTTCTCTATGCCCATCCCGGCAAGAAAACCACCTTTATGGGCCTAGAACTGGGGCAGTGGGAAGAGTGGAATGCTTGGGGAGACTTGAATTGGCCACTTTTGGAGCAGCCGCAGCATCAACAGTTTTATCGTTTTTGTCAAGATCTGAACCGTCTCTATCGCCAGCAGCCCGCTCTCTATGGCCAAGACTTCCATGAATCGGGCTTTCGCTGGATTGATTGCAGTGATAATCGCCACAGTGTGATTTCTTTTTTACGGCGGGGCAGCCCTGCCGAGCAGAACCCCGATCAGTTTGTTGTGGTGGTCTGTAACTTTACCCCCCAGCCCCATGCCCACTATCGGATTGGGGTGCCGGAGTTTGGGTTTTATGCGGAACTGTTTAACAGTGATGCGCGGGAGTATGGGGGCAGCAATATGGGCAATCTGGGCGGTAAATGGGCTGAGGAGTGGTCGTTCCATAGTCAGCCCTATTCTTTGGATTTGTGTTTGCCGCCCTTGGGGGTGTTGTTGTTGGGGTTAGACCGCGATCGCCAGCCCTATGGGGCTTCAGGCTAATGGGCTTTGGCACAACCTTTTTCCCTGGGGGCCAGAATGGGGGCAACCACGGGGGATTGCCCCTACCGCATGTCAAGCGGCCAGTCTTACCAGTCTTAACGGAGGGCGTAGGCGAAATAGGTGACCATGGGCACCACGGTGGCAATGACTAAGACCACAATCACGATCGTCGTGGCATTGCTGCCCTCGGTCTCTTCTGCGGTCGCGTAGGTGCGGTTGACGTTATTTAAGACTTCTTCGGCAACCTGGGGTTCACCGGGGTCAGGCTGACCGGCCAAAATCGCCCCCAGGCGCTGCTTGGTGTCATAGAGGGCTTGGTTATAGCGGCCCCCGTCGCGGGCGGGGTAGGCTAGGGTGGTGTTGGCGATGCTGGCGATGGTATCTGGATCGAGACGGGGATTACTGCCTGCCCCCACGGCGATCGCCGTGCTGTTACTCAAGACATCAAGACCAACAAGAACTTTATTGACCTGCTGGGCCGGAGTGGGATACCAGGTTTGCAGCAGGTCATCCATAAACTCCTGAATGGTCTGGCCATATTCCACCCGCGCAATAATCACCATCCGCACTTCGGTGCCGGTGTCTTGGGCGATCGCCTTGAGGTCGTCCCGCAACTGGATTGCGGTTAGGCGACTGAGGACTTCCGGCTCATCAAGAACCCAGGTCGCTTCCGTGGGAGCCGCAGGCAATTGGTAGAGGCTCGTGGCCCAAGCCGCAGGCAGGGCAAACCATTGGCCTAGCACTAACACCGTGGCCAACAGCCAACACAAGGGCTTCCCAAGCACCCGGCCTAGGGTGGCTCCCCAGACCGTTACGGTTGCTAGAGCAGTTCCCGCTGCCGGAGCAGGGGCGCGGGAGGTGAGGAGAGATTGAATCATGATCAAAGGGGATGAATAAAGGATGAATGACTCAGGATTGCAGCAAAAATCCCCGATCGGAGCCTATAAAACGGCATAAACTGCGTTCTGGCTCTTGAGGCACAGCGATCGTCGCCGCGTCCTGCTCTCCTATGATACGGGTTTCCCCGATCGCCATTCACGCCCCTGGCAAATTTCTACTGTCGCCAACTGGCCTTGCCATTGGGCAGCGTTGTGTTCCAACTGGTCTTGGCTTGGGCGAGTTGCTCTTCGGTGACCTTAGCCCCCGTTAAGTTGGCCCCCGATAGGTTTGCCCCCTTCAAGTTGGCATTGCTGAGGTGGGCATAGCTGAGGTTGGCTCCCCGGAGGTCAGCATTTTGCAAATTGGTGTAATTCATATAAGCCCGCACCAAGATGGCATCCCGCAGAATACTTTGGTTGAAATTGGCCTTGCTGAGGGTGCTATTGGTGAGGTCTGCCCCTTGGAGATTGGTCTTAAAAAAGCGGGCATCGTGGAAGTTGCCATCAACCAAGATCGCCTTAGACAGGTCAATGCCGCTCAGTTCATGGAAGGCAAAGTCGCGAATGCCCTTGGCATAGTTACTCAGGATTTGCTCAGCGGTGGCGCGGGTTCGGGACAGGCGATCGGCGGGGGATTTGGCCTCCCCTTTTGCGGCCTGGTGGCCCCCCGATCGGCCCCCCTGCATCGATCGGGCACGGGACGAGGCAAAAACCTGGGTTGAGTCCGCCCGTCCCGATCCGGTGGCCCCCCCCTGTCCCGTTTGGCGGCGTTGGCGAATCCGCTCGGCAATATCCGCCACCTGCCGCGATCGGCTCGATCCGCCCGTGGTCGAATCCCCTGGATCTGAACCGCTCCCCACTCCCCCCCTGGGTACCGTCCCCCCGCCCCACCGCGATCGGCGGTCCGGTTTAATGTCCGTTTTTTCCGTCGCCGTAGCGGGCTTAATCATACTTTGGGCCAAGCTGTCCAAATAGGGTTCCATATCCAGCGCCCGCAGGACATCATTGGCCATTTGGTAGCGGTGCTTCACCGAGGCATCTAGCATTTTGGCTAGCACCGTCGCAAAGTGATCGCTAATATCAATTGCCTTTCGCCATTGCATTTCCCCCGTGCGGGGATCATAGCTAAAGTCCTTGGGGGCTTTGCCGGACAGCAAAAATAGACAGGTGACTCCTAGGGCATAGATATCGCTGCTGTAGACCGGGCGCATCGCCATTTGCTCTGGTGGGGCATAACCTGGTGTGCCAATGGCATAGGAGGTTAAGGCTGTTTGTTCCGAAGCATTGGCCGCGATGGGGTTGACCTGATCCTTCACGGCCCCAAAGTCAATCAACACCAGCTTGCGATCCTGGTTGCGGCGGATGATATTGGCCGGTTTGATGTCGCGGTGAATCACCTGCTGGCCGTGGATGTATTGAATCAGGGGCAAAATTTCGCTTAAAAACTGCTTGGTCCCGGCCTCTGTCAAGGGGCCGTTTTGACGGACTTCCTGCTGAAGCGTGAGGCCGCTGACAAATTCCTGAACGAGGTAAAACTCGGCCCGTTCCTCAAAATAGTCTAATAGCGTGGGAATTTGGGGATGACTGCCAATCTTTCCGAGGGTTTTGGCCTCTCGACCAAAGAGATCCCGCGCCATCTCCATCACATTGGGGGCATTACCACTGGGCCGCAACTGCTTAATTACGCATTGGGGATCCCCAGGTAAGCCCTTGTTTTTGGCTAGAAACGTAGCCCCAAAGCCGCCTTGTCCTAGCCCTCGGATTGCTTCAAAGCGACCTTGCAGCAACAAACTCTCACCGCAAGCCTGACAATGCTCGGTGTTGACCAGGTTTTCAGGATTGGGACAGGCTGGATTAAAGCAGTACGGCATTCAACCATCCACTAGGAACGACAGGAAGTAACGGTCAAGCCAAGACCAGCAGACCAATGTGAGCCTAGGACTTCGGGAAATGGTGCTGGTGCTAAAACAGCCCTGAGCTGCACGGCAAG
>JAYKJG010000255.1:0-3190 GCA_035286285.1 Prochlorothrix sp.
TCCCTAACTGCGCAGCGTCACCTGGAATTTCTCCACCAAGGCATCCCGAACCTGTTGGTGAACCGGATCGACCTCCGCATCGGTGAGGGTGCGATCGATCGCCCGATACACCAGCCGAAACGCCAAGCTCCGCTGCCCTTCAGGCACATGCTCCCCTTGGTATTGATCAAACAGCGTCACCCCCTGCAACAGCGCCCCCCCTGCCTTAACCATCACCTTTTCCAAATCCGCCACAGCAACCTTGGTGGGCACAAAGAAGGCCAAATCACGATCGGCAGCGGGAAAACTAGAAAATGCCTGGAAATGCACCCCTGCATCGGCCTGTTTAATCAGGGCATCCAGCAACACATCCAAATCCCACTGGAAAACATAGACCGGCACCGTCAAATCCCGATCCTGGGCCAGTTGGGGATGGAGTTGGCCCAAGGTACCCAGGCGATCGCCATGGATCCACAGCGAAGCCGTGCGACCTGGGTGAAGGCGTTGATCTTGGCGATCGGGGTGGTACTCCACCACCAAGCCCAAACGCTGGAAAATACTTTCTAAATAGCCCTTCGCCTCATACCAATCCAGGGGCTGCTCCCGGCCACTGCGGATCCAACGGCCCTGACTGGGGTCTCCGCCCAAAATCCCCCCCAAACAGTCGGATTCCCCCAAACCCTCCTCATCAGACCAGAAAATCCGGCCAATTTCAAAGCCCAGCAAGCCCCCATTGCCCTGTTCGACGTTGTACTGGAAGGCATCCAGAAGACCGGGCAGCAGATCGGTACGCAGAGCCGAATATTCAGCAAACAGGGGATTAGCCAGGGTAATTTGGCGGCTTTGGTCCGGTTTCACCAGGGAATAGTGCATTAGCTCCGTCAAGCCCACCGCACGGCAGGCTTCCCGAATGCGGCGGGTCCACACCTGCTCCTCTGGGAGATAGCCTAGCTCCCCTTCAGCGGGCAAGGTATCGCAAAAATTATCGTAGCCATACAGGCGGGCGACCTCTTCGATCAGGTCAATTTCCCGCTCCAGATCCCGGTAGCGGTAGGGCGGCACGGTAACCTGCCAAGTGCCCGACTCCGACAGAGGGCTAAGGGTACAGCCCAAGGCCGTGAGGATTTTTTCCACATCTTCAGCCTCCAGAAGCCGATCGCCCTCTGGATCCTCTGGCTCATCGACTTCAACACTGCCCAGCAACTGCTGAACCCGATCGAGGCGCAACTCGATCGGCTCCGGTTGGCTCTCAGGCCGTCGATCGCCCCAGCCCCGACAGGTCACCGTCCCCCCAGCCAACTCCAGAATCAGATCGATCGCCCGCTGGCAGGCTTGGGGCAGCTCAACCATATTGACTCCCCGCTCATAGCGCGTTGAAGCCTCGGTCCGCAGCCCCTGGGCACGGGCCGATCGCCGCACGGCCACCGAGTCAAACCAAGCCGCCTCTACCAGTAAATTCTGGGTACCCCCCTGGACCTCACTGGACTCACCCCCCATCACCCCCGCCAAGGCCACCGGCTGATCCTGGGCCGTAATCACCAGGTTTTGGCTGTGGAGTTTGCGATCTTGACCGTCGAGGGTCGTCAAGGCTTCTCCCTCCTGGGCAAAGCGCACCCCGATCGCCAAGTTTTGCTCACCCGTCAGGCTTTGCAGACGATCGCGATCGAAGGCGTGCAACGGCTGGCCCCACTCCAGCAACACATAGTTGGTGATATCCACCACATTATTGATGGGGCGAATCCCTGAGGCTTCCAGGCGTTGCCGCAGCCAAGCCGGAGAGGGACCAATACGCACCCCTTCAATGACCGTGCCAATGTAGAGGGGACACGCCTCCCCCGCATCCAGCGCAATCGCCAAGGCCGAAGTTTGGGGATAGTCCGCCACCGTCACCTCCGGCAGGGTCAGGGGCACCCCCGTCAGCGCCTTCACTTCCCGCGCAATGCCAATCAAGCTCAACGCATCGGCCCGGTTCGCCGTGGAAGACAAATCCAAAACCACATCATCCAAGCCCAGCAAAGGCCGTGCATCGGCCCCCGGCACCAAATTCTCGGCCCCCACCGTGTCAGGATCAAAAATATGAATTCCTTCGGAGTCCTTGCGCAGCCCCACCTCCGCCAAGGAGCAGATCATGCCCTCGGACTTGATGCCCCGCAGCTTGGTCTTCTTGAGCTTGAGGTCAATCACCGGCAGATAGCTGCCCAGGGTCGCCACCGCCACGTAAATATCCGATCGCACATTGGGCGCACCGCAGACGATCGTGGACGGTTCCTCCGCACCAATATCCACCTGGCAAACACTGAGGCGATCGGCGTTGGGATGCGGCTGGCGATCGAGCACCCGACCCACCACCACCCCCGCACCCCAGGCGCGGCGATCTTCAATCTCTTCCACCTCAAACCCCGCCATCGTCAAGCGGTGGCCAAGATCTTCAGCCTCAAGGGGGGTTGCCACCAGGGTCCGGAGCCAGTTCAAAGAAATACGCATGGGTCTTATAGCGTGGATAGGGGTCGAGATCGCGATCAAGCAACTTCAGCCTACTACAGCACTGCACTTCCCCAACACCTCCAACGGTCCTGAAAGGGGGGATTGACCTGCCCTCAGCACGGGTGAATCCGCTGGAACAGCCCTCACCCTCAACCCCGCTCCCAGGGCAGGGGAGGAACTTGGCCAGATCTCGCTTCCCTACTCCCGTCCTGGGAACAAGAACCGGAGGATGAGGAACAATCTCTGCAACAGTCTCTGCAATAGTGGAATACATCCCTCGCCCGCAGCCCCCTCGCCCGCAGCCCCCTGACCCACAGCAGCCTGCTCCCCAGCGTTACCCCTCCCCAGTCACTGGCTCAAACCAGGACAGTCCAGGTTAAAATTCCGAGGGGTGTAGTCCCCCTTACTGAGAGTCTTATGGCACACTTATAGAATCGCTCGTATTGGGGAATCCTGATTTCAGAGCGAACCGCATCGACGGGAATCTGGGGGTAGATGAATGGAATTCACCCGTCGAAAAGCTTCTTGGGGTCAAACCCTGGGCTGTGGCCTTATCGCATGACAGTTTATGCTGTGCCTCTAAACACCACAATTTTCCCCCTTGCCGTGCAGCTCAGGGCTGTTTTAGCACCAGCACCATTTCCCGAAGTCCTAGGCTCACATTGGTCTGCTGGTCTTGGCTTGACCGTTACTTCCTGTCGTTCCTAGTGGATGGTTGAATGCCGTA
>JAYKJG010000256.1:0-2553 GCA_035286285.1 Prochlorothrix sp.
AGCCTGACCTTAATGAGCTTAGGCAATCTGGCCCGGACCCAAGCAGATTTTGATCTCGCCCTGAGCTACTATCGCCAAGCCAAAAACGAAAACCTCAGCCCCCTCCTGCACCTCCAGATTCAACTCAACGAACTGCGCTTGCTGACTCAGTTGCAACAATCCCAATCGGCCCTTGATCTCCTGGCTGAGTTAGATCCCCAATGGTCTGCCCTGGACCCCAGCCGCAGCAAAATCTACGCCCGTCTCAACTTTGCCGCCAGCCTCCTGACCCTTTGGGAACAGGCCCAAACCATCCCGCCGGACCTGCCCCAGCGCGTTCGGCTAAGCACCAACCTCGATCGCAACACCTTCAGCCCCGCCCAACTGGCCCAGCCCCTCGTCACGGCCCTGACCGAAGCCCGCAGCCTGGGCGATCGCCGCGCCCAAGCCCAAACCCTCACCCAACTGAGCCAACTCTATGGCCGCCTGGGCCAGTGGCAGGATGTCGAAACCGTGGCCAGCGAAGGCTTGACCGTGGCCCAAAGCCTCGATGCGCCGGATCTGATCGCGCCCTTGGCATGGCAGTTAGCCCAAGCGGAAACAGTGCTGGGCGATCGATCGATCGCCCTCAACCATTACCAAATCGCCTTTGCGGCCCTCCAACGGCTGCGATCGGACCTGCTCACCGTCAACCCCGAAGTCCAACTGACCTTTCGGGACACCGTGGAACCCCTCTATCGCGACTATGTAAGCCTGTTGCTGGATCCCCAGGCCAACCTGACCCAGGCCGACTTACAACAGGCGCGGCAGGTAATGGAAGCCTTGCAGATTGCGGAGTTGGATAACTACTTCCGGGAAGCCTGTTTGGACAGCCAGCCCGTAGCCTTGGACAATTTGGACCCTAAAGCGGCGATCGTCTATCCCATTGTCTTGGCCGATCGCCTGGAAGTGATCATCTCCCGCCCCCACTATCCCCTTCTCCACTACCGCCAAGCTGTCAGCGCCGCCACCGTCAAAACAACGGCTCAGCAGCTTTATAACTTAATTCTGAACCCAAACCAACGGGATTTTCACCTAGGACTGTCCCAGAATCTCTATAACTGGCTCATTCGCCCCGCCCTGGCAGAATTGGCCGCCAGCAGTACCGAAACCCTCGTCTTTATCCCCGACAGTCCCCTGCGCCGCCTGCCCATGGCGGTTCTCCACGACGGTGAACACTATTTGTTAGAGGACTATAACCTGGTCTTTAGTCCTGGGTTGCAACTCTTGCCCCAGGGCAGTCAGCGATCGCAGCTTTCCGCGTTGGGGGTGGGCATCACGATCGCCCGCGAGGGCTTTGACAGCTTGCCCGGAGTTGCCCAGGAAGTAGACTATCTAGCCTCCACCCTCAACAGCCAAGTCTTGATGGACCAAGCCTTTACCCGCACCGCCTTCACCCAACAGCTTAACCAACAGCCCTTCTCCGTGGTCCATGTCGCCACCCATGGCCAGTTTAGTTCTGACCCTGATCAAACCTTTTTGCTAGCCTGGGACGATCGCATTACCCTAGATGACTTTGACCAAATTCTGGCTCCCCGCAAAATAGGGGCCATCTCGCCGATCGAACTCCTCGTCCTCAGTGCCTGCCAAACCGCCGCCGGAGACGATCGCGCCCCCTTGGGCCTCGCCGGTTTTGCCCTCAAATCCGGTGCCCGCAGCACCCTAGCCAGCCTCTGGTCCGTGAGCGACGAGGCCACCGCCCTGCTGATGACCGAGTTCTACCGCAATATCAGCACCGACGGTTCGCCGTCCTTTGCCGAAGCCCTGCGCCAAGCCCAGCTTAGCCAAATCCACAGCAGCCCCTACAGCCACCCTTCCTTCTGGGCTGCCTTTGTCCTTGTCGGCAACTGGCGCTAAGGGCACACCGCCCGATCGGCCCAACCGCCCCCCGGCGCACCCCTCGCACAACCCCCGCAGAGTAAAACCCCCCACTGGCCCCTCAGAACACATCCAAAATCTGGATCTCATCTCGTGTTCCCAGGCAGTAGGGGGTTTATTTTCTTAAAGAAGGGCAATAAAATTTGGATCAATAAAAAAATAGCCTTTGAGATCAGATCTTGAAGCGGAATCTCTCTACATCGGCGATCGGGAGCGGGCTAGTAGCGCTGACGGGAAACCAACTTTTCTAAATGGGCTTGGGTCTCGTGGAGCAGTTGAGAGCGGGTGTCGGACGTGTGGGTCACGGTGGGTACCAAGTTGCGAGCCTGAAGGCTCATGTGCAATTGGAGATGGGCAACGTAGTCGCGGAAATCTTCCCGTTGAGCGATGGCAGCACGTTCTAGGGTTTTCACAACTCGATCCTCACTTAACATAACTTGAGCTAACAATTCAGAAGTTACCACGCCCCGTCTTCACACCGATAGCCTGCAAAGAAGCGTAATAATTATTAGAAATATTTCTTTACAAAAAAAGAGCGGTTAATCTGCTAAACGTTACAGTCCAAGCAAGGGAAATAGGGGCAGAGGGCGCAGTCTGCGCGGGCCGATCGCAGACCGCTAGGACAGGGCCGCAGGGGTTCCGCGCTCTCATAAAGCG
>JAYKJG010000257.1:0-13769 GCA_035286285.1 Prochlorothrix sp.
GAGGCTTAAGATCCGCCTGAATCACCAAATCGACTCGTCGCTCAAACAAATCTTCCAGAAAAAACTTTAAGCCCATATAGTTGCGAAATGTCGGTGCCCCCTCAAACTCAACCAAAATATCTAAGTCGCTATGCTCCGTCGCCTCTTCCCGCACAAAAGAACCAAAAACCCCCAGAGACTTAACCCCATAGGTCAACTGAACTTGAGGGAAATACTGTCTTAAAGCCCCCTGAATATCCTTAAAAACAGAAATACCATCTAAACTCTCTTCGCTCATGGCGAAATTTTGGGTGTAAGGAATTTTAGGCACAAAGATTCCCTGCATTGGTCGGGGGAGCTTACAGAGGGAGGGCAAAACTGCACTGTCCTAAGGCCAGACCAGCTAAGGCGATGCTGAGATCAAAGCGACCGTCGAAGCACACACCCTTTTGAAAAGAGGGGATCTTTAATTTGAAGAGTACTTTAACTGACTCAGCCCATTGGCTGTAAAGCAGTCTTTATAGTCTGTTACAAAAACCCCACAACAGCCCCCCCGCAGCCTTAAGGTGAGAGGGGAGTGTTGTAAATTGTAAGGAGCACCCCGCGCAATTTAGGAAACCCCCATGCCCCGTTTAACTCCCCACAGCCTTCGCCTTGAAATTAGCCGGATGTTCAGCCAAGGTCAGGCATTTTTTGCTGAAATCAAGGTTCAGGACTGGCTTAAGGCCCATAATCAGGATCCTGCCGACTATAGCATTCAGTTTATCGAGCAACCCGCTCCCCCCGGATCCAGTGCAGTGATTGAGATTTACATCGATCTCCAGCGCCACGATGGGCAACCCGTCGATTCTTGGCTTCTGGAAGAGCTAAACCAGTAATGCGCCCGATCGGCCCCCAACGGCCCTCGTCAAAACCGAGGCATCCCTCTGATCTCCCTTCGGGGTTTCGCCCTCGGTGCAGGCCAGAGGCCCGTAGGACGGGGGGCGGGAATTTTCGCCCGGACTAGCCCACGGGGCGGCGAATCCAAATCGCCTGTAGCCCAGCGGCCTTGGCCCCGGCATAGTCTTCCCGCTCACTGTCGCCAATGTGCCACGCCCGATCGGCCTCAACCCGGTGCTTCTCCAGCCCTGCCCGAAAAACCTGGGAATCGGGCTTTGCTGCCCCGACTTCCGTCGAAATGGTCACCGAAGAAAAGAATTGGCTCAGTTTCAGCACATCAAGCACCGGATAGAGGCGGGAGTCGAAGTTAGAAATAATCCCCAACTCAATGCCCTGACTGCGCCACTGTTTAAGGGCGGGCAAAACATCGGGATAGATAAACCAGGGGGTCGCCGTAGCGAAATAGTCGTACAGTGCCTGAAAAAAAGCGGCGAAATCTTCAAATTGCTCGATCGCACCCACTTGGGTGAAGGTTTTCTCGGCGATCGTCTCCCACCAGTCGTATTCCTGCTGAACTAGGGTGGCCGGATCGCTGCCGGGAAAGGCCATGGGCGGAGCGGCTTTGAATTGGTCGAAAAAGGCTTGGTTAAGCTGGGCAGAGGGGGCATCGACCCCAAATTGACGGGCAACGGCTTGGTAGTGCTGTCCAACACTGCCGCGTACCCCAAAGAGGGTGCCTACGGCATCTAAAAAAATGACTTGGGGCCGATCGCGCTGCGATCGGGGACTGGGGGGAAAGGGGGATGATGACACCATGACGAAACTCCGATGAAACTTCGATACAACTCCTTAGAGAGGAGTGCATGTCACTTTGGAGCAACACAAAAAGCTCGTAGTGTGGACTTTAGTCCGTCCCGTGGCAAACATGAAATGCACCCTTAGAGAGAGCAAAGGGGAGCATTGCACTGGGCACGATCGACCCAGATTCCTCACCCCCAACTCTGCTCCCAGGGCGGGAGAGGGGAGCAAACGCCGGTCCATCTCACCTTGGCCAAGGAACCGATTCGGTAGGGGCAATCCCCCCGTGGTTGCCCCGGTTTGGGTTCCCGGTTTGGGTTTCTGGTTTGGGTTCCCAAGCGGGTTGGCACGGGGGCGCGGCCCCTAGGCTGGGGGGAGATGCCTAAACGAGGGCGGGGGTTGCGGGGGTGAGGTGGGGGTAGAGGGGGAAGCGTCCACAGAGGGCGGCAACCCGTTGGCGGCACTGGAGTTCAACGGAGGTATCTTCGGGATTGAGGAGGCGATCGGCGATGATATTGGCAATCTCCTTAAACTCCTCCGTGCCCATGCCCCGCGTGGTCATCGCCGCCGATCCCAGCCGCAGCCCACTGGTGACAAAGGGAGATTCAGGATCAAAGGGAACGGTATTTTTGTTGGCGGTGATCTTGACGGTGCTGACCAACTGATCGGCAACTTTCCCCGTCATGGCGATCGATCGCAGATCCACCAGCACAATATGGTTATCGGTGCCATTGGAGACAATCTTGAGTCCCCGTGCTTCCAATTGCGCCGCTAGAGCCTTGGCATTGGCAATCACTTGGCCGCAGTAGTCCTTAAACTCTGGCTGGAGCGCTTCCCCAAAGGCGACGGCTTTTCCAGCAATGACATGCTCTAGGGGACCGCCCTGGGTACCGGGGAACACGGCTTTATTAAACTGTTTGCCTAGCTCTTCATCACAGGTCATGATCAGCCCACCACGGGGACCGCGTAGGGTTTTGTGGGTGGTGGTGGTGACGACGTGGCAGTGGGGTAGGGGGTTGGGGTGGTGGCCGGTGGCGACGAGTCCGGCGATGTGGGCAATGTCCGCCATCAGGTAGGCTCCCACTTCGTCGGCGATCGATCGGAACTTCGCAAAATCAATGACACGGGGATAGGCAGAATAGCCGCAAATGATGAGTTTAGGCTTGTGTTCCAGGGCTAGGCTCCGGATTTGCTCGAAATCCAGTTGCTCTGTTTCTTGGTTTACGCCGTACTGCACTACTTTGAACCATTTCCCCGACACGTTCACCGGGGAACCGTGGGTGAGGTGGCCGCCATGGGAGAGGTCCATGCCCATAATGGTGTCACCGGGTTGCAGCAGGGCTAAAAAGACCGCAAAGTTAGCCTGGGCACCGGAGTGGGGCTGAACGTTGGCATGGGTTGCGCCGAAGAGTTCCTTGACCCGATCGATCGCCAACTGTTCCACTTCATCCACAAACTCACAGCCACCGTAATAGCGCTTGCCCGGTAATCCTTCGGCATATTTGTTGGTAAGCACGGATCCCTGGGCTGCCATCACCGCTGGCGATGTAAAGTTCTCACTAGCTATCAATTCTAGGTGTTCTTGCTGCCGCTGTAGCTCGCGCTGGAGCATGGCAGTCACGGTGGGGTCGTTTTGTTGGAGTAGAGCAAAGTTGGTATCGGTCACTGGTTTAGTCCTCTTGGGCCAAGGTTTCGATCGGGGGGTTACCCAGGGGGAACATCCTTCCCTGGGAATCGGGTCAGCAGTACCTCCCGCGCAAATCCCGATCATACCCTTAGCCCCCAACCCCTGGCTAGGGCATTGTTCTGGAAAGGCTCCTGTTGTTGACTTCTCGCCGTTGCCGGTCAACCCCTGCCGGTCAACCCCTGCCGGTCAACCCCGCTTAAAAAACATAGGCTCCGCTCCAGGCTTCCTCATGCTCCCATTTGCATTGCTCATAGTGGTAGGTGATGGACTCTAGGGAGGGGCAGTAGTCGGCATTGAGGGGGCAGTAGAGGGAGCGACCGTTGAGGCTGCCGTAGTAGCTGTCGTGGAGCCAGGGGGCCATTTCGACGGTGTAGCTTTGGGGATTAACGGTGATGAGGTGCAGGTCTAGCAAGAGGTGCAGATCCGATCGCAGCAGCAGCGCATTGCAGGGATCGTTGGCCAAGTCTCCCGTTCCAGGCATGAGGTAAGCGACTTCTAGCACCTGGGTGACGGAGCAGCGACTGATGGCACAGCGCTTGTCATAGCTGTGCAACAACTGACGGCGGAGGGAGTGCGGGCCTTTACGGAGGGCGATCGATCGCTGAAGGCGGCTAAAGGCTTCTGGTGGGGTGGGGGTCGCCAGCGCCGTCTGGAGTGGGGGGGTCAAGCTCGTTGTTGCTTTGGGGTGGCCCTCCTCCGGTCTTCTGTGGGACTGCTTGGCCCATGCTGCATCTAGGGCGCGGTTTTCGGCTCCCTTTGCCTGATCTCCGTCGGTTTTGGCCTCTGCTGGATACAAGACAATATCCTCGAAATGTTGGTGATAGTTGTCGCCTGTAACCTTAGCTTTTCTGGACTTAAGGGACTTACCTATGCTCTCCTGTCTGCTTTTGGAGGGGGCAACGGCTTGGGCGAGTAGGGCTGCATCGGCTTCCGCAGCGGCAAGCTCCGCCGCCGATCGAGCATCAGCGACTGCTAAGGTCGGTAAGGTCGCCCCCGTCAGCGTTGTTCCCTTCAGGTCTGCCCCCTCTAGGTTTGCGCCGGTTAAGTTGGCGGCGGTGAGGTTAGCCCCTTGGAGGTTGGCTCCCCGCAGGTTGGCCCCGGTCAGATTTGCCGATCGCAGGTCGGCCCCCGCAAGGGTTGCTTCGACCAACTGAGCACCACTGAGGTCCGTAACACTGAGCAAACTGCCGCAGAGCATCGCACGGGAGAGATTAGCCCGCTGGAGGTTGGCGGCTAAAAAGTTAGCGCCAATAAAGTTTGCTTCCCGTAGATCGGCATCTTGAAGCTGGGCATGGACAAAATCTGCCCCGGCAAACTGACCTTGGGTGAGGACTGCACCTTGGAGATTGGCTTGACTTAAACAGATAAATTTGAGGCGTGCGCGACTTAAATCCGCATTTGGAAGCTGAATCCGGCTAAAGTCCCGCTTCCCCCGTGAATAAGACCATTGAAGTAGGTTAATTTTCATAGAGCCATAACATGACAACAGCGCATCGGGTCGGGTTGGGGTGCAACCCTCGATCGATGGGCACTCTTCAAGCTGGGGTTCATTTCACTTTGGCGGGTTCACCGATTGGGGTAGGGGCACTCCCCCCGTGCTTCCCCGGTTGTGCGTCTGAAGAGGGGAGCCACGGGGGCACGATCCCTACGGTTGATTGTTCCAAAGTGAAATGCACCTTCAAGCTGCATGTAAGCTGCATTAGACTATCTTGAGACTATCTTGAGACTATCTTGAGACTGTCTTAAAACTATATTAACCAGTTTACGGGTTTGGGGGGGACTCAACCGGAAACTTGCGCGATCGGGGGGCTTCTGGCCTAGCCGTAGCGCAGCTTAAAGGCCAAAATTGTCCCAGCGAGGACCAAGGTCACGGCATTGGCCACAATCACCGGAAAATCCCGCGTCAGTAGCCCATACCAGAGCCACAGCACCACCCCCAAGCAAAAAATCAGAAACATGCCCAGGGACACATCGCGGGCCGATCGCGATCGCCAAGTCTTGAGAAGTTGCGGTACAAAGGCGATCGTGGTGCAAGCACCCGCCGCTAAACCGAGGAGAGTGACAAAGCTCATGAAGGGGGGGTCTCCTGTCGCCACCACAGTTGAATTTGGCCACCGGGATGGCTGCTGATCAGCAGTTGACCCGAAGGACTCAGGGCGAGGTTGAGAATGGCATCGATCGGGTCGGCTAAGTTGCCCTGGGGCTGGCCTGTGGGCACATACCAGAGCTTGAGGCGACCATCGGCCCCGCCACTGATGAGGGTTTGGCCGTCGGGGGTCAAGGCTAGAGCCGTTACTGGCCCCGTGTGGCCTTCAATGCCATAGCGGGGGGTGCGGCTGGGCAAGTGCCAGAGGTAGAGACTGCCGTTGCTGCACCCACTGGCGAGGGTGGAGCCGTCTTTGCTGAGGGCTAGCGCCTCCACTGCGTTGCTATTGGCGGTGAGGATATCCAAGGTTTGGCCATCGGGTAAACGCCACAGCCGTAAATGCCCCTCTTCACCGCCACTAATGGCGCAGTCCTGCTGAGGCGACAGGCTCAAGGTCTGGACGCTGCCTTCATGGCCTTCTAGGCGATCGGAGCAGCCCCGCTGTAAATCCCAAATGCGTAGGGTTTGGTCATAGCTGCCGCTGATCAATCCTAGGGAGAGGTTGGGCGCTGCTGAGGGGTCTGTTGCTTCGCCGATCGCCTGCAACTTGGCTAGGAGGGGATCGACAAAAAATGCCAAGGCTTTCACAGAGCCATAATGGCCCTCTAGGGTCTTAATCAGGCGCTTATTCTGCAAATCCCAAAGCTGGATGCGGTGATCGTAGTTGCCGCTGGCGAGGAGGCGACCATCGGGGCTAAAGGCCAGGGCACTGATGGGGGATGGGGTGGACCATTCGGCCTGGAGCTTCCCCTCCGGCAGTTGCCAAATCCGAATTTGCTGATCGGTTCCCCCTGTGACCAGTCGCTGACCATCGGCGCTGAGGGCCATGGCATTGACCCAACCGCTATGGGCAACAAAGCTTAAACCCTGCTGCCAACTGAGGGCTTCTTGCCAAGGCTGGGGGAGGAGCGGGCGATCGAAGGGGGCTGTATCTCTGGCCCCTAGGACTGACTCTGGCGGAATCTCATCCAGAATGACGGAATCGGGTGGAATCTGGTCTAAGGTGGTGAGATCTGGCGGCACTAGGGGCTGGGCTGCGACACCTGGGGGGGTCATCTTGATGCCATTGTCTCGGCCTGCGATCGGGGCATTTTGGAAGTCGGCCTCTGGACCGGTGATGGCTGGACCGGTGATGGCTAGACCGATGCCCTGGCCTAAACCTTGACCTGTGCCCTGGCCTAAAATTGGAGGCTCCTCAGGTGTTTCAGGAGCAGTTGCAGGGGCGGCTTCCGGAAAGAGATCGAAGGGGGTTTCAGGGGGGGAGGGGGGGGGCGATTGTGTTGAGGCTGGTTTTGTGGTGAAAGAGGGCAGGCTTGGCTCTAGGGTGCTGTCGTGGGGGCGATCGATCGGGTTAGCGGGGGTGGAGGGGGACAGGGGTGGGGGGATGAGGGTGGGGGTGCTGGGGATGGCCGGGGCAACGGGGGGGACCGATCGGGCCGATCGATCGGCCCCTAGCCCAGCCTCTTCAGCCGTAGCTCCGGCCTTGGCGGGCAGATCGACGGGTTGGGGCAGCAGATCGTTTAAGGCACTTACCACCTGCTCCAAGCTCTGATCAAGGCGGGCATTTTGCAGCCGCAGTTGCACCATGGCCAGTTCTAGGTCTTGGCTGCTTTGCAGTTGGGAAAAGCCCCCGGCAGACTGGCGTTGCAGGAGTTTGCGCTGGGCTTCCAGTTCTTCGGTCAGCTCCAAGCGCAGTTGTCGTAACTCCCCCAGGGCACGGCGAAGACTGCGGCGATCGTTTTGGAGGCGGTTCACTGGGTTCAGCAGCAGCGCTAAAACCAGCATCACGGCCAAAAAGGCCACTTCTCCGGCGATCAAGAAGCGCACTAAGCCCAGGACCATTAAAACCAGGACCACAATTTCGGCGATCGGAAACCAACGGGACACAGAAGCAGGCAAAGACACCACATTGCACCTTTTTTGACGACGATTTTCCCCGGTTGGGACTGCTTTACTTTAAGGCCAGTCTAGCCCAGCCCCCTGTGATACCGACAACAAAATAACGGCCCATGGCGTTAAAAATGCTGAAAGCCCCGATCGAGGCTGAGGTGGGCTGTGGGGGGGAGGTTGGGCCGATCGTGGAGGGTAACGGTGCTGTTGCCAGCAGCAGCGGCCACGATGCGACCTAGGGGATAGAGATCGAAGCGAGCCACCTGGGCTAGGGGCTGTAACCGCTCCCAGACCAGCGGCGGCACAGACAGCACCAACTCAAAATCCTCCCCTCCATAGAGGGTCCACTCCAGCGCTTGGGCTGCTCCCTGCCAGGTTTCTAGTCCCGGTGGCTGGGGCAATTGTTCTTGGTATAACTCTGCCCCGACTCCGCTGGCTCGGCACAGTTGCACCACTGCATCCGCCAAGCCGTCGCTGCTGTCCATGGCTGCCAGGGGCCGATCGAGGGCCAAATCTTGCTGAACTTGGCGCAACAGGGGCACCCAGCCGAGGCGGGGCTGGGGATATTGGTGGGCCTGGATCCAGGTCGATCGCTGCTCGGCGGTTGGTGACGGGAGGGCCGGGGTGGGATGGGCTGTGGGATTGCTGGGGGGATGGGCTGTGGGATTGCTGGGGGGATTGGAGGGGGAATTGCTGGCGGGATTGCTGGGGGGATTGCTGGGGGGATTGGAGGGGGAATTGCTGGGGGAATTGCACAGGGGGGTTAAGAGCAATTCCAAACCGGCACGGGAAGCCCCATGGAGACCCGTGGCCACAATCACATCACCCACCCGCGCCCCCGATCGCACCAAGGCCAAGGACGGCGGCACCTCACCCAAGGCCGTAATCGACACCATCAACTGGGGCGATCGGCACAGATCGCCCCCCACGATCGCCGTCCCATAGCGTTGGCAACAGTCCCACAGTCCCTGATAAAAGCCCTCAACCCAATCTAGGGCCGTCTCCCCCGGCAGGGCCAAGGCTACGGTCATCCCCAGGGGCAGGGCACCCATGGCGGCTAAGTCCGAGAGATTGGCCGCAGCGGCCCGCCAACCTGCGGCATGGGGGGGAGTTGTGGCGGCGCTGAAGTGGACCCCATGGACTAAGGCATCGGTGGTGACGACCAAGGCTTGACCGGGGCTGGGCTGCAACAGTGCCCCATCATCCCCCACCACCCCGGCGGGACAGTAGGCTTGGAGGCGCTGCAAGAGACCCTGTTCCCCCAGGTCGGCGACGGTCCAGGGTCGATCGGCGGCGTTGGGTGACGGTGGGGCCATGGTGCTAAACCTGTTCCGGCTCTGGGGCCAGGGGCGAGAATGAACCACTTCTGGGGGCTGCGATCGGATCGCCAAAACTTAACTGCACATCCTGGGGGTTGAGGGTTATTAACTCATTGACATGCTGTCGTACCCCATCGCACATGGCATCCAAGGGTAAATCGTTGGGGTCACAGCCAAAGGGATTTTCAATTTCCAGGCCGATTTCCTCAATCCCCAGCAGCGTAAAGCTAATTAAAGCCGTTACCCCCCCCGTCAGAAATCCCAGGGTCTCCACCCATTGGATCGGCAGCGCGAGGCAGTAAAAGAGCAATAACTGCCGCAAATGGATGGTATAGGCGAGGGGGAGGGGGGTTTTGAGGATCCGCTCACAGGATCCTAAGTGATTGACCTGTAGGTCAATCAAGCTCACGATCGACACCATTTGATGGGTGTTGAGATTGCCTCGTTCATGTTGCTGGTGCAGATAGTCATTAACCCAGAACATCACCTCTAGGGGAGGATGCTGAACCACTTGCAGTGTTTGGAACTGGGCGGGGGTCACCACCTCCGCGACCGTTGCCGTAGGGGGCTGGCGGCGGAGATGGTCTTTGGTGGTGTAGGTGAAGGCGGTGACCAGTTGCAGAACTTGCTGTTTTTGGGCAACTTCTGCGGGAGTTCTGGCGTTGACAAAGACCCAAATCTGGCGGGCTAAGTTGCGGCTGGTGTTGATGATACCGCCCCAGATTTTGCGCCCTTCCCAGAAGCGATCGTAGGCGGTATTGGTGCGAAAAACGAGGAGCAGGCCCAACACAATGCTGGGCACGATTTTATCAAAACTGGGGTGAGAAACTGGATAGCCCCGATCGTACAAAATTGCAATCAGTTCTCCAAAAAGGCCGCAGACTAAAACCCTAGGCCAAATTCCAGGAATAACAGAGCCTTGAAGGCGAAGAACGCCCCAGAACCATTGGCGTGTGCCACGATTTTCCATCATGCTTCTACCCGTGACGATCCTTACAGTTTAGGTCTAGATTCGGTTTCCCATATTCCCACAAAGTTTCAGTTTCGGGTGTTGCAGGGCGATCGGTTTGGGGCCGATCGGTTACAAAATCTGTAACTTCCCCCCGATCGCCCCAAAAACCCCTTAAGGTCAGGAAACGGTATTGCCCCACCCCCCCGCCCTGACCATGGCCAACTCGACCCCCCGCTTCATGTTCCCCCCCTTGGCCGGACTCCAGCCCATCGCCCGATCGATCGCCCTGCCCCAGTTCCAAGATGCACGGGACTACCAAATTTTATTTCTCTCCCTCTTCTTGATCCTCGGCATCGGCACCCGTGACTGGACCCTCCGCCCGATCGCGATTGTGTTCCTGCTGACAACCTGTTTACTGACCCAGTGGCTCTGTTCCTTGGCAGTAGAACCGAAAATTAACCAGAATGGGCGACGATCGGACCAAAACCTTCCCCCTCACAAACCCTGGTGGCAACCCGCTGCCTTTAACGTCCGTAGTCCCCTCATTACCGGCCTGGGTTTAAGCCTGCTGTTGCGGGCCGATCGGCCCAGTACCCTGATCTTTGCCGCCGCCGTCGCCATCAGTAGCAAATTCCTCCTGCGCTACCGGGGCAAACACTTCTTTAATCCCGCCAATGTTGGTATCATTGCCGCCCTGGTTCTGACTTCCGATGCCTGGGTTTCACCGGGACAGTGGGGGGATGATCTGTGGTATGGGCTGGTGTTTTTAGGGGCTGGGGGGGTGGTTTTGGGGCGAGTGGGGCGGCTGGAGACGACGGGGGCGTTTTTGGGCTGCTATGGCCTGCTGGAGGCACTGCGCAACTACTGGCTCGGTTGGACCTGGGATGTGTGGCTGCATCGGCTGGGGAGCGGCTCGTTGCTGCTGTTTGCGCTGTTTATGATCACAGACCCCAGGGCCATTCCCGATCGGGGCCGCAGCCGGGTGGTCTGGGCCATAGCGGTCGCCGGGTTGACCTTTATTTTGCGCAACCGCTTCTTTGTGCAAACCTCCCCGTTTTGGGCCTTATTCCTGCTCTCTCCCCTGACCTTAGTGCTCGATCGGGTTTGGCAGGGCGATCGCTTCCTGTGGCGACCCAAGGCCGATCGGCTCCCAAGATGACGGGGGGGGAATCCCGACCTATACTCAGGAGGTGCTCAAACTTACCCCACAACGCTCCACATCAGCATCGATCGGGGCTGGACAATTTTGGGCCTACTGTCTTGCCTGTGCCCCTTCACCTCAGACCTACCGTGAAATTTCCCCACCGTCTGCTGCTCCTCTCCCTCACCGCCGGTTTCCTGGGCCTTTTTCCCCTCACCTTGCCCCCCCTCACTGCCCCTAGCCCCGCCCAAACCGCTCCCCAAGGGACCGGCGAAGCAGAGCCGGAGACAGGAACCGACAGTGACCCAGAGACAGCGGAAAGTGATGAAGAAGCCTCGGATGACCCTGCCGCATCCCCTGAAAGCGCCGCTAGCGGCCTCAAACCCTTTGAGGATGTCATTGAGGATCTCAAACGCACCGAAGGACTGTTTACCCTCTACCAAGACCTAGAGGAAGGCAAGGTGTTAGTCGAGGTGCGGCCCGACCAGTTAAACCACCACTATCTCTTTTCTGCGGCCATTAATGCCGGAATTGGAGAATTTGGTCTCTATCGCGGCATTCCCCTCCAGGAATTTGCCTTTACCTTCCGCCGCTTCAAAAATAATCTTCAAATCATCGTCCCCAACTCCCTCTTCCGGGACAGTCGCCCCCCCAACCAACGGGCCGACCAAGGCAGCCTTTTTAGCGATTCTGTGGTGTTTACGCTGCCGATTTTGAGCGAACGGGAAACCTTGAACACCGTGGTTGTTGATCTCTCGCCGCTGCTGCTCAATCCCAACCTGGGCTTTGGCTCCTTTTCTCTGCTGTCGATCCTGGGTTATGGCGCGGATCCAACCCAATCCGCCGTCACCACAGCCCAATCTTTTCCAGAAAACCTGGAATTTGATATTGATTATCGCTTTACCGGGGCACCCGTTGACTTTTTCTTTGCCCTCAGCACCATTCCCGACCCCACCTCCTTTAACCTCGGCCTCCACTACAGCCTCTCTAAACTCCCCGTCCTGGATACCTACCGCCCCCGCCTTGCCGATGAACGGGTGGGCTATTTCGTCACGGCTTACCAGGATTTGGCCAATAGCTTGGGCCGCGATCGCTTTGTGCGCTATATCAACCGCTGGCACCTGGAGAAAGCCGATCCTGAGGCGGAGTTGTCCCCCCCCAAGGAGCCGATCGTCTTTTGGCTGGATAAAGCCATGCCCGAAGCCTATCGCCAAGCTGCCACTGAGGGCGTGCTGATGTGGAATCAAGCCTTTGAGGCCATTGGCTTTAAGGAGGTGCTGCAAGTCAAGCAAATGCCGGAGGATGCCGACTGGGATCCGGCAGATAGCCGCTATAACACCATTCGCTGGACCGACTCGATCGATGGCGGCTTTGCCCTGGCCATGCCCCGCACCAACCCCATTACCGGCCAAATTCTCGGTGCTGATATCCTGATGGATGCCAATATGCTGCGCTATGCCGGGAATGAGTTTAATGACTTAGCCAGCGATCCCCTCGGTAGCTCGATTCGCTGGGGCCAGATGACGGGACAGCCCAATATCTGCGATGCTCAGGTGGGATTGGCCTATTTTCGCAGTGCTGCGCTGCGGCAGTGGATTCAGAACCGCAACCAATCGGTCACTGCCCAGCGCGACGATCGCTGCTTTTCCCTTGCGGCTAACCAACAGTTAGCCGTCGGTGCCATGGCGCTGTCCATGGGGCGCAACATTCTGCCCAGCAGCGGGGAAATGAGCGAGTATCTGCACCAGTTTGTGCGTAGTGTCATTGCCCATGAGGTGGGCCACACCCTCGGACTCCGCCACAACTTCCATGCCAGCACCCTCCACGGCCCTGAGGAACTGCACAACCGGGAGCTAACGGAAGCGGAAGGGCTAGCAGGGTCAGTGATGGACTATTTACCGGTTAATTTAGCCCCGGACGACCTGGAGCAGGGGGAATATTTCCCCAGTCGCATTGGTCCCTATGATATGTGGGCGATCGCCTATGGCTACACGCCCCTAGAGCAGCTTACCCCCCTGGAAGAGCGCAACCGCTTGCAGGACATTGCCCGCCTTGCCCCGGCCCCAGAACTGGACTACGGCACCGATGAAGATCTGTGGTCTGGGCTAGATCCGACGGTGATGGTGTTTGATCTCAGTGACGATCCCCTCACCTATGGGCTGTGGCAAATGGATATTGTCGAAGGTCTCTGGGACAAGCTCGACAAGCGTTTTCCCTCCCAGGGTCGCAGTTTCACCGAAGCCCGCCCCATTTTCGACCAGTTGCTCAACCATTATTTCTATAACGCCTCCATTCTTAGCAACTACATCGGCGGTCGTTCCTTGAACCGGTACCTCGGTGGGGATGCCCCCGATCGCCGCCCCTTTGAACCCATCCCCGCCCCTACCCAACGCCAAGCCCTTGAAATTCTCGAAGATCGCGTTCTTAGCCCGGAATCGTTCCAGCTTCCCCCCGATCTGCCCAGTAAGCTCGGTTCCTCCCGCTGGTTCCATCAGGGGGCTTTTCCTGACCTCCTGACGGTGGAGTATCCCTTGGCCGATCGGATTCTCTTGAACCAAAGCTTTATTTTGGGGAATCTCTTGGTGTCCGATCGCCTTGCCCGCCTCCGGGATGCCGAGCTAATCTATCCCGGCCAGGATGCCCTCACTCTGGGGGAACTGTTTGAGTCCCTCCAAACCAGCATTTGGGAGGAGCCACTGGCGGCTTTGGATGGGGACATTCCCCTGCTTCAGCGGCGCTTACAGAACCAATACCTCAGCTTTATGGTGGGAATCATCGATCCCAATGCCCTCAGTACTGCAACCACCCTCCCCGACATTATTGCGTGGGTTTTCACCTACGATGCCCCCGCAGAGGCCCGCACCCTCGCCCGCTACCAGTTGCAACAGTTGGATGCTGATCTGGCTAAAGCCTTGGGGGATGGCGATCTGTCCTTGGAAACGCGGACTCATTTGGAGGGCAGCCGCGATCGCATCCGC
>JAYKJG010000258.1:0-8974 GCA_035286285.1 Prochlorothrix sp.
ATCAAGCATAGGGCGACCTATCGGGGGTTCGAATCCCCCCCTCTCCGTTAAGCTCATTGAAGCAAATCCTCCCCACGCCAAAGCGAGGCAAGACCTCCCGCATCACAAAAGGCTCGTAGTACGGACTTTAGTCCGTACAGGCAAAAGTGAAACGCACCCACCGAAACTTCTCTCCTGAAGCAGGTTGAGCGTACACTGGCAACCACGGCAGTTAAGGTGATGTCATGATTCCGACCTGGGTTTTGATTACACTGGTGGCCATTACTGTGGCGGTGGCCCTGAATCGGTTATCAGTGGATGATAATCGCTGGTTTTTCCAGCTTAAGCGGCCCCCATGGCTCACCTTTGAGGGCTTAATCCCGTTTATTTGGGTTTTTATTTTTATTTGCGGCATTGCCTCGGCTAGCATGACCTGGGCCGCAACGGAAAACTGGGTTGGGCGCTGGGGGTTGATGGGGGGCTATCTGGCGGTGGAGGTGGCAATTATGGCCTATACCCCGGTGATGTGTAAGCTGCGCAGTTTGACCTTTGGCACGGCGATCGGGGCGATCGGCTTTATTCTGGGCTGTATTTTAGCAACCCAAGTTTGGCCACAGTCGCGGCTAGCCTTTGCCCTTTTGCTGCCCTATTTGCTCTGGAGTCCGATCGGCACCTTTGTCACCTGGCAAATGATTTGGCTCAATCCCGGCAAAGCCTAACAGCCCCTTCGATCACCGGCTCACCAGCCAGCAGCCCCGCCTCCCAGTCCTTCCCCCTCCGGGTTCTTTAGGGCGGGCGACAGATCCCTGAAACTTACCCAACGGGGATTTGGTTCTGGGGGGTAAGCTGTTGGCTGGCCTCTGGCGACCCTTCGCTCACCGCAGCCGACCCCTTCCCGTTCCGATTGGCCTCATCATTGCCGTTGTTGCCCTGTCCTGCTCGGTCTAACCCCAGCCCAGCCTGGGCCGCATAGGTCTCAATGACCTGAACCAGGACCGCTTTACGCAGTGGCTTGGTCATGAAACCATTCATCCCCACCCGCACACAGTCGGCTTGGGCCTGTTCCGAAGCATGGGCCGTCATCGCCACAATCCAGGGCCGATCGGGGGAGTTATAGCGCTGACGAATCGCCAAGGTTGCCTCCAGGCCATCCATCTCCGGCATTTGCAAATCCATAAAAATCAGATCGTAAAACTGGGCATCCAGGGCGCTGAGGGCTTCTTTGCCGTTATTGGCGACATCGGCCTGATACCCCAACACCGACAGAAACCGGAGGGCCACTTTTTGATTGGTGGGAACATCTTCCACCAACAGAACCCGCAACGTCGGGAGGGAGGGGGTTTGGGGGGTGAGGAGGCGATCGAGGGGCAGATCGATCGGGGGTGAGGTTGCGGGGTCAGGGAGCGCAGGGGAGTTCGGGACCGGATCGGAGGGGGAAAGCGCGGCTGGGGTTGCGGGGGTTAGGGTCGAGGGCGGCAGGGCTGGGGACTGGGCGGCGGCGGCGACAGTGGGCAAGGGGGCCAGATCTGGGGCGGCGGAAGAGGGGGAGCGGGCAGGGGCCAGATTTGGGCTGGGGGACGGTGTGGGCGTGCTGGTTTTCTCCCGCAACTCCTCTAGGGCCGATTGCAGTTGGGAGCGGCGCAGGGGTTGGGTCAGGACGGTCGTCGGCATTGGCCAATCCTGGGGGTTGGGAAAGGTTTGGTGCCCAAACTGGAGCCAAATCAAGGGCAGCAGAGGGCCAGCCGTCGGCGGTTCCAGCCTAGACCACAGCGCCTTCAGCCGCGTACAGTCTGCCCCCAGTGGGTCCAAATCCAGATCGCGCCCATCAATAAACACGCCACTAAAGCGATTCGCCTGCTCCAGCAGGTTGTCCAAGTCTGAGAGGGTTGTGACGGTATAGAGTTGGGGCTTGGGCTGGCTGGGGGAGAACTGGAGTTGCTGCGCCAAAAATTGGGCCAGGGTGGTGCTGCGGCTGAGGAGTAGGGCTTGGGTGGGACGATCGAGGGGAACGGGCGAGGGGGCAAGGGCTGCCTCCGGGGCAGACGAGGCTACTGCCTGGGACGGTACTGGCCGATCAAGCTGGGAATTATTTTGGGGATCAGCCTGGGGATTATCCTGGGGATTCTGTGGATTACGGCGGCGATCGGGAATGGAAGTTGTTAGCCCTGCTGCCGTTGGCGGCAATGGAGTTGGTGCGGCGGCTGTTGACGAGACTGCCGTTGGCGCTGCTGCCGTTGGCGCTGCTGCTGTTGGCGCTGCTGCTGTTGGCCTGAGCCGATCGCCCCCGTCCAGATCCATCTCCTGCTCCTGGGAGTGGTGGATGGGCACCGGCATTGCCACCGTAAAGTAAAACGTCGTTCCCCAAGGGGTCTGGGGCGGTGCATCGGGCGACGAGTCGGCAGCGGCGCTAGGGCTGGGGGACCGGGACGGTGCTGTCCAACCCTGGGGAGGCCAACCCGCCACACTGCCCCGACTCTCCACCCAGATTGTCCCCTCCATCAAATTACACAGCCGCTTACTAATGGCCAACCCCAAACCCGTGCCCCCGAACCGCCGACTCGTAGACGCATCCACCTGGCTAAAGGGCTGAAACAGGCGGTGCATCTTCTGGGGTTCAATGCCAATGCCCGTATCATGGACCCCAAATTCCACCTCATAGGTGGCCGCAATCAACTGTGTGGGAATGTTGCGAAGGGGACAGGCGGTGGCATTGCGTTTGCTGTGGACCTTCACCACCACCAAAATCTGCCCAGCGGGGGTGAACTTAATCGCGTTATTCAGCAAATTCAGCAAAACTTGGCGCAGGCGCGTAAAATCCCCTAATAATTCTGGGGGTAAGCTGGGATCGATCGTATAGGTTAGCTCTAGATTTTTGTGGACCACATTGGCCGCCAAAATATCAAAAGCGGCCTCTAAGCAGTGGGCAAGACTGAGGGTTTTCGCCTCTAACTCCAGCTTATGGTTCTCTAGCTTGGATAAATCGAGTAAATCATTGATAATCGCTAAGAGAGCATTGCCACTCTCTTTAACCATGCGGGAGAGGTCTTGCTGGTGCGATCGCAGGCTCGTTTCCATCAAGAGTTCAGCCGCCCCAATCATGGAGTTGAGGGGGGTGCGAATTTCGTGGCTCATGAGGTGGACAAAGCTAGTTTTCTCGGCAGCGGTCTGCTCTGCTTTGTCCAGGAGAATCATCAACACATACACATAAAAACAAAGAAATCCCACGGCTAAGATGGTCATAGCCCCAAAAATGCGCCAGGATTGCTGGTTTCTCTGCTCCTGAGCCAGAAGATCCTGTTCGTACTGCTCTTGGAGGAGTTTAACCAAGTGATCAACATCGCCACTGCGCTCTTGGAGGAGCGCCAGAATGGCCGTATGGGTATAAAACGTCTGTAGGGCTAGATCGGGCCGTTTAGCTGCTGTAATGAGGGGTTCCAGTTGATAGAGCATATCGCTAACCCGATCGAGGGTAGACTCTATCTCCCGTTGCCGCAGGGGATCGATCGGGGGCTGTACAGCCTCTAAGGACTGCTCTAGCTGTGCAATCTGGATCCAAATTTGGGAGTAGCTCTGTTGAATACTGCTCTGCTCAAAGTTGGGCAAAATCACCGCAGTGGATGGTTTTCCTAACACCGCCGCGATCGCTGGATCATTTTTCAGGGCATAGAGGGCGTGGGTTTGGGCTAACCCCAAGTTAGTTTGTAGCTCAAAAATCTGGGCCTCCAGTTTCAGCGCATTGCCCAAGGGTTGATGGCTTTTGATGGTTTGGAGGCTGCGTAGCTCATGCCCCCGAAACCAGTCCACAATAATCCCGGTACTCGCCGCAATAATGAGGAGTAGCAGCCCTAACCAATAGGATTGCTGCCGTTTTTGTAAAAAGTATTGACGTGGCACAGCGATCATCTCCCCTTGCAATGCCCTCGATCGTCCTGTCCTGAAGAACCTAGGTGCGGAGGGTACCGATCCCGACGATCGCAGCAAGCGCGTGACCGGCGGTCGTCTCCCCCTGGGTAGCCAGAAAATTATAGGGCCAGCCTCTGCTGGGCTGATCCAGAGTGCGGGGCCGTTAGAGAATATCTGAAAACTCCGTGAGTCGCGCAGACCTCCGTTGGCTAGGTTGAGTTGCTGGGTTTGGGTTTTAGGCTGGGTTTCTAAGGGTTCCCTTAGGCTTTGCCTTGATTTCTAGGATACACAACTCTTCCCAGCGTCAAGGGCATTTGGGGGACTTTCCCCGAAAACTCGTAGAGGATAGAGCAACTCGACACTCCCGGCAGAGCAGCCCCCGTAAACTAGACGGAGGTGGCTACGATCGACTGGCTCTAGACCCTGCGTTTGTTAGAGCGTGTCATCCATATAACCGTAGAAACCTTGGGGTATCAGCATGACACGCCCGCCCCAGTTTTATCGGCTAGGGTCTGTAATCCTGACACTCCGGGCATTCTGGGACTAAGGGATGACAGCCCCTAGCTCAGCGCTGCTACAGACACCCGTGCGGCGACCTGCTGGGCTAAGGCTTTAAGGGCTTGGGCCGAGGCAGACTCTGGCTGGCTGATGACGATCGGCGTACCCCCATCCCCCCCTTCGCGCAGGGCAATTTCCAGGGGCACACAGCCCAACAGCGGCACTCCCAGTTCCTGGGCTGCTTTTTCGCCCCCGCCGGAGCCGAAAATATCGTAGCGGCGATCGGGCAGGTCCGGCGGAATAAAATAGCTCATGTTTTCCACCAAACCCAAAATGGGAACGCCCAGTTGCCGGAACATATTCAAGCCTTTACGGGCATCCAACAGCGCCACGGTTTGGGGGGTTGTCACCACCACCGCCCCCGCCATGGGCACCGCTTGGGCCAAGGTCAACTGGGCATCGCCAGTGCCGGGGGGGAGGTCCACAAATAAATAATCTAAGTCGCCCCACTGCACATCGTAGAGAAAGCGGCGAATAATGCCGTTGAGCATCGGCCCCCGCCAAATCACCGGCTGATCCTTATCAATTAAAAAGGCCATGGACACCAGCTTGACCCCATGGTTAAAGGCCGGTTCCAGTACATCCCCCTCTAGCACCGTAATCTGGGCATCGGCTAAGTTCAACATATTGGGCGCGTTCGGCCCGTAGATATCGGCATCCAGCAGGCCCACCTTGGCTCCGGCTTGGGCGAGGGCAACGGCGAGGTTGACGGCGATCGAACTTTTGCCCACGCCCCCCTTGCCGCTGGTGACCGCAATAATGTTTTTGATGCCGTCAATGCCTTGGCGATCGGGCAGGCTCTTTTGCTGGGGGGTTTCCGCTGTCACCTCCACTTCCACGGTTTCCACTCCCGGCAGGGTCTTGACCGCTTTCTGGCAGTCTTCGACAATAAATTCCCGCAGGGGACAGGCAGGGGTAGTCAACACCAGGGTAAAGCGGACTTGGCCCCCCTCAATGGCTACATTGCGGATCATGTTGAGATCCACCAGGCTTTTTTGCAGTTCTGGATCCTGCACTGGGCGCAGGACTTCTAAGACAGCGGTGGCATCTAAGGGGGCAACGGTGGTCATGGGGAATGGGTTGGGGTAGGTCGTGTCAGGGCAATCGATCGCCGCAGTCCTCGGAAAAGACTTTTTCCAAAGATCTTTCCAGGTTTGCCGCTTTAAAACTTTACCAAAACCTTTACCCAAACCTGAATTGCCCCAACGGGTTATCCTCAATCCGGTTGATTGAGGGATGGGGGGGGGACAGGGCGCTGACGGCGATAAAACTGGGCAAGGCGATCGGGAGCGACCCCCAGAGCATAGCCCAAGAGCATCAATTGATTAATCACCGTGGTGCGCACAATGCCCAACTTGCGCCAGCGGCGATCGGAAGTCTGGACCGCAGCCGGAGCTAGGGCAATGCGGCCTCGGCCCTTGAGGCGCTGCACCAGTTCAAAATCTTCCATAATTGGCAAATCCGCAAAGGGGCCAATCGCCGCAAACGTAGCCCGATGCAGAAATAAGCCCTGATCGCCGTAGGGTAACTGTCCATAGCGCGATCGCACATTAGTCCCCCACTCCACCCCCCGCAGTCCCCAGCCCTGGCCCTGGATCCGCAACCGAAAGGCTCCTGCGATGACCCCCGGTTGGGCTAAGGTCTGGGTCATGTGTTCGATCCAATCCGGGGGAACTTGGGTATCGCCATGGAGGAATAACAGAATCTCTCCCCGTGCTTGCTCCGCCCCTTGATTTAACTGGTTGGCGCGTCCCGGCTCCGTTTGAATCACCCTGGCCCCAGCTTGCTCGGCAATGCTTCGGGTTTCATCGCCACTGCCCCCATCCACCACAATGACCTCTAGGGGCAAGCAATTGGCAGAAGCCCGGAGCGATCGCAGCGTTGCCCCCAAGTGCTGAGCCTCGTTCAGGGTAGGAATAATCACGGAAACAGGGATCAAACTCAAGCGAGGGTTTTGGTCCCAGAGGGGCAAATCTTCGGGCCGATCGAGGTCGGGTAAGGGCACCAACTGCTGGACAGTAGCGGCACAGGCTTGGGCACGATCGAGGGTAAGGGCCAGCACCCGATCGCTGCCCCAGGGGATCGCCTCAAACAGGTCCGGCACCCAGCGCCGCAGGCCGATCAGGTAATAGCCCCCGTCGATCGCAGGCCCAAGCACCACATCCACAGTTTGGAGTGCGGCAAAGGCTTGGGCCAAAATCGTCGTCTCCAGATCCGGGCAGTCAATGCCAATCAGCACCACCCGCTCTATCCCCGCCCCCAAAGCCGCCCGGACTGCACGCCCCATGCGATCGCCCAAATCCCCCTCCCCCTGGGGCCACAGCCCCACAGCGGCTCCCCCAGGAAATCCTCCCCCCAGCCACTGCTCCATCGCCGCCGCCGTCGCCCCCGTATAGCGCACCTCGACCTCCACCGCTGCCCCCAAGCGGCGGGCCTGGGCTACGGTATGTTCTGTCATGCGCCGCTGAAGTTCCGCCGCCCCCTCCGGACCCAGGGCCGGAATCAGGCGCGTTTTCGTCGTTCCCGGCGTTGGGTAGCGGGTCAAAATAACCAGACGTTGGGGGCAGGAACCAGAGGTCACAGCGGGGGTAATCACATCATGGGAGCAGGGGTCAGGCTGGGGCCGATCGGAAAGCCCACGGGTGAGCTAGCAGCATCGAGCCAAGTCCAGACCCTAGGACCGGGAACCGGGATCTGCTAAGGCTGCGGGATTGAAGGCATCCTCAGCGTCCGTCGGTTGCCCTGGGGCGAGGGGATCGGCGATCGGCGCAAAACCCTGGGCCTCAGCCTGGGGCGGTTGATAGTACCGCGCTGCATCCTTGTAGTAGCCGTAGTACTTATCGGTGTACTGGCTGCCCTGGCTTAGCCCATTGGCCACCAAGCCCAAGACTTGAATATTGGAGACCTTGACATCATCCAAAACACTGCGCAGCACCGATCGATCGGTCTTACCCAGACCCACCGTCAACAAGACCCCATCCAGATAATTGGCCAAAATCGAGGCATCGGCCAAGCCCATCATCGGCGGCGTGTCATAAATCACCAAGTCATAGTTAGCCTCAAACCGCTCCATCAAAAACTGCATCCGATGGGACGAGAGTAAACTGGTGGGATCCGGGGGAATCTGCCCCGCCGTCAGCACCGCCAAGTTTGGCCCCACCAAATGAATCGCTTGGTCCGGATCAATCTTGCGGGCCAACACATTACTCAACCCCTGGAGGTTCGACAGTCCCAAACGCCGATGGAGCTTCGGACAGCGCATATCCGCATCCACCAATAAAACCCGCTGCCCCATCGCCGCCGCCGCTTGGGCCAAATAAATTGACATCGTGGACTTACCATCCCCCGGCAGAGCAGAACTCACCGCTAGGGACAGGAGGGCCGCATCCGACTGGAGAAAGCGCAGGTTCCCGTAGAGCAACCGGAACGCTTCCAAAAAGGGAGAGGTGCGGTAGGTATCCGGCACCGCATCGGGGGCATTGCGGCCCTGGTTTCCGGCTCCCAAACGGCCTGGGGTTGGAGCAGTCACCGCAGCGGTAAAGTCTGCGGGGTTATGGGAGTCAAAGTTAACCAGGGCTGTATTGTAGGGAATGCGACCCAGGAGGGGCAGTCCGGTGATGCTCTTCAGTTCATCAATGTCATGGACGACGTTATCGAGGCGATCGACCAGCAATCCAGCCCCCACGCCCAGCCCCAAACCCGCCAGGAGACCCATCATCAGATTGCGGGGCACATTGGGGGAGATTGGGGTTTGGGGCACACTGGGTTGGGACAACAGTTGCCAAGGCACCGGCTTCTGGGCCGACTCAATCTCCAAGTTTTCGCGGGTTGCCAAGAAGCGGGTCAAACTTTCCGTCGCAATATCCAATTCCCGCTTGATATTCTCATACTGGGTCGCCAGTTGGGGAATTGAAGAAAATTCCTGGCTAATCTGCTGTTCCACCGCCTGAAGCGCCTGAACTCGCACTTGCAGCACCTGCACATTCACACTGAGGTCCGCCAACTGACGGGCAAAGTCCAGGGGAATCGAAGTCATATGATCATTGAGGTTGGCCCCCCCTTGATCAATTCCCAGAACTTTTTGGGCCTCCACTTGGAGCAGATATTCCAAATTTTGGCGACGCTCCACCAACGCTTGGATCTGGGGGCTACCGCTGGTGAACCGGGCAGACTCTAGGGCGATTTGGCGCTGGAGATCCTTAATTTCATTTAAAGCGGCCTGGTAATGGGGGGCTTCACTCAAAATTGCCGACGTAATCGCCACATCGGCAGAAGACCCCAACTGCTGCTGCAACACCGAAGCCTTGGACTGGGCCTCCACAAAGGCAATTTGGGTTTCCCGCTGTTGTTGCTGTAGCGTCGTTAAGATTTCCGTCAGTTGGCCCCCCTTAGACTCTGGATCCACCAAATTATAGTTCTTGCGAAAGGCTTCTAGCTCCTGCTGCTTGGTCTGCACCCGGTCCCGCACAACGGGTAGTTGCTCATCCACAAAGGCGATCCCCTGGTTGAGGGAGTCCCGCTGCTGCTGCAAACT
>JAYKJG010000259.1:0-4053 GCA_035286285.1 Prochlorothrix sp.
ACGCCTCTCCACAATGGCGCAATGCAGAACCTACGCCGTTTCCCTAAGGACGAGCCAGCACCCGCTCTAACTGCTTCACCACCACATAGAGAATAGGCACAATAAACAGACTTAAAAACGTCGCCACAAACATCCCCCCAAAGACCGCCGTACCCAAAGACTGCCGACTCCCAGCCCCGGCCCCCGTCGCCACCACCAGCGGAAAAATACTGCTGAGGGTAGAAATGGCCGTCATCAAAATCGGGCGCATTCGCTGCTCCGCCGCATCAAACGCCGCCTTCACCACCGGCAAGCCCTGTTCTTGCAACTGATTGGCAAATTCCACGATCAGAATCGAATTTTTACTGGCCAAGCCGATCAGCATCACCAAGCCGATTTGGCAGTAAACATCATTGGGCAGTCCTCGCGCACTTTGGGCCACCAACGCCCCCAACACCGCCAGCGGCACCGCAAACAGAATCACCACCGGATCGACAAAGCTCTCGTATTGGGCCGCAAGCACCAGAAACACAAACACCAAGCCCAAGCCAAAGATAATCGGCGCTTGATTGCCCGACTCGATCTCCTCCAGGGAACTCCCAGACCACTCATAGCCCATGCCGGGGGGCAAAATCTGGGCCGAAATGCCCTCCATTGCCGCAAGGGCTGCACCGGAACTGACCCCAGGGGCAGCGGCTCCGTTAATCTCGATCGCCCGATAGAGGTTGTAATGGTTAATGGTTTGGGCACCAATTTCCGATCGCAGGGTCACCAAACTGCCAAGGGGAACCATTTGGTTTTGCTGCGATCGCACATAGAGCTTGGCAATATCATCGGGATTAGCCCGAAATTGGGCATCTGCCTGAATATAGACGCGGTAGGTGCGCTGTCCTAGGCTAAAGTCACTAACATAGCGGGAACCGATGTAGGACTGGAGGGTATCGAAAATTGTATCAATATCCACCCGGAGCGCCTTGGCCCGATCGCGATCGACGGTGATCACAAACTGGGGCGTAGAAGCAGAGTAGGTACTAAAGACAGCCTGTAAACTGGGGTTTTGGTTGGCAGTGGCCAGTATTTCACCCAGCTTTTGCACTAAATCATTAATACTCAAGTTGCCGCGTCGATCCTGAAGCTGGTACTGGAAGCCGCCAAACTGCCCCAGACCCTGGAGTGCGGGAGGATTAACGGGGAAAACATTGGCCTCGGTAATTTGGGAAAACTTGCCATAGAGTTGGCCAATTAAGGCATTGGCGGACTCAGCGGGGCCGCGATCGGCCCAGGGGTTCAAAGTTGTGAAAATTACGCCTTGGTTAGAGGTACTGCCGGAAAAGCCGAAGCCCCCCACCACAAAGGTCGCCCGCACACCCGGTAAGGCCAGAATTTCCGCCTCTGCCCGTTCCATAACCTCGCGGGTATAGCTCAAGGAAACCCCAGCCGGTGCCCCCACCAAAGTGATGAAGTAGCCCTGGTCTTCTTCGGGTAGGAAGGCGGAGGGCACCGATCGGTAGAGCCAGCCCGTCACCACCAACAGCGCCACAAATCCAGCTAAAACCAGGGGCTTAAGCCGGTTGAGGAACTCTAAGCTTTGACGATAATTTTCGCGGGAATAGTCCAGAAAGAGGTTAAAACGATTGAAGACAGCACCGGGCAACCCGCCGATCGGGACATGGGGGCGCAGCAGTAAGCCAGAGAGGGCGGGGGTAAGGGTGAGGGCGTTAAAGGTAGACAGGGCGATGGAAAAGGCGATGGTCAGGGCAAACTGTTGGTACAGTGCCCCCGTGGTACCGGGGAAGAAGGCCACTGGGATAAAAACCGCCATCAGCACCAAGGAAGTGGCAATTACAGCCCCCGTTAGCTCTCGCATTGCTTCGATCGCAGCCTGAGCCGGAGCCATCCCTGATTCTTGAATTTTGCGGGCAATATCTTCAACCACTACGATCGCATCATCCACCACCATCCCCGTCGCCAAAGTCAAGCCAAATAAGGTCAGGCTATTAATGGAAAAGCCAAAAATCTTGACAATGGCAAAGGTTCCAATCAAAGCCACAGGAATCGTCACCGCTGGGATAATGGTAGTGCGCCAATCCTGCAAAAAGATGAAAATCACCAACACCACCAAGATCACTGCCTGAACCAGGGTCCAGACCACCTCCGTCAAGGACTGCTCCACATAGTCCGTGGTGTCGAAACCAATGCCGTACTCAATGCCGGGGGGAAACTCCTCCGCCAGGTTGATCATCTCTGCCTTGACGGCCCGCGCTACGTCTAAAGCATTGCTACCGGGGAGTTGATAAATCCCCAGCCCGATCGCTTCCTGGCCCCGGAACCGTAAAAACGTCCCATAGTTCTCCGCCCCCAGTTCCACGCGGCCCACATCTCGAAACTTAACCAGTTCGTTATTTTCCCCAGTTTTAAGGACTAATTCTTCAAAATCCTCAAGGTTTTGCAGACGGCTAATCGCCCGCAGGTCAATTTGATAGCGCTGCGCCGGATCCGCTGGCGGTTGGCCCAGTTGCCCCGCCCCCACCTGAACATTCTGCTCCTGAAGCGCATCGATCACGTCCTGGGCCGTCAGGTTGCGACTGGCGAGCTTTTGGGGATCGAGCCACAGCCGCACCGCATAGGTCCGCTCCCCAAAAATCACCACATTGCCAACCCCGTTAATCCGCCGCAAAGCATCAACAATGTACAAATCAGCGTAATTACTCAGGAAAATATCATCATAGCTGTCCTCTGTGGTGTAGAGACTCATGGCCATGAGAATATTGCTACTTTCCTTGGTGACAATCACCCCCGTCTGGAGGACTGCTTCCGGCAGTTGCGGCTCGGCCAGGGAGACGCGGTTCTGGATATCGACGGCGGCAATGTCTTTGTTGCGGCTGGAGTCAAAAGTCGCCGTAATGACGCTGGTGCCGCTGTTGCTACTGCTAGAAGTCAGGTAGCGCAACCCCTCCACCCCGTTGATTTCCCGCTCCAGAATATTAGTGACGGTTTTCTCAACGGTTTCGGCATCGGCTCCCAGGTAGTTGGCTTGGACACTGATTTGGATGGGGCTGATGTCAGGAAATTGGGCGATCGGCAAAGTGGGGATACTAATGGCCCCCACGAGAATCATAATCAGGGCGCAAACGGTAGCAAAAACCGGACGTTTGATGAAAAAGTTAACAAACATGGGGACTTCCTAGTAGCAAACTGAATCTTGTCTGACCTAAGCCCGAATCACGACGATCGATCGCCCCCCCGGACTCACAGCACTTTCCGTCGTCGTGCGCTCCTCTAGGGGCGGTAAATTTGGACGACGATCGAAAATCACCAGCCATCCCGTCTCCAGCCCCAATCCCGCCAAATACTTGTCAATTTGCTCCAATCCCTTCCCCACAGGGTCCGGTTTCCCCTCCCGCCACACTTTCAGTTCCATTCCCAGCGTTACCTCTCCATAACGTAAGCAAAGATCCATTCTCCCAGACCCGATCGCATACTCCCGCTCCAAACTTCCCCCCCCATTCACCACCCGATGCAAAAACGCCATCAGCACCAAATGGGGCGCAATCTCGTGATAGGGCGCACTTTTGAACAAAGGTTCCCCATGTTGCCGCCAAAACTCCAAAAAAGCCGCTAGCAACTGATCGGGCAACAATTCTCCTGACTCACTCAACCACCGAGGCTCGATCGCCCCGATCGAGGTCCGCGTCGTATAGCTCAGCACTAGGGGCACAACTTCTCGGTAAATGGGATTGGCCACTTCGATGCCCCGACCGTTGTTATCACGGCACAGACCCAAGTCTAGGACATAGCGAATATCATCAGGGGGCATATCGGGTAAATCATTCCCGGCCAAAATCGGTTCTATCACGGTTCTCACGCGAGGCTCCCGCAGCCGCTCCGCAAAACTATCTAAATGCGTATCTTGGCGTTGAATCAGAATGTCTTTCGCCTGTTCAATCACCCCGATCGTAATCGGTTGGGTCACCTCTTCCACTAAAAACTCCGTCGCTTGGCGGGCCAAGGCATTCACTAACCAGGGCTGTCCATCGGTGAGGTAAAAGGCATGTTGAATCGCTTCTGGGGTGA
>JAYKJG010000260.1:0-3246 GCA_035286285.1 Prochlorothrix sp.
CGGGGTGGGGTGACGGCGCTGGGGGCGAAGAGGGATTTTCCGGTGTTTGGGGATGAGTCGCTGTTGTGCTTTGAGCGAGTGGCGGTGTCGGCGGGGAAGCGGGGCTTGATGTTATGGCTGGCTCCGGCGGATTATGTACAGGCGACGGGGGCTACTTTGGGCGCGATCGCCCAGTCTTTCTAGAGCTTCATTGATAAAGTTCTATTCATTAGGCTCTATTGGGTACCTCGAAAAATCCACATTTTCACCTTGTGAACCACGTCAGAATCAGGGTTGAGGTGGACAGCTTCGCCGCCCGCCACAGTTAATCAAGGTGCCCTATTCACAGTGAACTATAAAAGTTGGGCTAAAACTTGGGCGGTGGCTTGTCCGGTTTGTGTCCAGCTAAATTTTTGAGCTTGTTGTAAGCCTGCGTTGACGAGTTGCTGGGCTAAGCCGGAGTCTTGGACGATCGCCTGGATAGCGGCTGCAATTTCTCCCACGTTGTAGGGATCAACCAAAATTGCGGCTTCTCCGGCGACTTCTGGTAAGGAAGAGCAATTTGAGGTGATAACGGGGGTACCACAGGCCATGGCTTCTAGGACGGGGAGGCCAAAACCTTCCCAGAGACTGGGGAAGATCAGGGCGATCGCTTGGCTATAGAGTTGGGGCAGGTCTGAATAGGGGACATAATCTAGAAACTTAAGCCGCTGTCCCAAACCTAAGGTGTCGCTGAGGGCTTGGATTTGGGGGGTGTAGCGCCGATCGTGCCCGCCGACGATCCAGAGTTCTAGGTCCCCTGGACCCTGTGCTAGGGCTTGGATGATGCGAGGGAGGTTCTTATGGGGGTCGGGGCGACCGATGTAGAGGCAGTAGTTTTGGCGGGGGAGGTTGAGGGGGCGGAAGTGGGCGCGATCGTAGGCGAGGGGGATGGGGGTGATTTTGGTTTCGGGGATCCGAAACTGGGTGATGACATCTTGGGCAGTGGCGTGGGAATTACAAATGAGGTGGACCGATCGCCGCAGAACCCAAGGCAAAACTTGGCGAAAATACAGAGTTAGGGCTGATTTTGGGTTGGGAAAGCGTAAAGGAATTAGATCATGGACCATGGCGACGCTGCGACAGCCTAGGCCAAGGGGAATTTCTGGGAGGGGAGCAAAAATGAGGGTGCTGCGGTACTGGTGATAGAGCAGGGGGAGTTGGAACTGTGTCCAGAGTAAGCGCCGCAGATGGCCAGGGCTGCCGTGGGCTGGGCTAAGGTTGGCGGGAATGGTGCGATGGGCGATCGCCGCTGCTTCGGGGAGATCTTGAGGGCTGAGCAGGAGGGGGTGTAGCGATCGCAAATGGGGCACGACCTGCTGAGCGTAGACGCTAATCCCCGTGGGTTTGGGACTTAAAACGGCGAGATTGACCAACAAGGGGTAGGAAGGGGGTGCCATAGTCGGGGATCCCTAGCCTTTGCCCAGTTCCTGGGAGCGGTGGGTAGCAGCTTGGACAGCTTGGATCAGGGCCGATCGAAAACCGGCCTGTTCTAGAGCGCTAATGCCCGCGATCGTGGTGCCGCCCGGACTGGTAACCCGATCTTTCAAGAGGGCGGGATGGAGATCCTGCTGGGTCATTAACTCAGCGGTGCCGCGTACCGTTTGGAGGGCCAATTGCTGGGCGATCGTCCGGGGCAAGCCCACCGCTACGCCCCCATCCGTTAGGGCTTCCACCATCAGCGCCACATAGGCTGGACCCGATCCCGACAGACCTGTGACGGCATCCATAAGGCTTTCTGGGACTTCGACGACGCTGCCGATCGTGGCCAAAACCTGCCGTGCTTGTTCTAAATGTTGGGCTTGGACCTGGGATCCGGCTGCCATAGCGCTGACTCCGGCCCCTACCGTCGCTGGGGTATTGGGCATCACACGGATGACAGGGCAACCGGGCAGGGCGGCTTCCAGCCGCTGAAGGGGGGTGCCTGCCAAAATCGAGAGGATTAAAGGCGTTTTGGCTGGATCGAGCTTAAGACTGGGTAAAACGGAATCTAAAACTTGGGGTTTAATGGCCAACACCACCATGGGAGCTTGGGCCACGATCCCATTGTCGGCTAGCGTTGTCACCCCATACTGCTGGTTCAGCCACTGGCGGCGCTGTTCCTGGGGATCGCTGACCCATACCGCAGCAGCGGGATAGGCTCCACTGGCCACGAGCCGGGACACGATCGCCTCTGCCATCACACCACCACCAATAAAACCAAATTGGGGATCTGTGGAACTGGGGGCCATGGGATTCTCCTGGGGGCAAACCAATGCGTCAGTGGCATCATACCCCATCTGTTTCGGCAGAATCTCAGGCGGCAAGGTCATCTCGATCCAATAAAGAAAGGGTGAGTCATGCTCACCCTTCTTCGGATTGTTCTATTCATGGAGATGAATCCCTGGAGTCAATACGCAGCAAGGCTTGCGATCGTACTCAGCCTCCAAGGCCAGAATGGTCGAAGCGTACAGACAATGAACAGAGCGTGAGCAGAGGAGAGACCTACTGTCCTACAGCCCGTGCTTGCTCATTGGCCCAAGCGGGGGTGGGGGCAGCGGGGCGGTTGGGGCGAACCTGGGGTTGGGCTTGGGGCATCGCAGTGTTGCCGCTGGCCTGGGTGACCACCTGGACGCAGTTGGGCGTGAACAGGAAAATGCTTTCGCCAACGCGCTCTTGATGACCGTCGATCGCGTAGGTACCACCAGCTACAAAATCAACAGCACGCTGGGCTTGGTCGGGATCCATCATGGTGAGGTTCAAAACCACAGACTTCCGCTCGCGCAGGGCTTGAATCGCTTGGGGCATTTCCTCAAAGGAGCGAGGCTCCATGACCATGACCTCAGTTTGGCCGTTAACTGCTCCAGGCATCCCGATCACATTGCTCATAGTTGTTGTAGTTCCTAAACTTGTTGCAGTCGTTGTTCCAATTCCAGCACGATCTCTCATCCGACGACGAGGCTGAGCCGCTTCCTCCGGGGTGGTTGGGGGGGCGACTTCTGCTTGGTAAAGAGGTTGGTACTCTTCCCCTTCTACCTCGTCGTAGTCATATTCATAGTCCACTGGATCGTTCAAGCCAACAAAGTCACGTAGCTTTGTGAAAATCGACACAGTTCACACTCCATTACAACTCGACATTCTGTAGAACAACCACCGACTTTACACCGGGAGGGGATTAAATGGGATTGAGTATACCGCAATTGGTTCTCTTTCCAACAAAGTTTTGTAACTCGACCCCATACGCTAGGT
>JAYKJG010000261.1:0-2957 GCA_035286285.1 Prochlorothrix sp.
TTGGCAGATTCACCCAGTCGGTAGGGGCAATCCCCCCGTGGTTGCCCCGGTTTTTGGCCGCTAAGAGGGTCGGCACGGGGGCGCGACCCCTACCCTAGGCCGAGGGTTCCAAAGTGAAATGCACCCAATAGGCTGAAGGGTAAGGGGATAGGCTGGGGATGAGGGACGGAAGGGGTAGGGTGGGATGGATTTGAATTGAGGAACTGGTTTTGAAGAATTGACTTTGGCGGGATGGAGCCTGAGGTATCTAGTCGCGTGAATGCAGGCTAGGGGTGATACTTGGGACTCTGCTTTGTAATCTAGAATGATTCTAGGGGGTGGGTCGATAATCGATAAATCAAATTATTATTCTTGATATTTAGAAATAAACAATCCTGAGGTTGTCTGGGTTAAGTTTAGGGTTATGAAGCAATGGTCAAGCAATTTTAAGCAATGCTACAAGTTAAGCACCGAACAATACCTAGCCCAAGAACGCCATGCTGACCATAAAAGTGAACTCATTTATGGACTCCTCTTTCCTCTGGCCGGTGCTTCTGCCCCTCTTTCCTCTGGCCGGTGCTTCTGCCCCTCACAATCTCTTGACTGGAAAGGTTCATGCCTGCTTACTGCTCGCTCTTGAGGATCTGGACTATACCGTTTTTATGAGCGATATGCGGCCAGGGTTACCGAATCCTCCCACCTATACCTATCCCGCTATTCTGGTGGTGCGGGGAACTCCCCAGTTCCAGAGCGAGAGCGAGACAGAGGGCTTGAACCCCTGTTTGATTGGGGAAGTTCTGTCTAAATCTACGTCTGACGATGATAAAAACGATAAATTTCAGCTTTATAAGACAATTCCTAGCTTAGAAGAATATATTCTCGTGAGCCAGACGGAATATGCGGTGTCTCAGTATATTAAACCTATTAAACAGGACGATATATTAAACAGGACGATCGTCGCTGGTTATTTCAAGACTGGATCGGCTTGGAGTCACCCCCCCATCTACCCTCCGTTGGCATTTCCCTCGCCCTCGCCGATCTTGACAAACGGGTCACCCTAGAGCCAGCCGCAGCACCGTCCGCAGCACCCTCTGAAGCACCCTCTGACAAAAATGCCTAGCTTTGGTTGAGGACGGTCTCCCATGGGGGATAATGGGAAAGTTTTGTAAGTTGTAACCTTAGTAACCCTAAAGGGCTGACCCGGAAATCATGCGAACCCACTATTGCGGCGATGTGCGTGCCGAACATCTGGACCAAACTGTTACCCTGTGTGGCTGGGTCGATCGCCGCCGGGATCATGGGGGCGTGATCTTTGTGGATTTGCGCGATCGCAGTGGCGTGGTGCAAATTGTGAGCGACCCGGAGCGGACCCCCAACTCCTATGGCAACGCCGATAAACTGCGCAATGAATATGTGGTCAAGGTTGTAGGCCGGGTGAGCCAGCGGCCCCCGGAGTCTTTGAACCCGAAGCTGCCCACGGGGGAGATTGAAATTTATGCCGATCGCATTGAAGTCCTCAATGCCGTTCAAGGCCAGTTACCGTTCCAGGTTTCCAGTAGTGATTTAGACAACACGCGGGAAGATCTGCGTCTGAAGTACCGTTACCTGGATCTGCGGCGGGAGCGCATGGCTCAAAATCTACAGTTGCGCCATCGCTTGATTAAGGCTATCCGGCGCTACCTGGAAGACCTAGAGCATTTTATGGAGGTGGAGACCCCGATTTTAACGAAATCTACCCCAGAAGGGGCGCGGGATTATCTGGTGCCGTCGCGGGTCAATCCGGGGGAGTGGTTTGCCTTGCCCCAGTCGCCGCAAATTTTTAAGCAGTTGCTGATGGTGGCGGGCTGCGATCGTTACTACCAAATTGCCCGCTGTTTTCGGGATGAGGACCTCCGGGCCGATCGCCAGCCGGAATTTACGCAACTGGATATGGAAATGAGCTTTATGGACCAGGAAGAGATTCTGGACCTGAATGAGAAGTTGGTTTGCCATATTTTCAAGACGGTGAAGGGCATTGAGTTACCGCGCCCCTTTCCCCGGTTGACCTATGGGGAGTCCCTGGATCGCTACGGCACCGATCGGCCCGATACGCGCTATGGGTTGGAGTTGGTCGAGGTTTCCGATGTGCTGGCCAACAGTGGCTTTAAGGTTTTTTCGCGGGCGGTGGCCGAGGGAGGTATCCTCAAGATTTTGCCGATTCCGGGCGGAAATGAGGTGATTTCCAATGTTCGGATTAAACCGGGCGGTGACTTGCACCGAGAAGCGACGGAAGCCGGGGCCGGAGGCTTGGCCTATATCCGGGTTCGGGATAATTTTGAGCTAGATACGATCGGTGCAATTAAGGACAACCTCACCGAGGCGCAAAAGCAGGAAATTCTGCAACGCACGGGGGCGCAACCGGGCTGGCTGCTGCTCTTTGGGGCTGGTGCGGTGGATATTGTCAATAAGTCCCTCGATCGGGTGCGGCAGTTCCTGGCGCGGGAGTTGGGCCTGATTCCGGAGGGAGTCTTTAATTTGCTCTGGATTACAGACTTCCCCATGTTTGAGTGGAATGCGGAGGAAAAGCGCCTGGAAGCGCTGCACCACCCATTTACGGCTCCTTTCCCCAGCGATCGGGCGGATCTCAAGACTGCCCGCGCCCAAGCTTATGATATCGTCCTCAATGGCTATGAAATTGGCGGCGGTAGCTTGCGGAACTACCAGCGGGATGTGCAAATGGAGGTGTTTGAGACGATCGGTCTCACGCCAGAGGAGGCCCAGGAAAAGTTTGGCTTTTTAATGGAGGCTTTGGACTACGGCGCTCCGCCCCATGGGGGAATTGCCTACGGCATCGATCGCTTGGCAATGCTGCTAGCGGATGAGGACTCGATCCGCGATACGATCGCCTTCCCCAAAACTCAGCAAGCCCGCTGTCCGCTGACGGATGCTCCCTCTGGGGCCGATGCACGGCAATTGAAGGAGCTATTTGTGGCTTCTAC
>JAYKJG010000262.1:0-17507 GCA_035286285.1 Prochlorothrix sp.
TTTTCCAGCCAGCCTGAATCGATCGCCCCCGCCGTCACATCCTCGTAGATCTTGTTAAAGCGCATCAAGTGGGAGCGGGTGCGGCGGATTGCATAGGGCACCATGGTTCCAGTGCGCATAATAAAGGCCCAATCCGATGACTGTGCCAGGAGTAACTCCCGTGCAGCTTGGTTGAGTGCCCGCTCCTCCAGGCGATCGCGCACCCGTCGCTGGCTTAGCTCAATCATGCGCTCCGTTGCCTTGTGTAAATGGGGATAAATCCAAGTATTTGTCTCATTGAGCCAATATTCATGGAAGCCCTTATAACCCCAACTGGACTGGGAAGGGCGACAAACCTGGTGAACGGGGTAGGTTTGGAGGTAGTCGCTCAGATGGGTGACGGTAAACTTAGCCTGCTGTTCGGCGGCTTGCCGGAAGACTGCATCCAGGAACCACGGCCCTTCATACCACCAGTGACCGAACAATTCTGCATCATAGGGCGCAACAATGAGCGGCGGCGCATCCATGATGGACTTAAGGTGCTCAATCTGGCGCTCCCGGTTAAAAATAAAGTTTGCAGCGTGTTCCTTGGCTTTTTCCCGCGCCCAGTAGGGGTCATAGAGTTGCTTCTCACCGAGGCTGCTGTTGCGGCTGGTGATTTTGTGGTATTTAATGCCCGTGTTCTTGCGCTGCCCATTGGGGAGAATATAGGGCTTGATATAGTCGTAGTCGGCTTCCCAGCCCAGATCTTTGTAGAATTCTCGATATTCTGCCGCTCCAGGGTAGCCGACTTCCGCAGACCAAACCTGCTGGGAGGACTCGTGATCGCGGCCAAAGGCAGCAACGCCGGTTTCTGTGAAAATGGGGGCATAGGTGCCAAAACGGGGCCGAGGACGGGCATAAAGAATGCCGTGGCCGTCGGTAATGAAGTAGCGCAGCCCCACATCGGCAATCATGCGCTCAATGCCTTCATAGTAGGCACATTCGGGTAACCAAATGCCCTTGGGGGGCTGGCCAAAGTTTTGCTCGTGGTGTTCACAGGCAACTTTAAGCTGTGCCCAAACGGACTGGGGATACATCTGGAGGACGGGAAAATAGCCGTGGGTGGCTCCGCAGGTGATGATATCGAGGTGATTACTGTTGAGAAAGCGCTTAAAGGCTGTAATTAAGTCCCGATCGTAGCGCTGCCAGGTTGCCCGAACCCGTGTGAACTCCTGAACGTAGTGCTGGGCGAGGTAACAAATATGGTGGTGGTTTTGGTTGTAGTCCTGTTCTTTGCGGGCCAGTTCTAGCAGCCGTTCTAGGTGCCGATCGTAGCGATCCTGTAACAGTTCATCCCGCAGCATGGAGACCAGGGGCGGGGTCAGGCTGAGGGTGATTTTAAACGGCACGCCATCCTGGGCCAGCTCCTCCAACAAATGCACCAGGGGAATATAGGTTTCGGTAATCGCCTCAAACAGCCATTCTTCTTCCAGTACATAGTCACTTTCGGGGTGACGCACAAAGGGAAGATGGGCGTGAAGGACAAGGGCAAGGTAACCAAGGGCCATAGGACAGGAGTTAAGGGGGCGAGAAACCCGGCGATCGAGGGTGGGATGTGACGCTGGCAACCCAGAAGGGAGACTGGGCAGGGGGGTGATCCCAAAGCTGTTCCTAGGGTACGGGCTAATGGGAAGGTGCCACTGATCTGAGTATTAAAAATTAAGAATGCTCAGTCCTGGGGCAGTCCTTGGGGAAATTCTTGGTTTTTATGAAGATTTGTTGCGACTGATGGATTTAGAATGGAACCGAGACCCTCTCATTTTATTGATTACCATTCCTTGCACTATTCCTATGGCAACCCCTTCTTCTATCCTCGATCGCATTAACAAAATCACCCCCCTCCGGGATGCCTTGGTGAAGCTGCTGGACGAACCGAATCTAGGCACCCTGCGCATTGATGTTAACCAAGCCCTGGAAGAGTTTGATGATTTAATGGAAGAGCTAGAGCAGACTTTCCCCAAAACCTCTGCCTAGACCCTCTTCCCCAACTCCCCCTGTTGCTGCACGCCATGCCCTCTCCCCCCATTTCTCTGCCTTATTTTGACTCGCTCCTGGCGAGTTTGCCCCACAGCCCCGAAGTTGCCCAAGCCTTTGGCCGCCATGTGCATTGGGGGTATTGGGCAGATCCCGATCGGGCAACCAACACCGGGGAGGACTTTGCGGCGGCGGCGGAAGCCTTAGCCCAGTTGGTGTACCGGGCGGCCCAGGTTGAGGAGGGCGATCGGGTGCTGGATGTGGGCTGTGGCTTTGGGGGGACGATCGCCAGTCTCAATGAGCAGTTCCAAAGCCTAGACCTGACGGGGTTGAATATTGATCCTCGCCAACTGGAGCGGGCGCGGCAACTGGTTCTGCCCCAGGCGCAAAATCGCATCAATTTTGTTGAAGGCAATGCCTGTGAGTTGCCCTTTGCGGCGGCCAGTTTCGATCGGGTGCTGGCGGTGGAGTGTATTTTTCACTTTCCCGATCGTCGTCAATTTTTCCAAGAGGCTTACCGGGTGCTGAAACCGGGGGGTCGCCTTGCCCTGTCGGATTTTGTCCCCCTGCCTTGGTTAATGCCGGGAATTGCCCTTCAGCAGACTTTCAACCGCTTAGTAACCTCAGAGCCGGGGTTCTATGGTTCGGTGCAGACTCCGATCACCCTGGATGACTATCGCCAACTGGCCCGATCGGTCGGTTTCCGGCTGGATCTAGAGCAAGACATCACCCGCAATACGATTCCCACCTATTTCTACCTCTGGCATCTCCACAACCAAACGCCCCCGTCCCAGCGCCAGAGCGATGCAGCCACGGATTGGTCTGCCCTGACCCAAACGACGCTCCTGGCCCTTACGAGCTATTTCAACCTGCTGCAATACCTGGTGCTGGGGTTTGTCAAGCCCTAATCCCGCCATGGACAACGAACCTGAACCCCCTAGTACCCTAGGCGGAAGTTTGGGTACCCCTTCTGGATGCGATTCCGGTTTCCCTCTAGGGAGGGGTTAGGGGTGGGTTGGCTACTCACGGAAAGAGGTTGTAAACTTCCGCCGTGCAGACTAGCCCCCCTTCGGCTCACGTTCAGGACATCGCTGCTCCCAAGGGGATAGAAAGAGGGTCAGTCTTTTTCCAGTCCCTTGCCCGCGCTGAGAGGGAGATTGAGGCTGAAGGGCTGGGGAACAAGTCGCATCGCGTTGATATAAGTAGCTCAGACTCAATAAAGGGAGACATGGAGAATGGCAGAGTGATGCTTGCAGCGATCCTAAGCGCCCATTACTTTTCTTGACCTACTTACACGTCGCGTTAGTTCTGTTAAGGGATGACGCAGATATCTTTCAATCCCATTCTGCAAACTCTAGAGAGGTTTCCTCTGTTCAGCCGTTCTCACAGCCCAGACGCTTACCCCATTGTACGATTCACCGGACATCTGACAAACGCTCTACCGTTAATCTGTTATTCCTGATATAAGAATAAAGGAATATTGCGTTTAGTCCATAGCGTCCTTGGGTAAAAGCGCAAGGATCCCTGGCCAGAGCCTCGGTTAGTCCGTGGTGACGGCAACTGGAGAGTGTCTCTGGAGTCTGCTATGCCCCCCATGCCCCTCGATCGGGTTGCGCAAGCCCTTGATCAAAGCTCTGACCAAATTCGCATTAAGAAGCTGTTGATTTGTACCTGCTACGGTACCTGGGAAACCCGCAGTGAGAGTCTTAACCGTATGGCAATGCGAGATTTGCTAGAAACGGTCTTGATGCGATCGCCCACCTTAGACTCCCTCCAGTACGAACTGAACCGAGTGGTGAAAACCCTCAGCAAACCCGTAGAGTACGCCCACGTTGCTAATATCATTGTGCGGGGTATGGCGTGGCTCTACCAAAAACCGGCGGCTTTGGTTGCGCCCCCTGCGGTTGTGGAAGTCCCGGTTCCCGCTGCCCCGCCCGTGGCTCCTGGCCCGCTGTTTGGGGGCAATGATGAGCAAACAGGCTGGTTGGCAACTCCCGCGCAGATTCCTCCTCCCAATCCTTACCGGAACGTACTCCAGCAGCTTAAACATCATCCCCAGGGGACTCGTCTCAAAAAACTGGCTATTTGTGCCTGTTACAACACCTGGGAGTCTGATCCCGCTAAATTACAGGGTGCATCCTGGGATAAACTTTTGCCCCAAATTCTAGATTTAATCCCTCAGCGGCAAAATCTAGAGTATGTGATGCAGCAAATTGTCAATTCCCTCAGCAAGCCCCAAACCTATCGGGCGATCGCCCAAGCTTTGACCCAAATTCTGTTGCCCCTCTACGAAGACGTTAGCCCTCCCCTCACCTTCCGGGATACTCCACCACCGCCACCTCTGCCCCCGTTACCGGTCTCGGCGGTCAATCCCATGGAGGAAGCGACGGTGATGAGTACGACTCCGATCGCTCCCCGCCCCGCGCCACCACCGCCTCCTGCACCTATTTACAACGCGGAAGAGGCGACGGTGTTTAGTACGGCCCCGATCGTCCATCCTGCAACTTCTGCGCCGGTTTATAACGCGGAAGAGGCGACGGTGTTTAGTACGGCCCCGATCGCTCCCCGCCCCGCGCCACCACCGCCTCCTGCGCCGGTTTACGGTATGGAAGAGGCGACGGTGTTTAGTACGGCCCCGATCGTCCACCCTGCAACTCCTGCCCCAGCCGGTCATGCAGCTTATGGAGACGCAGCCTATAGCGACGCAGCCTACGGTCATGAAGCCTACGGTCATGAAGCCTATAGCGACGCAGCCTATGGCGATTTTGTTTACGGCGATTCGACTTACCTTAGCCCCACCCATGCTTCCCCGGTCTATCCCCCCGTGGATAGCACTGAGGTCACGATCCCGGACCCCCAAGCCTATAGCTATCCTGCCCAACCTGTTCCACCGCCACCTGTTTCCAGTCCTGCTCCTGCCGCTGGGCTGGTTAAGACTGCGCCCCTTTATGATCCCTTTGAGTTGCGCATTGAGTTGATGAAATATACCAATCCCCTGATGGCGAAGATTCTCATCTACTCCCTGCTCTACGAACCCTTTGACTTTCGGACCTCAGATTGGCAACAATTGCGGGAATTTGACTTAGATAGCTTGATTCAAACCCTGTACAGCCAATATCGCCACTATGCTGAGTTAGGAACCTGTTTACAGTCCATGGCGGATCAACTGCCAGACCCTGAGCTAACAGTGCAGGCGGCGGGAACACTGTTGCGAATCTTGAAGCCCATGTATCTCCAACGACCAGAGGCGATGCCGAACCACGGTGGATAATTTCGAGGGCGATCGGCGCTGGGTGCTTAAATCCTTCTCCGTCTTTCTGTTTGCCTGGGGGAATGTCTGCTCTGGTGTCCTCGCTTTTCTTAGGTTTTTTGCCCCTATTTTTTGTTAATCCCAGACTTCCCGACAGCCTATGACTCCCCAAGAACTCCTGCAACGTTACCGCCGTGGTGACCTGGATTTTACAGGTCTGAACCTCAGTAGGCTGAATTTGTCTGGATTTGACTTAATTGGCTCAGAGATGGCGACAGCGGATCTACGATCGGCCAACTTAATTTTGACCCTGCTGACCCGCGCCAACCTCCACAAAGCCCGCCTCGCCAACGCCAATCTGGGGGGAGCTAATCTTTCCCAAGCCAACCTCGTGCGAGCGGATTTGCACAATGCGGATCTCCATGGGGCCATGCTGGTCAAGGCCAACCTGGCCAACAGCGATTTAACCCTGGCCAACTTGATGGATGCCAATTTAATGCAGGCAGATTTGCGGGGGGCCAAGCTGGCCAATGCCTGTTTGCGGGGGGCTTGTTTGCGGGGGGCTAATTTCCGCTATGAGCGCAAGGTGTTTGACCATGCAGACTTGCGGGGGGCAGACCTACGGGGAGCAGATTTGCGGGGGGTGAATCTCAAAGAAGGAAATTTGCAGTTTGCGGATTTGCGGGGGGCCAACTTATCAGAAGCGAATCTGCGGGGGTGCGATCTTCAGGGCGTGAAGCTGACGGGCAGTATCCTGCGCAACACAATGTTGAGTGAGTCGAACCTGAAGGGGGCCGACTTGACGGAGGCGGATATGCACCGGGCAATGTTGGAACGGGCGGATCTCTCCGATGCGGTGCTGCGGCAGGTCACCTTGACCGAGGCCAGTATGAATAAGTGCATTCTCGATCGGGTTCGTCTGGATGGCTCAACCCTCAAACGGACACAGTTGAACAACGCCAGCCTAGAACGGGCCAATTTGTCCAACTGCGACCTGACGGAAGTGGCCTTGGTCCAAGCCTACCTAGGGCGCACGAACTTGATGAATGCCATTCTGCTGCGGGCCAATCTCAGCGAAGCCGAGCTAAGTAGTGCCAATTTGATAGATGCTAACCTCACAGATGCCACCATGCCCGATGGCTCAACCTATACTGATTAGGGAATAACTTAGGGAACAACGGGGCAGAGGTTGCGAGAGCCTCGCGAATTACGTTACATTGAGTTGCGTTACAATTATTTACAAACTCTCAGAATTCTCCGGTCAACTGGGCGAGTGGCTCAGGTCATCGGTCAGAATTTTGGGGGGGATGGGAAAGAGTCCCCGCTGGGCCTTTTTCCTGACTATGGGGCGGTTTCGGGCGTTTTAAGTTCAGGAAATGACCTGCTAAACCTCCGTGCCCCTGGGGCTTACTTGATTTTCTTAAAAAACTCTTATGGCAAATCGTTTGGGATCTGCCCAGGAGCCGCCCCGCGCTTCAGACTCGGTTCGAGCGCTTTCGACTGTTTCTTCGCCGTTTTGCTTCAAAACTCCAGTTTAAGATTCAGTTCAAGATCCATTGAGAATTATCGTTTGAGGCTAATCTATGAAATTCTCCTGGCGAGTACTTGCCCTCTGGGCGTTGCCCCTGGTTGTCATTGGCTTTTTCCTCTGGCAGAGCACTTTCACCGTGGCCAACGCCAATATGGCCGACAGCCCCAATGCTGCTAGCAGCCGCATGACCTATGGCCGCTTCCTGAACTATTTAGATTCCGGTCGTGTGACGGCGGTGGACTTTTATGATGGGGGCCGCACGGCGATCGTCGAGGCTGTTGATCCCGATCTGCAAAACCGCATTCAACAACTGCGGGTAGACCTGCCCGCCAAGACCCCTGAGCTAGTCTCCCGGTTGCGGGAATCTGGCATTAGCATTGCGACCCATCCCCCCCGCAACGATGGCGCGATCTGGGGGCTGCTGGGCAACCTGATCTTCCCGATCTTGCTGATTGTTGGTCTGCTCTTCCTCTTCCGCCGCTCCAACAGCGCTCCTGGTGGTCCCGGTCAAGCCATGAACTTTGGCAAGTCCCGCGCCCGCTTCCAGATGGAGGCCAAAACCGGTGTGTTGTTTGATGATGTGGCGGGGATTGAAGAGGCAAAGGAAGAACTGCAAGAGGTGGTGACCTTCCTGAAAAAGCCGGAGCGCTTTACCGCTGTGGGTGCTCGGATTCCCAAGGGTGTGCTGCTGGTTGGTCCTCCGGGAACCGGTAAGACCCTGCTGGCTAAGGCGATCGCCGGGGAAGCTGGGGTTCCCTTCTTCAGCATTTCCGGTTCGGAATTTGTGGAGATGTTTGTGGGGGTGGGTGCGTCCCGTGTCCGCGACCTCTTTAAGAAGGCCAAGGAAAATGCACCCTGCTTGATCTTTATCGATGAGATCGATGCGGTGGGTCGTCAGCGGGGCGCTGGTATCGGCGGCGGCAACGATGAGCGGGAGCAAACCCTGAACCAGTTGCTGACCGAGATGGACGGCTTTGAGGGGAACACCGGGATCATTATTATTGCGGCGACCAACCGCCCCGATGTCTTGGATGCGGCGCTGCTGCGTCCGGGTCGGTTCGATCGCCAGGTGATTGTGGATGCCCCCGATATCAAGGGCCGCCTGGAAGTGCTCAATGTCCATGCCCGTAATAAGAAGCTAGGGGATGATATTTCCCTGGAACTGATTGCCCGCCGCACTCCTGGTTTTACGGGGGCGGATTTGGCGAATTTGCTCAATGAAGCGGCTATTCTGACGGCTCGTCGCCGTAAAGAGGCGATCGGGATGGCGGAAATTGATGATGCGGTCGATCGGGTGGTGGCCGGGATGGAAGGCACGCCCCTGATGGATGGCAAAAGCAAGCGTCTGATTGCGTACCACGAGGTTGGCCATGCGATCGTGGGTACTCTGGTTCGGGATCATGATCCCGTGCAGAAGGTGACCTTGATTCCCCGTGGCCAAGCCCAAGGGTTGACCTGGTTTGCGCCGGATGAGGACCAAGGCTTGACTTCTAAGTCCCAGATTCGTGCCCGGATTATGGGGGCGCTGGGGGGCCGCGCGGCGGAAGACGTGATTTTTGGCCGCGATGAGGTGACGACGGGAGCCAGCAACGACCTGCAACAGGTGACGGGGATGGCGCGGCAGATGGTGACTCGTCTGGGGATGTCGGATCTGGGTCCGGTGTCGCTGGAGGGCCAAAGCCAGGAGGTGTTCTTGGGTCGGGATTTGATGACTCGATCGGAGTATTCCGAGCAGATTGCGGCCAAGATTGACACCCAGGTGCGGGAAATTGTCGAAGCTTGTTACCAAGACACGCTGCAACTGATCCGCGATAACCGGGTGGTGATCGATCGCTTGGTGGATCTGTTGGTGGAAAAGGAAACGATCGATGGCGAAGAGTTCCGCCAAATCGTGGCTGAGTATACCGAAGTTCCGGAAAAAGAGCGCTTTGTTCCGGTTCTCTAGGGTTTAGCACCTAGGGCTATTGCTGGGTTAATCCAGCCCATGTTTTCAAAGCTAGGGGGATCGCCGATCGGGCGGTCCCTTTTTTGATTTAATACCAAATCCGACTAATCTCGATTTGTTTTGGTAGGGGCAATCCCCCCGTGGTTGTCCCTGTATTTGGCTGGTCGAGGGTCGGCACAGGGGCACGACCCCTACCCGTTTATTCTGTTTCAGGCTCAACGGATTTGGTATAAGAATTGAAAGAGAAAAGCAATCAATTGTGCCCCCCTTGCTGACCCTAATGGCCTCAAGCTGAACTGCTCAATGACTTAAAATAAAATCAGCCCACCCTTTGGATTAGAGGAAGAGACCGATGGCAAGCACTCCAGAAGAAGTCTGGCAACTGTTGGGGGAATTGGTCCAAGCCCAAAAGGAAACCGATCGCCGCTTGAAAGAACTGGGTGAAGAAACCGATCGCCACCTCAAAGAACTGAGCGCAGAAACCGATCGCCACCTCAAGGAACTGAGCGCAGAAACCGATCGCAAACTCCAGGAATTCGCCCAGGAAGCCGATCGCCGCAGCCAAGAAGCCGATCGCCGCAGCCAGGAGGTCGATCGGCAATTGCAAGAGCTGAGCAATGAGACCAAGGAACTCGGTAAACAAGTTAAAGAGCTAGGGCGGCAAATTGGGGGATTGGGGGCTAAATTCGGCAGCTTTACCGAAGGCATGGCCTATCCCGCCATGTCACGGATTCTACAGGAGCAGTTTGGCATGGACTGCGTGGGTCCAAGGGTGCGGCGGCGGTACAACGGTCAAGAGATCGAGATTGATGTCTTAGCCTATGCCAATGGCGATCGGCAGGCCGTTTATATCGTAGAAGTCAAAAGCCATCCGAGAGAGGAGTCGATCGAGCAAATGCGGCGTTTATTGCAGCGATTCCCAGACTTTTTCCCAGAACATCGGGACAAAGCCCTCTATGGGATTCTAGCCGCAGTGGATGTGTCGGCAAGCGTGCGGGAGCAGTTTTTGGCGGAGGGGCTGTATGTGGCCCGGATCGACGATGAGGTCTTTGCCCTGGATGTGCCGGAGGAATTCCAGCCGCGATCGTGGGCTGCCTCGATCGCGGGATCCGTGTGACAGACTTCCGTCTTGTGGCTGCTTTTTCCCTTGCTTGGCGGGAGCCAGCTAGGGGCGATCGGGTTGCAGCCCTAAAGGCACTTACCTCCGGCTCCCGAAGCCACCGCTGAACAGGGATGATCCGGCGCTGCATCCCCACTATCAACATAGGCCCGCACTCCTACGGTTTGAATCAGTGTGCGGCGGGTGAGGGGGAAGGCAACCTTAGTGGCGGCGTTAACGTTGGCAATCCAGGCGTAATTATTGAGGCTCGGCCCATCACTAAAGGGCTGGGAGGTGAGGGCATGGACCAGGTGGGTACAGTTCTCAACGGTGGGGGTTCCGGGCAGGTCTTTGCGGGAACAGTTGCGATCGAAAATAGTATTTTGGAGAATCACCCGGCTGAGGGTAACCCCAGCGGGATAGATGGCCCCAGAGGTTTCATGGTTATTGGCATTATTCAGAGCAAAGGTGACCTGGTTCATTTGGGTGGTTGAGTTCGCTCCATTGGCCAACAGCAGCGCCCCTCCTCCAGTTTCATTCAAAACGGGATCGGGAACACGCCCTGAATTGTTCCCGTAAAAAGTCACCTTGGTTAAGTTCACATTCAAGGTCGCCCCCACGCCCCCTAGCCAAGCCGCACCGCCCTCTTGATCCGCCGCATTATTGGCAAAGACCACATTGGTGATTTGGGCTGTGGATGCCCCTCCCGTATGACTGAGGCGCAAGGCTCCACCACTACCAATGCCGCTGCTGGTGTTGATCAGGGCTTCATTATTGACAAGGGTTGAATTCTGTAGCACAACCCCTAAGCCATTGGCGAGGGACACAAAAACAGCGCCCCCTTCATGCTGGGCTGAATTGCCTACAAAGCGACTGTTCTCGATGCGAATGGGTTGGGTTGGGGTGAGGGAACGAAAGGTGTAAATTGCGCCGCCAATGCCCAAAAAGCTGCTGTTAGCGCGGGAGCGATTGCCCTGGAAGGTGGAGCCGCTGACCGTGAGGTCTGTCGCATTGGTGAAAATAGCTCCCCCTTGCTGACTTTGGTTATTGAGGAAGCGGCTGTTGGTGATGTTAACACGCCCTTGGTAGTTGCCGCAGATGGCTCCGCCCCGCACGGCACTGTTGGCCGTAAAGGTGACGTTATTGACGGTGAGGGTGCCAAAGGTCACGAGGACTGCTCCCCCTTCACAGCTTAGGGAGGTGTTGCGGGTGGCTACATTACCTCGGCTGAGGGTCAGGTTTCTCAGGGTGAGGTTTTTGGTCGATCGTAGGATACGGGTGCGATCTTGGCCGCTGAGGGTGAGTCCGGTTACGCCTGTGCCATCAAAAGTTAGAGCCTTGGAGAGATTTAGCTCAGAACCGAGGTTAATGACGGTTCCTGCGGGACAGCTAAAGGTAACAGTACCGCCGTCGGGGGTTTGGGTGATGGCAGTGCGTAGCCCGGTTTCGGTGCAGGTGGTCACGGGTACGGCTTGGGCGGGGGATAGGGTTGTGAGTAGGCTCGTGAGGGCGATCGACAGGCTACCCAACAGGAGCGGAACAGCAGGACGGGACAGTGAGGACAGGTTCATAGGGGACTAACGGCCATAGCAGGGCTGAGAGGATAGTTCTGGCTTACGGTCATTTTTCGTTTTGCGCTGAGCCGATCGGGAAACCCCATTGGGATCAAGGCAGTAGATAGGCGCATAATCTACTCCCTTTACTCAAGGAATTTTGACAGTTTCAGGATAGCCGTTGATTTAAATCGGTCAATGCTCGATCGAGGGGTCTACTCCACTTTGGCGCGTTGACCGATTGGGTCGGGGCAAACCCCCCGTGGTATAGCGATCCGACGTGAAATCTCAATACTCTTGCTCCCCTCCCTCCGCGTGGGAGAGGGGCTGGGGGTGAGGGATCGTTAGATCCCAAAGGGGATCACTATAGCCCTGGTTTTGGTCCCCAAAGGGGAGCCACAGGGGCACGATCCCTACCGTGATTCTGCCCAAGTGGGATGCTACTAGGCTACCTGGTTACCTGAGCTTCCCGATCGGGACCGACGCTCTGGACTAACTCTGTACTAGCTGATTCTGTACTGGCTGACTGTATCAATCTTGACCCCGATCGGGGCAATTTGTTTGTTGATCCCTAGGGTTGCGATCGTCTAGGGCTACCCGGCCCCTCCTCCTTCACCAACATCTCCCGAATCATGCGTGCGATCAAGCGCTGAGTTAGTCCACTGGCAACCTGCTGTCCCATGGACTGCAACTCTGGCTTGGCCAGCAACTGGGGCACCAAAGGCAGGAGCCGCATCGGGTCAAACCCCCGTGTTGTTTGGATAATCTCCGCAATACGCTGCAACCGCTCCAACTGATCTTGTTCGGGGCTGATCTGGCCCTGCTTTGACTTTGGAGACGCTGCCGGAGCTAGACCGAGGCGGGATTGCAAATCCTCCGTCAGGTTGGTCAATGTGTTGCGACCCACAAGGTCCAAGCCGTTGACAATTTCTACCACCAACTGTTCACGAATAAAGGCTCCCCGCTCTGAAAAGAGGAACTCCAGCGCCTGATCCAGCACTTTTTCAAGATCGTAGTCGTCGCTGTTGCGGGCATTGCGCATCAGGTTTTCCAGCCGACTCCAGCGGAAATTTCCATCTTTGAAGAGCAAATCCTTCAAAGAATTGCGTAATTCCGGGGAAGGGTCCGTCAGTAGCCGCTTAGCGATGTAGGGATAGGCTTTACTGAGAACTTTGAAGTTGGGATCAACATTAATGGCAATCCCCTCTAGGGTTACGAGCGATCGGATAATCAGGGCATAGTAGGCCGGAACCTTAAAGGGATAGTCATACATCAGGGCCGATAACTGGTCCGTGATGCTCTTAAAGTTTAGCTCCGCCACACTGGCCCCTAGGGCGTTGTTAAACACCATCGCCAACGCTGGCGTAATCGGGGTGACATCCACCGTGGCATCAAGAAACTCTAGCTTGATGTAGTCCTGGGCGAGGGCATCAAAGTCTCGGTTGACCAGGTGAACAACGGCTTCAATCAGACCATAGCGCTGGTAGGGCTTGATCTCGCTCATCATGCCAAAGTCCAGATAGGCCAGTTTGCCGTCTGGGGTGGCTAAGAGGTTGCCGGGGTGGGGATCGGCATGGAAAAAGCCATGCTCTAGCAACTGGCGCAGGGAGCACTGCACCCCCATTTCAATTAAATGGCTAACATCGCCCCCTTCTGCTGCGATCGCCTCAATTTGGGTTAATTTCTTGCCCGTAATCCACTCCATCGTCAACACACGACGGTTGGTGTAGCGCCAGTAGATCTGAGGCACATAAATATTGGGGAGATGGCCGTAGAGCTTGCTGAAGCGCTCGGCGTTGTGGCCCTCACGGGTGTAGTCCATCTCATCAAAAATGCGGCGGCCAAACTCATCCATAATGGCCACCAAGTCACTTTTCATGGACTTGGGAAAGGTCTGCATAATCCAGGCCGCCAACCCCCGCAGGATATAAATATCCAAGGTGATCTGTTCAGCCAAACCGGGCCGCTGGACCTTGACGGCAACGGTTTCCCCCGTGGGCAACTTGCCTTTATAGACCTGACCGAGGGATGCTGCCGAGACTGGACTGGCGGTTAATTCTGGATATAACTCATGGGGGGGTGCCCCCAGTTCCTCCTCAATGAAGCGATAGGCGATCGCGTTGGGGAAGGCAGGCAGTTGGTCTTGGAGGGTTTCTAGCTCTTCTAGGTATTGGCTGGTGAGCAAATCGGGCCGGGTTGATAGGGCTTGGCCCACCTTAATAAAGGCTGGTCCTAGGCGGGTGAGCAGGTCGCGCAATTGGATCGCCCGCCTTGCTTCATTTTGTTTCAATTGGCCCGTTTGCCGATCCCACAGTAACCCCAGCCCAAAGCCCACGAGGGGACTGAGGATGCTGAAACAGCGCCCCCAAACTTGGCCGGGACGGTTGCGATACTGGGCTGCGATCGCGAGGGGATCATACACTAAAGCATCGGCGTGGCCCTGCTGGGGGGCGATCTCAGAATCCATCTCAGGGGCCATGGTAGTTATTGGAGAATCACCCCGATCGCTGGCCCTTGGGTCATCCCCGGTAGGGCTGGGGGTGAAAGCGACGGGCATGGTCGTGGCAGAGGGGCCAGAAACCAGGGGTTGGGTCATGGTACTCAGGCGCTTAAGAAACTGCGTTCTGTAAACGATTGTAACAACATCTGGGGTCTGCCGGTATCAGAGGTAACGACTCTCCCAGAAAGATCCTGACACAATTCTTCAGAATTAGGGCGATGAACCTGGACGGGGGGCGATCGACCGGGGGGCAACTTTACACAAGCTGCGTCCGATCGCCCGGTTGGCTTTCTCCCCAACTTCTCCTGTGGCTCACGTTCAGGGTCTCCCCTTGTCTAGGGTGGGTGTAGGGAGCTAATACGGTCTAGGGGTTGCTGTCAACCGGATGCGATCGCACTCCGCCCCGCTTTTTAAGGATGTGTCAACTTCCCACAGAATTTGCATTCCTAAGGAAGAATTCGTTATACCTAGTTACAAAACCATTACCCAGAAGGAGCGTCACCCGTGAATGCAGCGGAACTCGCCACCAGTTTGGAAATAACCAGTAAAATTACCGCGATCGTCCATCTCTTTAAGTCGGACTTTCCCGATGCGCGGGTGGATCTCAAGCCCTGGTGTAATGATGATGACACTCGCCGCCTCGTAGACCCAGACTCCTTGGATATTGGTTTTCACCTCCCCGGTTGGAGTCCTCGCTACGAGTGCCGCAGTATTTTGGTCCAAACCCGCCTGTCTCGTCCGGCGGAAGCGGATGAAGGTCTAGAACCGCAGCGTTTGCTGGGCTTGGAAATTGTTGGCTTTAGTTACGACGGTGAGGAGTGGCGACTGTCTACGATCGCCAATTGGCGCTTTCTAGGCCGGAAACAACCTGCCCCCGAAATCCAGGACCGCTTTAAGCATTTCTGCCGCCAAGTCTTTACCCTCTACTCTTCTCCCCAGGAAAACGCAGCCTAACGCCCTGACGGGACATAGAGGAAGTACCTCTGGGTGCATTGCACTTTTGCCAAGGGGCGGACTCAAGTCCGCACGACGAGCCTGTTGAGCCAGGTGAGGGGCCGGGTTGCTCCAAAGTGCAATGCACCCGTAGATCGTGCCTTTGCCAATTCAATTAGCCCCCCACGCTTCAACCCTCTCCTCCCCGCCGAAGGAGGACTAGGGGGTGCATCTGCAAAGGTGACACCCGATGCTTGGGGGGCCGCAGTGGTTCAGTCTGTGCTGCCCAAGATCCGCTGAGCAGGATAATTTTGGCTGTAAATGCCTCTGGCTAGCAGTAGCAACTCACATCCTCGCCGCATTCGTCGGCTAGGTAACACAGGGCACGGAACCGGAGAACCATTAAGTCATCGTAAAGGGGGTTGAGTTTGCACATGGGGGGGATGTGGAACAACAGATGACCCAAAAACTTGATATCTCGCTCAAAGGGGCATTGGGCCGGGATGAGGCGGCAAAGGCGATGGGCAAAGGCTGCGTTGTCAATTTTCAACTGTCCCAGCCAGTAGCGCAGGGGGGCAAGGAGATCCCACGATCGTCGGTGAAAGGAAGCGCTGTGGGTCGGGGCGGGGGTCTGGGGGAGGTCCTGGGGACACAGCCAGAGCCAGGTGGGCAGAATCAAGTGTTCGATCGAAGCGTCTAGAAGGTTCATGGCAGACCATCTCCTTTCATCATCAGGAGTAGAGGTAATTCGGGTTCAATAAAGTCGAGGCGAAAGGTGTAGAGAAGGGGGCGATTTTAAGACTCAAAATGACAGATTGTTAGGAGACTAGTATGGATCGGTGGCCGATCGGATTTAAGTAGTCAAGGAGACAAAGTAAAGGGGATGCAGTTAAAGGGACAAAAACAACAAAAATGTAACTTAAGTCCTGAGGGTTGAACGGGGTCATTGTGGGCAGGTGGAGGGCAGTGGGCAGAAGGAGGGCAACAGGGGGAAAAGACCCAGGTTTTAGGGATGGCTCACCTTGGTTTTTCAGCGGGTTTGGTCATGAATCCGGCCTCTTTTAAATTCAGCGTAAGGGGCTGTTCACAATGTCCATCTCTAACTTAGACAAAGTTAGGGCCGATCGAGTGTGATCTAGATAACGTCAGCCCTGTGAATTGCCACAGGATCCGGAGCAACGGCGACGAGGACTGTTTTAGGGGAGTGGGTTTGGCTTGGTTTGCGGATGACTCCTGGCAGGAATCTTGTTATAGATTTTCTTCAGAACATCAGCATTTCCTGACTTAGCACTCCCGGTCTGGGTGACCCCGACGATCGCTCAAAATAGCGAGTTTGGGTCACTTTTATGACTGTTTTGTCCCCTTGATTGTCCCACTTTTCTAGAAGGGCAATTCATCCTTGTTATCCTTCTTTACCCTAAGCCGAAGAATAAATAAGATTCAGCTCTAACTGCGGTAACTGGGGGTACAAGAAGGGAGTGATTTAACCGTTCCTGCTTCGGAGGTCTACGCGACGTATGAAACCCCTGACCCATCGCACTAAAGTTGTAGCCACCATTGGCCCTGCAAGTAGTTCCCCGGATGTGATTCGTGAAATGGTTCAGGCCGGAATGAATGTGGCTCGTCTCAACTTCTCCCATGGCAGCTATCCGGATCATGCGCGCATGGTTCAGGTCTTGCGGGACATGTCTGAGGAGCTGGATGCGCCGATTACACTGTTGCAAGATCTTCAGGGACCTAAAATCCGCGTTGGCAATTTGCCGGAGGGGAGTGTGCCGCTGGTGGAGGGCGAAACCCTGATTTTGGTGCCCAGCGCAGACTACCAAGGGGATCCCAATACGGTGGCGATCGACTATCCCTACTTAGCGCAGGAGGCGAAATTGGGGACGCAGGTCCTTTTAGATGATGGCCTGCTGGAACTGGAGGTGACGGGGGTGCTCAATGGGGCAGTCCACTGTCGCGTGGTGGAAGGGGGCATTCTCTACAGCCGCAAAGGGGTTAATGTGCCCAGCCTTAACCTTCAGTTGCCCTCTTTGACCGATAAAGATAAGGAAGACTTAACCTTTGGCCTTGCCCAGGGAATTGACTGGGTTTCCCTGAGTTTCGTGCGTACTGCTGAGGATATCCTGACGCTGAAGCACTTTATGGCTGAGCAGGGTTGCTCCGATGTGCCGGTGATTGCCAAGATTGAAAAGCCCCAGGCGATCGAGAACTTAGAGGCGATTCTGGACGTTAGCGATGGGCTAATGGTGGCACGGGGTGATTTGGGGGTGGAAATGAGTCCGGAACGGGTGCCCATCCTACAAAAGCGCATTATTAAAGCCTGTAACCTGCGCAGCATCCCAGTGATTACAGCGACCCAAATGCTGGACAGCATGATCCGCAACCCCCGACCGACGCGGGCCGAGGCCAGTGATGTGGCCAATGCGATTTTTGATGGTACTGATGCGGTGATGCTGTCGGGAGAGTCAGCCGTGGGGGAATACCCAGTGAAAGCGGTGGAAATGCTGGTTAAAATCTCCCATGATGTTGAAAAAGACTTGGATTTTGCTAACCATCCCCCGGCGGAGACCGACGAAACCCATGCCTTGAGTGAGGCATTGAATACGATCGATCACATCCTAGACCTCAAGTGTATTGTTGCCTTTACGACGACGGGGTATACGGCGATGATTGCGGCGGGAGAGCGTCCTAAGGCTCC
>JAYKJG010000263.1:0-4259 GCA_035286285.1 Prochlorothrix sp.
CTCTATTATCCAGTTTCCTCGTTTTGTGTTATGCTTACGCTGGAGATATACTCCCCAACTTAGCTCGTTTCTTTGACGAGGTCGCGCTTGGCTTCCAAACTATTCTCTTGTCTAGGTTCCTACACCCAGGATGTCCGATGCGTTCCCGCACCGCCCTTCCCTCAGGCGCTTTACTAATCTAGCAAGAACCTCATCTCTTGTCAACTACTTTTTCCGATCTTTTTTGGGGTCTATGAGGGTTGAGAAGCTTGTAATCCTGTCTACATAAGGCTTTGAGGACGAAAAATTTTTTGAAAAAAATTTTTCTGGGAGGGATCGAAGGGTCCAAGGGGGTGAATTCTTCAGTTTAGGTGTACTACTTTATGGGGGAATGAGGGGGGAGGGGAAGGTTGCAGGGGGGGGTAAATCTAGGGGTAAATCTAGGGGTAAATCTATTGGGGTGCATGTCACTTTTGCCAAGGGGCGGACTAAAGTCCACACTACGAGCCGTTTGAGCCAGGTTAGGGGCTGGGTTGCTCCAAGGTGAAATGCACCCATCTATTGGGGGGAGAGGCTGGGTGAGGGGTGGGGGGGTTTGGGTGTAGGGTAGGGAGTGGTTGTGTTGGCCTGGGTGACGGGCAAAGTAAGGGATCTATGAATTTTCAGTCGGTGATTGCGGCGCTACATGAGTTTTGGGGCGGGCAGGGATGTTTGATCCTTCAGCCTTACGATACGGAGAAGGGGGCGGGTACGATGAGTCCCCATACGTTTTTGCGGGCGATCGGGCCGGAGCCGTGGTCGGTGGCCTATGCGGAGCCTTGTCGGCGACCGACGGATGGGCGCTATGGGGAGAACCCGAATCGGTGCCAGCACTATTACCAGTACCAGGTGCTGATTAAGCCGTCGCCAGATAATATCCAGGACTTATATTTAGAGTCGCTGCGGGTGTTGGGGATCCAGCCGGAGGATCATGATGTGCGGTTTGTGGAGGATAACTGGGAGTCGCCGACGCTGGGAGCCTGGGGTGTGGGCTGGGAGGTGTGGCTGGATGGGATGGAGGTGACGCAGTTTACGTATTTCCAGCAGTGTGGGGGGATTGATTGTCGTCCGGTGGCGATCGAGATTACCTATGGGCTGGAGCGGCTGGCGATGTATCTCCAGGATGTGGATGCGTTTACGAAGATTGCTTGGAATGATGAGATTTCCTATGGGGATATTTTCCTTCAGGGGGAGATTGAGCAATGTCGCTATAATTTTGAGGCTTCTAACCCAGAGTTGCTATTCCAGTTGTTTGGGTTGTATGAGCAGGAGGCGAAGCAGTTAGTGGCGGCGGGGCTGGTGCTGCCGAGTCTGGATTATGTGCTGAAGTGCTCCCATAGTTTTAATTTGCTGGATGCGCGGGGGGTGATTGCGGTGACGGAGCGGACGCGCTATATCGGTCGGATTCGGGATTTGGCGCGGCAGGTGGCGCATTTGTATTTGGCCCAGCGGGAGGCGTTGGGGTTTCCGTTGTTGCGGGAGGGAGCGGCGACGATCGGGGTAGCTTAAGGGCAACTTGATGCTTGGGCGCGAAAACCGCGCCCTTACAGTGAGTCTGGCGGGTTTAGGCGGCCCTGAGGGGTTGGGGTTGGGGTTGTTGGCGTTGATATTCTGCTAGTTGGGAGGCGATTTGCTGCCGTACAATGTCTCGATACTCTAGGAAGTGCTCGTTGTGGGCGCAAACGGTGATGTATTGCTCGACTACGGCGGGGTTTTGCCAGAGCATGTGTAACAGGTGGTGCCAAAACTGCCAGCGGGTGGCGCGGACGACTCCTTGCCGCCAGATGACGATCGCCAGGGCACGGACCACGACCCATTGGGGCCACTGAAACGGGGTCTGGACCTTGGGGGCACCCAGCTTGAGGAAATAGCGATAGACCCGATCGAGGTACTGCTGTGGCTCATAGAGGGCACTAAAGGCTTCTACGTATTCCTGGGCGATCTCCTCCACGGGGCGCGTGGGCACAAAGTTCATGAGGGTGGTTTGGTTAATGTTGCCGCTGCCTTGAATTAAGCGCCCTTCTTTTTCGAGGCGATGCCAGAGGGCCGTATGGGGCAGGGCTTGGAGCATGGCAAAGGTGGTGGTGGGAATACCGGTAATTTCGGCAAATTCAACGATTCTTTGACCTGCTCCTGGTTTTTCCCCATCAAAGCCGATGATGAACCCCGCAATGACGCGCAGGCCCGATCGGGTGACTTTATCAATGGAGTCCAGCAGGGACGATCGGGTATTTTGTAGTTTTTTCGTGAAGCGTAAACTTTCGATGTCAGGGGTTTCAATGCCCATAAAGACCGCTGCAAAGTTGCACTCCAACATCAGTTGAATTAACTCATCGTCCTGAGCCAAATCCAGGGAGGCTTCTGTATCAAAGCGGAAGGGGTAGTTTCTCTCTTCTTGCCAGGTTTTCAGGTCTTGCAGCAGTAACTTAACGTTGCGTTTGTTGCCAATGAAATTGTCATCGACCATAAACACGCCCCCTCGCCAGCCCAAGTCATAGAGGGCTTGCAATTCACCGAGGAGTTGCTGGGGTGTTTTGGTGCGGGGCTTGCGGCCATAGAGGACAATAATGTCGCAAAATTCGCACTGGAAGGGACAGCCCCGCGAAAATTGAACGGACATGGAGTCGTAGGCTTCCTGTTCTAGCAGGTCGTAACGGGGAATGGGGGTTTCGGTGACGGAGGGCTTTTCCCCGTTGGCCGTAAATTCGCCCTGGGTTTCGCCCCGTTGCAGGGCTTCCACAAACAGGGGAAGGGTGATTTCACCTTCATCCAAGATCAAATAGTCTACCCCAACCTCTCGCATTTCTTCGGGTAAAGAAGTGGGATACGGCCCACCTACGGCGACAGATTTTCCGCGTTTTTTAGCCTCTTTAATCTGGGCAATCAGATCGGGTTTTTGGACAATCATGGCGGAGCAAATCACTAGATCTGCCCAGTCCCATTCGGCTTCGGTGACCGATCGGACGTTGCGATCGACCAGCTTAAATTCCCACTCCTGGGGCAAGATGGCGGCGACGGTAATGAGGCCCAGGGGGGGGAGCAGTGCTTTTCGATTAATCAGTTCTAAAATGCGCTCGTAGGACCAAAAGGTTTTGGGGAATAAGGGATAAATCAGTAAAACTTTCATAATGGCAAGGGGTAACCTCAACTCAAGACCGGGCAAAGACAGGGAGGAGGAGGTTGAACGTAGGGCATAGCGTGCCCGTTTGGGCGGCTGTCCATGGGCGAACGTGAGCTACAACCGCTGCTCCCTAGCAACCCGACAACCGGGGCAGGGACTGACCAGGGATACTAACAGGATAGCTTGATTCATCGGGTCGGTTCGATGACCCTTGCCGACTTGCTCCGGATTCTGGCGATCGCGGGGTTAGCCCTTCCCCAAGATGCGGTTGAGTTTGCCGCTTTGGAAGCCTTCAAGGTCTAGGGTGACAAAGAGAAAGCCGTAGTCCTGAAAGGTGGCGACGAGGTGGGGGAGGTCGGTGGTGGCGATGAAGGGTTGGATTTGGTCGGGGGGCAGTTCAATGCGGGCGGTGTCCCCTGCCGATCGCACGCGAAGATTGCGCCAACCCAATTGACGGAGATAGCGCTCCGATCGACCAACGCGCTGGAGCTTTTCAGCGGTAATGGCTTCGCCGTAGGGAAAACGCGAGGATAGGCAGGGCTGGGCCGGTTTATCCCACCAAGGCAGACCGAGGTACTGGGACAGTTGCCGAACTTCGGTTTTGGTCAGTCCCACTTCGGCGAGGGGCGATCGGGCACCCCGCTCTTTGGCGGCTTGGATTCCCGGTCGGTAGTCCTGCAAGTCATCCCCATTGACCCCATCAATGACGTAGGGGTAGCCCCGCTCTAGGGCGAGGGGCTTGAGGGTGTCGTGGAGTTCGCTTTTGCAGAAGTAGCAGCGATTAACGGGATTGCTGGCGTAGTTGGGGTTGTTCAGTTCCTGGGTGGTGACTTCTTCGTGGGTAATGCCGAGGGTGGCGGCTTGGAGGCGGGCTTCTTCGAGGTCTTCTGGTAACAGGGAGGGGGAAACGGCGGTGATGGCGATCGCCCGATCGCCCAAGGTATCCACCGCTAACTTGGCCACCAGGGTGCTATCAATGCCGCCGGAGTAGGCCACTAGGGCGCAACCCATATCCTGGAAAAGCGCCTGAAGTTGGCGATATTTTTCCCCAAGAACGGGATCGAGGGTGGGCGAGGCGGAAAGGGTTGGAGTAGCGACAGTCATAGGGAAACGTTCAAGA
>JAYKJG010000264.1:0-2622 GCA_035286285.1 Prochlorothrix sp.
TTATACCAAATCCGTTGAGCCTGAAACAGAATAAACGGGTAGGGGTCGTGCCCCTGTGCCGACCCTCGACCAGCCAAATACAGGGGCAACCACGGGGGGATTGCCCCTACCAAAACGAACAGAATAAACGGGTAGGGGTCGTGCCCCTGTGCCGACCCTCGACCAGCCAAATATAGGGGCAACCACGGGGGGATTGCCCCGACCAAAACGAAGGGCGCTTTGTCGTATTTGGTATTAAATCCACTTGCTCCCCTCTCCTTGGGGAGAGGGGCGGGGGGTGAGGGGTTTCTTGCTCCCCGCTCCTTGGGGAGAGGGGTCGGGGGTGAGGGGTTTCTTGCTCTAGCACTGCCGCCCTCGATCGGCCCTGCTAGGATAGAAAACAGTTTGGTGCTTCTCCCTGGTGCTTCTGGCCACATTCCAGCGCTTCCGATCCCATCCCCTCGTCCTCATCCGCCCGCCATGACCCATCGCCACTTCCACGGCCTTCAGGCCAACGTTTACGAACATCCCTTCGACAGCCGCGCCCGGAAATCCCTGGAAAAAACGCCCGGTCTGTCCTTGGTGTTCAAAAAAATTAATGAATACGGCATCGATCGTCTATTTCGGTTCCGTTGCACTGCCAACGCCATCCGCATCACCCATCGCAACTTCCCCGCCATTTACAGCGCCTTTGAGACTGCCTGCGAGACTTTAGCGGTGGATCCCATGCCCAGCCTTTATCTGATTCACGGGGAGGGCTATATTCGCACGTTGACGATCGGAGTGACAGAGCCGATCGTAATTGTCAATGTGGATGCGATCGAGCGGCTGACGGAACAGGAATGGCTCTATGTCTTGGGTCATGAATTGGGCCATATTAAGAGCAGTCACCTGCTTTACCACCAAACGGCGATTGTTCTGCCAATTTTAGGCAAGTTTATTGCCAGTTCTACCCTGGGGCTGGGGGGGATTGCCACCAATGGCATTGAGTTGGCGCTGTATCAGTGGATGATGATGGCGAAGTTGACCTGCGATCGGGCGGGGTTGCTGGCTTGTCAGGATACAACGGTGGCGACGCGGGCTTTGATTAAGTTGGCGGGGTTGCCGGAGCAATTTTTGTCCCAGGCGGTGATTGATGAATTTTTGGATCAATCGCGGGAATTTGGCGGCTATGATCTGGATAATCTCGATAAAATTACAAAAATTCTCAGCTTTGCGGAGAATATGCGCCCCTGGGTGATTCTGCGGGCTTCGGAGCTATTGAAGTGGATTGACGGTGGGGTTTATGCCGCGATCGTGGAGGGAACTTACCTGTTTCTGGAGGGAGATGGCCAGTATGAAGCAGGGGAGCAGGTCGCCGGAGGTGGTGCGGGGGGGGGCAGTGGGGGAGCGGATGCGGATTGGGGTTTAGACGAGTGGGGCAAGGGGGAACCCAATCCAGACCCCAGGCCGATCGCCCCTCGTGGTCCATTATCGAGTCCATTACCGGGTCCGGTGCCGGGGGTTATCCAACCCGATCGCCCGCCTCGTCCCGATCGGGTTATCCCCAGACCTGCTGCTAGCTTGGATCTCGGTTCTTACCCAGCCAGCCCCGATCGCCCGTCGGATCCCCTGGGGGCACCGCCGCCCTTGGTGGAGGACTGGTCGCCACCCCCCCCCTTGCCCAATGCGCCCCTTGACGATCGCCCGCTGGTCTCTGGTCCTGCGGATCCGGCTCAGCCAGCCGATCGGCCTAGTCTGTCCGATCCCGATCGCCCCAGTGAGCGGGGCAAGGGTCGCCGCCGTTGGGATCCGGAGCGATTTGCGGTGGGCATTAATGGGGACGGTGGGTCTGTTCCCAGCCGCGATCGCCGCCCCCTCGATCGGCCTCCGGTGAGTCAGCCCCCCTTGGCCCCGCCCCCCCTGGATCGGCCTCCTATATCTCTGCCGCCCCCTAATCGGCCTCCGGCTGCGCGTCTGGGCGATCGATCGCGGGATGATTTGCGCAATCCTGGTCCCCGCAGTCCTGCTCTTTCCCCTGCGCCGGAACCCCCCCGCGATCGGCCTCCCTTGCCCCCCCTACCCCGATCGGGTCGCCCTGGGGATCCCCGCCGAGATGCCCCCCGCGATCGTCCGCCGCTGCAACCGAATTTGCCTTTGGGCGATCGGGGGGCTGACGATCGTACGATCGGGAATCCAACTCAATGGGATACCAACAGCGAGGCCGATGGTGACTGGGAATTTCTGGACTCCTGGAGAATTCCCTAGTTCAGCAGGGCAGAAGTTTTCGACCCTTGGCGTGTGGGTCTCTTACCTGCACCGAGAGGGAAGTCATTTTAACTGCTTTTGAGCTAGATTTAGCTTTTTTCCGGAGCAACTGACAAATTCTAAAGTTCAGTTACACTAAAATAACGGGTGCGTTTCACCTTTGCCCCGGTACGGACTAAAGTCCGTGCTACGAGCCTTTCTGGCCCGGTCTGGGTTGCCCCAAAGTGAAATGCACCCAAAATCAAGCCGATGCTTTGATAGAAGGTTCCCTGCCATGATCACTCTCGCCCAGCGTTTCACCCTAGCGGATTACCTCACCCACTCTGACGGCACCGACACCCCCTATGAACTCGTCCAAGGAGAATTAATTCCCATGGCTCTTGGTACTGGATGGCA
>JAYKJG010000265.1:0-7765 GCA_035286285.1 Prochlorothrix sp.
GGGGGGGGTCCAAGGTTTAGAATGCACCTATGAGTTTATAAGGCGACGTTTATAAGGTGACCTTTATCAGGTGACGTTTATAAGGCGACGTTGATCAAGCTCCTGATTTAAGCCACGAAGGATAACCCCTATGCCTCGATCGCAGCGCAATGACAATTTTGTTGATAAAACTTTTACGGTGATGGCGGACATCATCCTCAAAATTCTGCCGACCAATAAGGAGGCGAAGGAGGCCTTTGCCTACTACCGGGACGGAATGGCGGCCCAGGGGGATGGGGAGTATGCGGAGGCGATGCAGAACTACGAAGAGGCTCTGAAGCTAGAGCAGGATCCCAACGATCGCAGTTTTGTGCTGTACAACATGGCCTTGATCCACACCAGCAATGGGGAGCATGAGAAGGCAATTGAGTTTTATCTGGAGGCGATCGAACAAAACCCCCGGATGCCCCAGGCCTTTAATAATCTGGGTGTGATTCACCACTATAAGGCGGAGCAACTGAAGGAGCAGGAAAAGCTGCTGCGCAATCAGATTGACTACGCGGAGGACCAAGGTGAGACGGATAAGGTCCAGGAACTGCTGAGCGAGGCGGAAGCGCTGGATACGGAAGCGGAAGCGCTCTATACCTTGGCGGCAGATTATTGGGTGCGGGCGATTCAGTTGGCTCCCAATAACTACATTGAGGCCCAAAACTGGCTCAAAACCACGGGCCGTTCTAAGATTGATGTTTATTTCTAACGTCTAGCCCTCCCTAACGTCTACCGCTAAGAGTTTGCAGAACCATGAGTCTCGATCGCGCCCAAGTCGAAAAAGTGGCCCTTTTGGCCCGTCTTCAGTTAACCCCTGAGGAAGAAGCGCAATTTACGCCCCAGTTAAACAGCATTTTGGGCTATTTTGAGCAACTGAGTGAGTTAGATACCGATGATGTCCCGCCAACAACTCGCGCCATTGATGTGAGTAATGTGGTGCGGCCCGATGTGCAGGTGACCTACCCCGATCGGGAGGGGATTTTGGCCTGTGCCCCCGATCGGGATGGGGAATTTGTGCGAGTGCCCAAGATTTTGAACGAGGAGTAGACCCCGGTGACTGGCTCAACTGCTAACCGCAATCCAGACTTGAACGTCAGCGCTGGTGTGAGTTCCGCATTAAGTCCCGACTTAGCTGCATTGGCGGCGGCGGTGGCCTTTGGGAGCGATCGCCGCCAGCCCCAGCCCGATGCTGCGGCGGTGGTTCAAGCCCTAATCGCAGCGGAAAACCACGCAAAAGCTGCTAGATTTCGCCATGATTACGGTCAGTTGCTGGGAAACTGGCGGCTCACCTTTATTACCGGTACGCGCAAAGCACGACAGCGGGCGGGGGTAGCCCTGGGGGCGGGGAAGTTTTTGCCGCCCTGGGTCAAAATTACGATCGCCTACGATCGCGGTGCGCTCCCGGCCCTGGGAAATCAGCCTGTTCCGGTGCCGGAGTCAGATCAGCAGGGCCAAGTGCTGAATACCGTTGAGTTTGCTGGCTCTAAGCTCGCCGTCGGCGGCTTGGTTCATCTGCACCGCAGCCGCATCTTGGCCTTTGACTTCACGCGCATGACGGCTTTCCTGGGCGCTTTACCGATCTATTCGGGCTATATCCGCCAGGGGGCCGATCGGGAGGCCAAGTTTTACCAACAACCCGTCAAGGAACAGGCATTTTTCACCTATTTCTGGATTACGGAGCAGGCGATCGCGGCACGGGGACGCGGGGGTGGGTTGGCCCTGTGGGTCCGGGAGCGCTGATCGAGGAGCATCTGACATCACCTTGGCGTATTTCTCAATGCGCGGATTGACCTCACTCTGGAATCTATTCTGAGCCTATGCCTGCATTATTAAAATACAAAGACTACTCCGGTGTTCTTGAAGCAGATCTGGAAGCCAATATTCTCTTTGGTCGGGTGATCGACATTAATGATGTCATTACCTTTCAAGGGGAGACAGTTGAGCAAGCCCGTCAAGCTTTTCAAGACTCTGTAGAAGATTATCTGGAGTTTTGTGCTGAATTGGGGCGCGATCCTGAGAAGCCCTTTTCCGGGAAGCTTCATCTGCGGACTAATCCAGATATTCACCGTAAGGTCTTCCTGGCTGCAAAGCGAGAGGGAGTGAGTATCAATGCCTGGATTGAGAAATTGTTAGCAGAAAGGCTTGATAAGGTAATGTCCTAGCGGCTCTCTATCAGGCTTCACTCAGTCCTCCCATGTCCCCTTTAACCTCTAATCCCCCCTTTCCAACTATGATTCCCCCCTATGTGCCCTACTACAAGCCTAACCAGGTCTTGCGCGGTGAGGGTGCGGTTGTTGTCGTCACAGGTTGGACTGTGCGGCAAAGTGTTGCTAAAGCCTTGCAACCGGCAGAATATGCCGCGATCGGCCAGCTTTATAGCCCTACACGGGGGATTAGTTTGCTGCTGCGGAACCTATTGGCCAATCCCCACATTCAGGACTTGGTGATTCTGAGCGCAACCCAAGAGGACCGCAATGCAGGCAGTTGTGACCGGTTGCGGGATTTTTTTGAGGAGGGCTTTCGGGCAGGGCAAACGGATACGGGGGCGGACTGCTGGGTGATTGAGGCGGGGCCAGGAGCGGTCAGTGGGGCGGTGGGCTATATTGAGGCGGAAATTCCCGCCGCTGCCCTAGAGCAGGTGCGCCAAACGGTACGCTATCAGTTCACAACAGATTTACCCAGCGCGATCGCCGCTGTCCAAGCCTGTAACCAACGGCTGAAAGGGGAGGAAGTCCCAGTAAATTGGCCAGAGCCGCAGTTTTTCCCCCTGAAGGAAAGCCAACCGACGGTTTTTCCCGGTCCCCGCTATGGCCACCGCATCGAAGGCAAGACGATCGCCGAAACTTGGGTGCGGTTGATCCACCGCATTAAAACGACAGGGACGATTCGGCCCACGGGCTATGATGGCTACTGGCAGGAGTTAATTAATTTAGTGGCCGTGGTTACGGCGGAGCCAGAGGGGTTTTACTTCCCAGAGCCGAACTATTTGCCCTGCGATCGGCCCTTTATCCAGGAATACATCTCCCAAATCCTGGAGGATGCCCCCTATCGGGAAGGGGTGAAGTACACCTATGGGCAGCGGCTGCGATCGTGGTTTGGGCGAGACCAAATTGAGCAAGTGGTCGCCAAGTTAAGGGGAGAAATCGATGCTGCTAGCGCCGTGATGAGCCTGTGGGATGTCAAAGACCATGAAAAGGGCGGTAGTCCCTGTTTAAACCATATTTGGCTGCGGGTTGTGGACAATGAGCTATCGTTAACGGCGCTGTTCCGCTCCAACGATATGTTTAGCGCTTGGCCTGCCAATGCGATGGGGTTGCGGGCATTGCAGCAGCACATCCGCGATCGCCTTGCCCAAACCTCTGACTATGACCTGCGCCTAGGGCCGCTGATGACCATTAGCCAGAGCGCCCATATTTACGACGACACCTGGGACAATGCCGATCGGCTGATTGCAACCCAATACGCCCGCCTGCACCAGAGCCGGGATTTTGTCGATCCGGCGGGTAATTTCTTGATTGAGTTAGAAAATACTGCCGCTGGTGCCGAAATTGTCGTGAGTCACCTGACTTCCGGCAGTGGCGAAGTGGTGCAAACCTATCGCGGCAAAAATCCCCTCAAGCTGCTACGGGAAATTTGCCAAAACTCCCCCATGCTCCAGGCAGAACACGCCGGTTACCTGGGCCTGGAGCTACAAAAGGCAGCTACAGCCCTAAAAACGGGTCAACTCTACCAGCAGGATCGCAATGAGAAACCCAGACCCTGACCTGGCTCAAAAGGCTTGTAGTACGGACTTTAGTCCGTACCTTGGCAAATAGTGAAATTCACCCTTTGACTTCTCAATCCCATCCATAGACAGAAGGGGAGGAATCCTGCCCAATTGTTACGGCTTTGAAATGTAGAGACCAAACTTAAGCAATCTTAATAATTTTCCCGATCGGTCCCCCCCGGCCTTGGTTTGCGGTGGTGAAAGCCAAGGGAAACTGGGGCAAGGCCCGTCAGGGTTGGAGGGTTGGGTTTACGGGGGATTTTAGGTCGATCGCGATCGGTTGGGACATCGGCAAGATCCTTACCCCCAGCCTCTGCCAGGGGAGAGAGGGGAGCAAGATCCCGACAGGTTTCAGGCCAGATTGCTCAATAACCCCAATCCAGCAGAGCTTGGGAACGATCGCGAATGCGGGGATAGCTGCGGATCGTTCATAGTTCCTGAGTGGCTACACCGGGATCCCGAAGTATTTTTAACAGAGTTGTTTAATGTACTGATTTATAAAAATTAAAATTATTAAAGAGTCTAGAAATACCTGAGCAGCTTTGAGAAGACTTGAGAAAATCCAAAATTGAATAATCTCGCATTTAATCTGAATTAAACGATATAGCATCGTTTTTCAAAAACGACCCCCCTTCCCAAGGGATAGACCTTGGTCCAATAATGCAGACAACTGATGAGGCAAATGAGTTGGAGCTTGTGCCGCCGTGATGAAGCGGCACTTCCAGCTTGCATCTTTCGCAACCTGCGCCCGCTGTAACGGCGCTCTAGTCTCCGGACTTTCTCTCCGGACTTTCTCTCAGAACTCTTTCTTAGAACTGGCTCTCAGAGTGAGACCCCGATAACAAAAGCTTTAACCCCCAAACCCCGCTCACCCAACCCAGGAGGGACATCCCGTGAAACTATCGGTCTATGGCAAAGGTGGTATTGGCAAGTCCACCACAAGCTGCAATATTTCCGTGGCTTTGGCCAAGCGCGGCAAAAAAGTCCTGCAAATTGGCTGTGACCCCAAGCACGACAGCACCTTTACCCTCACTGGATTTCTGATCCCCACCATTATCGACACCCTCCAGGAAAAGAACTTCCACTATGAAGATATTTGGCCCGAAGATGTGATTTACAAGGGCTACGGCGGGGTGGACTGTGTGGAAGCGGGGGGACCGCCTGCGGGGGCTGGTTGCGGCGGCTATGTAGTCGGCGAGACCGTGAAGCTGCTCAAGGAACTGAACGCCTTTGATGAGTATGATGTGATTCTCTTTGATGTGCTGGGGGATGTGGTCTGTGGGGGGTTTGCGGCCCCGCTGAATTACTCCGATTACTGCCTAATCGTGACGGATAACGGCTTTGATGCCCTTTTTGCGGCTAATCGCATCGCTGCATCGGTGCGGGAAAAGGCTCGGACCCATCCGCTCCGTCTGGCGGGTTTGATTGGCAACCGCACCTCGAAGCGGGATCTGATTAATAAGTATGTGGAAGCGGTGCCGATTCCGGTGTTGGAAGTGCTGCCGCTGATTGAGGATATTCGGGTTTCGCGGGTGAAGGGCAAGACCATTTTTGAGATGGCGGAAGAGGATCCCTCGCTGCTGCCTGTTTGTGAGTATTACCTCAACATTGCCGATCAGGTGCTGGCCCGCCCCGAAGGTGTGGTGCCCCAGGATGCCCCCGATCGTGACCTCTTTAGCCTCCTGTCTGACTTCTACCTCAATCCCCCGGCTGAGGCTCCGGCCCAAACTGCTGATGCAGATCTGGAACTGATGATGGTTTAGCCCTTGGCCTTGGCTCCCGATCGACCGCTAACGATCGACGGCCCCCGATCGACCGCTAACGATCGACGGCTAACGATCGACCGCTAACGATCGACTCCAGTGACAGATTTCAGTGACAGATTTCAGTGACAGATTTCAGTGACAGATTCCAGCAAAACGGTAGATTTTGGGAGGCGATCGGGTATTATCCCGGTGACCTATCCCGTTGCCGTTGACAAATCCCGGCCCACGGATCAGGATTGACCCCAACTGCTGGGCGTGGGGCTGCTGACAGCTTCCCCTAGACTGCCCGGTCTACCGTTACTGAGAATCTGAGCTATGGCCTTCTTTGAGTCCTTTACCGCCTCGATCCGCCAAAAATGGCTGGATTATTACCAAGCTAATCGTCCTTGGCTGAGTTTGCAAATGGCAGGGCGATCGGTGCGCACCCCCGACGGGGGCCAGCGGCCCACCTCTTCCCTGATTTTGGGGGTCGTCAATGCCCTAGAACCCAAGCTAGGGAACTTGATGGTGCCTTTCTTCCAGCTTAACGCCGACGAAGATGCCATCATCGAAGTGCTGCAACTGAACTTTGATCCAGACATTGAACTGGGCAATAACGGCCATAGTCCCAGCATGGGCATGTCTGATGTCGAAATTTCCGCTGGACTGCTGCCCGATGCCTTGCACCCCTCTGATTCGGCCTGAAAGCAACCTTTGGGTTTGTTATCTGCATTTTCACACCTCCACTCCCGTCTGACCCTTCCCAGCCCCCATTCTTGACCCTTTTCCCACCACAGACCTATGACTGCCACCCAAGCCCCTTCTGCCCTCAATTTCGACTGCGAAACTGGCAATTACCACACCTTTTGCCCCATTAGCTGTGTTGCATGGCTGTATCAGAAAATTGAAGATAGCTTTTTCCTAGTCATTGGGACCAAGACCTGCGGCTATTTTCTCCAGAATGCGATGGGGGTGATGATCTTTGCGGAACCCCGCTATGCCATGGCAGAACTGGAAGAGGGGGATATTTCGGCGAAACTGAACGATTATGAAGAGTTAAAGCGGCTGTGTGAGCAGATTAAGCGCGATCGTAACCCCAGCGTCATTGTTTGGATTGGCACCTGCACCACGGAAATTATCAAAACCGACCTGGAAGGGATTGCCCCCAAGCTAGAGGCGGAGTTGGGTATTCCGATCGTCGTGGCCCGTGCCAATGGCCTAGATTATGCCTTTACCCAAGGGGAAGATACCGTGCTAGCCGCCATGGCGAACCGCTGCCCCAGCCAAGTCGCCAGCGCTGAGGAAAAAGAAGAGCGTACCGGCGGAATTCAGCGGCTCTTTAGCTTGGGTCGCAAATCCGAAGCCCCAGCGGTTCATACTGAGAGTGAGTACAAAAACCACCATCCCCTGGTGCTGTTTGGCTCTCTGCCTGATCCCGTGGTGACCCAGTTGACCCTGGAACTGAAGAAGCAGGGGGTTAAGGTTTCCGGCTGGTTGCCTGCCAAGCGCTATACCGAGCTACCTGTACTGGAAGAAGGCTACTTTGTGGCCGGAGTTAACCCCTTTCTCTCCCGCACGGCCACAACCTTGATGCGTCGCCGCAAGTGCAAGCTGATTGGCGCACCGTTCCCGATCGGCCCCGACGGCACCCGCGCCTGGGTTGAAAAAATCTGCTCGGTTCTGGAGATTGAACCCCAGGGGCTGGAAGAGCGGGAACAGCAAATTTGGGCCGGTCTAGAGGAGTATCTTGCCATTATTCGTGGCAAATCTGTCTTTTTCATGGGGGATAACCTGCTGGAAATTTCCCTGGCCCGCTTTCTGATTCGCTGCGGCATGACGGTGCCGGAAATTGGCATTCCCTATATGGATAAGCGCTACCAAGGGGCTGAGTTGCAACTGCTGGAGAAGACCTGTACTGAGATGGGGGTAGAATTGCCCCGTATTGTTGAAAAGCCCGATAATTACAACCAAATCCAGCGCATTAAGGAGATCCAGCCCGATCTGGTGATCACGGGCATGGCCCATGCCAACCCCCTAGAGGCCCGTGGCATTAGCACCAAGTGGTCGGTGGAGTTCACCTTTGCCCAAATCCACGGCTTCGGCAATTCCCGCGACATCCTGGAACTGGTGACCCGCCCCCTGCGCCGCAACACGGCCCTCAAGGATTTGGGTTGGGATAAGTTGGTTAAGGAAGAAGCCCTAGTGTAAGGGGCTAGTCTCCTATGGG
>JAYKJG010000266.1:0-10369 GCA_035286285.1 Prochlorothrix sp.
CGATCGGCCTGCCGCAAAGCCTCCAGGGTGCGATCGGGTAAGGCACCTAAATACTGCTCAACCAGGGATAAGGCAGGTTGGGGATCGGACGGGGGAAGGGGGGACGCAGCGATCGAAGTCATGGCACTTAGAATTAATTCTCAAAATCTCAGTCCGGGACAAAAAATGCTCAGAATTGCCCCAAACCTTTGCAGGATATGCATTTGAGGGTGGTTGCCTGAAACGGACTAAAGTCCGCACTACGGGATGACGGACTAAAGTCCGCACTACGGGCTTTTTCAGGTTGGGGGCTGGGTTGCTCCACGGTGAAGTGTATCCCAATGAAAAGCCCCCTCCAGGGAGGGGGTTGGGGGTGGGCCTAGTCCTCATGATCCTCAAAGGGATCGGCCAAGTCCTTGGCGGGGGGACCAAAGGCGGTGTAGATCGAAAAGCCCGTCAGGCCAATCAGGGCGATGGCCAGAGTAACCCCAATGGATAAAGCGGGTGAAGTGGATTCCATAGCGTTATGGTGAATTGATACATTTCTTAATATTGTTCCCCCATACTATCGCGATTCTGAGGGAAGCGGGAAGATTTGTATATTCCGGGTAAAGTCGCTATGCTTAGCAGTGCCCAAGACCCGACCAGCACCCGATCGACCTATGCTGAAAGCAGCCGTCATTGGCGCGGGATACATATCCAAAGAACATCTCACCTTTTTGGCCCAATTTCCCGGCGCAGAGGCCGTAGGCGTGTGTGATCTGTCCCCAGCGGCAGCGGCCTATGCCCAAAGTCAGTTTGGCGTGGCTCGCACCTACACCGACTACCGCCAACTGTTGGACCAAGAAAAACCCGATGTCGTCCACATTCTCACCCCCCCCAATACCCACCAGTGGCTGGCCACGGCCTGCCTCGAAGCGGGTGCCCATGTCATTTGTGAGAAACCCATGACCCCAACCCATGGGGAGTTTGAGGAACTGTGGGCCGTAGCGCAACGCTGCGATCGCATCCTCATTGAAAACCAAAACTATCGCTTTAACTGGCCAATTCGGGACATTCGCGACCTCGTGGCTGCGGGTGCCCTCGGTGAGGTCCAGGAAGTTGAAGTGCGCATTGCCTTGGATATTCGCGGCGGCGGGCGCTATGCCGACCCCAACCTGCCCAGCCCGCTGCATCAACTCCCGGCGGGCATCGTCCATGACTTTCTGCCCCACATGGCCTATTTACTGCTAGAGCACTTACCGGAGGAGGGGAGCGCGGCGGCGGGGGGCGAGTATCGAGTGGGGGCCGCCTGGAGCAACCATGGGGGCGGGGATCTGTTCAAATTCGATGATTTAGATGCCCTGATTATCGCCGGACAGGTCCATGGTCGTCTGCGCTTTAGCTGCCATACCCAGCCCGATGGCTTTTGGGTCACGGTGCGCGGCAGTGAGGGCTATGCCGAAACCGACCTGTTTCAGCCCTATGTGCGCTGTGTTGTTCCCCGGCCCGTGGGCAAGCAATTGACTCCTTTGGCGAATCATTTCTATAGCGGCTGGGAGTTCATGAGCGCCAGCTTTAAGAACTTTTACCGCAAAGTGATGCAGCAAACCCCCTACGAAGGGCTACACCGGCTGTTAGAACAGACCTATACCGCGATCGCCCAGGGCCAACCCCCACCCCTCACCTATGGCGATATGGCCCGCACCAGTCGTCTGGTGGAAACGCTCTTAGGGGAGCAAAACCGCATCTAGGGGGTCGGGTGGCGCACCCAGCAGCATTGGACCGAGCAGCATTGGACCGAGCAGCATTGGACCCAACAGCGTTGGACCTAACAGCATTGGACCTAGCACAATTGGATTGAGGGGAAAGTGAGAGGATGAAAACGGTATTTATCACTGGCGCTTCGGGGTTTTTAGGGCGCTATGTGGTCCAGGCAGCCCTAGACCAGGGCTATCGCGTCAAGGCAGTGGTTCGCCCTGCCAGTAATGCTAGCCAGTTGTCCTGGTCTACCCATCCCCAAGTGGAACTGGTGCGGCTGGATCTGCGACAGGCCAAGGGCATTGCCGAAGCCCTGGCGGGGGTGGATTGGGTGATTCATTTGGCGGCGGTGAAGGGGGGGGATTTTTACGATCGCTTTGCCGGAACCGTCATCGCTACGGAAAACCTGCTTCGGGCCATGGTTGAGCAAAATCTGCGTCAAATGGTCTTTGTCAGCACTTTTTCGGTCTATGACTACCGCCAGATGCGCACTGGGCGGCTGTTGGATGAAGGGGCACCGATCGAGGCCAACCCCAAGGACCGGGATGAATATGCCCAAACTAAGCTCATTCAAGAGCAACTGGTGCGCAGTTTTGAGCAAGAGCAGACGGCCCAAGTGGTGATCCTGCGACCGGGCATGATCTACGGGCGCGAAGACCTTTGGCATGTGCTGCTAGGGGAGCAATTCGGGCGGACTTGGCTGGCGATCGGCCCTGGTGCCTTGATGCCGATGATCTATGTGGAAAACTGTGCCGAGGCGATCGTCACTGCCGTGGATTGCACTGCCGCCCTGGGCCAAACCTTAAACCTCGTTGATGACCCCATCCCCACCCGCAAACAGTTCTTCCGAGAACTGATCCGGCGCACGGGCCAAAAACCTAGCATCATTAACCTCCCCTGGCCTGTGATGCGCTTCATCTCTGCCCTGGCTCTGTTTGTCAACAACAGCTTCTGTGGCGGCAATGCTAAAATGCCCGGTATCCTCGTCCCCGCCAAGCTGGAAGCCCGCTTCAAGCCCCTGCGCTACACCAACCAACGGGCCAAGGAGGTTCTCGGTTGGACCCCCCGCTATAGTTTGGCAGAGGCGATCGATCGCAGCGCTAGCCCCTAAGAGCCTGCAACCCAGACCCTAACCTGGCTTCAAATGCCCGTAGTGCGGACTTTAGTCCGTCTTTAGTCCGTCTTTAGTCCGTACCGTAAGGGGCAAAACCTTCCAAACCCTCCTTCAGCAATTGAACTTTTAGCTTGGGACTGCTAGAGAAACCATGACTGCTTTGGCGACTAGCCTCGATCGTTGGGTTTTGGGCCTCACCTTGGGGTTGGGGCTGGTTATTGGGGGGGTGCTGTGGCGGGGGGACCAGGGGGCCGCGCGGGTGCGGCAGTTTAACTGGCAAGGGCAGCAGGTGGGGGCCGGGGATTCGGCGCTGCTGTTTACCTTTAGTCGCCCCATGGATCGGGCCAGTGTGGAGCAGAATTTTAAGCTGGAGCCGCCCCTCCAGGGGAAATTTAGCTGGGCAGGGCGACGGATGGCCTATACCTTGACCGAGCCGGTTCCCTATGGGGGCATTGGCTTTCGGGTTTCGATCGAGGGAGCCTGGGACCGCTTTGGCTCACAAGAGAAGCTGATGCAGCCCTTTGTTGGCCAGTTCCAGAGCCGCGATCGCGCCCTGGTTTACCTGGGGGTCGCCGCTGAGGAGGCCAGTCGCCTGGTGCTGTATAACCTCACCCGCCAGGAGCGCCAAGTGCTGACTCCGCCGGAGTTGGTGGTGTTGGACTTTGAACCCTATCCCCAGGGCGATCGGCTGCTGTTTTCCGCCACCGATCGCCAAAAATACGAAGCGGGCGAATTTGACCCCAAGCTCTACACCGTGACCACGGGCATTCGCTACAAGCCCACCAATGTTCTAGAGCAGGGGACTGGGGCCAGCCAGACCGAGGCCGATCTGCCCTCAGCGGGCACCGTGACCCAGATTCTGGACAGCGATCGCTACCAAAATTTGCAATTCGACATTGCCCCCGACGGCAAAACCTTGGTGGTGCAACGGGCCAACAAAGCCAACCCGGCGGTGGATTTTGGCCTCTGGGTGATCCCAGAAGGGCAGGAGGCCCAACCCCTCGACACGCCCCCCGGCGGGGAGTTTTTGATTGCCCCCGACAGTCAGTCGGTGGTGATGGCCCAGGGGCAGGGGTTGGCGATCGTCCCCCTCGATCCCAAGGCCGAAACCCAAGGTCAACCGCTGGATTTTCTGCCCCAATTTGGCCAAATTATGGGCCTCTCCGCCGATGGCACCCAGGCCGCAATGGTGCGTTTTAATAAGGACTACACCCGATCGTTGTTTTGGGTCGATAGCCAAGGCACCCAGCGGGAAATTTGGCGCACCGACGGCTCTATCCTCAGCGCCACCTTTAACCCTAATAAAACCCATCTCTATGCCCTCGTCAGCCGCCTTGTGCCGGGGGAGACCTACCAGGAAGCGCCCTTTATTCTGGCGATCGATCTGCGGGAAGCCCTAAAAGCCCCAGAGGCCGATCCCCCCACCAATGCGGGGGTGCAAGCCTTGGTCCGGTTATCGACCCAGCGGGATATCACCATGAGCTTGGCCCCGGATGCCTTGGCGATTTTGTTTGACCAAATTATCCAAAGTCGCGACCTAGGCAGCGCGGGGGCGCTCAAGGGAAGTGATGGGAAACCGATCGGCAAAAGTGAGCTATGGTTGCTGCCGTTGATGCCGACGGGGGAGGCGGGTGCGGCCCCGCCCCGATCGCTCCCCCAACCCCAACCGCTTCCCCTCCAAGGCATCCGCCCCCAATGGCTACCCTAGCGCCCGGTTCCAACCCCCCCCGCAAACACTACGAAATACATCAATTCCGTTACCGATCGAAAAAGTTCTGCTAGTATGTAATCCCAAGAATACTAACTTTTGTTACGTTTTCAACTCCCAGCTATACGGTTACACTCATGGAAACCCTGGAGTTCATCATCCACCCCGATGGGCGTGTTGAGGAAAAAGTCACCGGGATCACCGGGCGCTCCTGTGCGGAAGTGACTGCTGCCATTGAGGCCCAACTGGGGCGCGTCGTCAGCCAACAGCCCACCTCCGACTACTACGCCCAAAGCACTCACGCCGTGGAGACTCCATTGAGTCAAACCCACACCCATTGGTAGGGTCCATTTCACTTGGGTGCGTGAACCCACGGGGTCGGGTTCAGGTTTCCTGACCCGTTGCCCGATCCCTAACCCAGGGCGCGGCAACCACGCCCCTACAAAAATTCTGCCAAAGTGAGAGGCTCCCTCTGGGTAGTACAGCACTTGCGCTTCTGCGCCCCTGAATCCTGGCTTCTTAATCCTAGGGAGTGGGGTGGGTTCCCCGGCATCCCTCAGGGCAGACCCAGGGCTATATCTTTTCAACTGCTATTGGATACCGGGTTAACTTATGTCACATTTCAGCCACATCAAAACACAGATCCGCAACCTCGACTCCCTCCAGTCTGCGCTCTCGGACTTGGGCGTGAGTTGGAAGGCTGGTCCCCAGCCTGTACGGGGCTACCAGGGCCAAGCCAAAACCGCAGCGGTGGTCATTGAGCAGGACAATGGCTATGACCTTGGCTTTAGCTGGAACGGCTCAGAGTATGAGCTAGTGGCTGATCTGCAATACTGGCAACAGCCGCTGACGGTGGAGCGCTTTTTGAGCCAAGTGACCCAGCGCTATGCCTTGAATACGGTGCTGCAAACCACAGCCAAGCAGGGCTTCCAAGTTGCAGAACAGCAAGAAAACGCCGACGGCTCCATTCGTCTGCTGGTCCAGCGCTGGAACGGCTAGCGATCGCCCCATCTCGGCAGATTGTCCAAAGATTGTCCAAGCTGCACCAAAGGCTTTATGGTCTGGGGTAGGTCGCTGACCTGCCCCTTTGTGCTGGTGGGGTTAATTCGATCGGGGCCAATTCCCCGTGGTTGTCCTGGGTTATTCAATGGCCCGGTAAAGGGTATCGCGCTGTTGGGCGGGTCGTTGGAGACGGGCGATCGCCCCCCGCAATGCCTCCACGGTTTGGCAAGTGCCTCCCTTGGCTCCGGCCATGGAGGTGATGTGCTCTTCCATTAAGGTGCCGCCAAGATCGTTACAGCCCCAGGTCAGGGCTTCCGTAGCCCCCCCTAGGCCCAGCTTGACCCAACTGGGTTGGTGATTGAGGATCCAGCGGCCCAGGTAGAGGCGGGCAACGGCCATGAGGTGCAACGCAGCGGCAAGGCTGGGCTGATCGCGACCGACGCGCTTGCGGAGGGGCTGGGGTGCTTGTTCCCCCACGAAGGGCAGCAGAATAAATTCAGTGATGCCACCGGGGTAGTTGCGGGCTTGGGCGGTTTGCTGGAGCGATCGCAGGTGGTCGAGGTGCTGGATTTGCTGGGCGGGGGTTTCGATGTGGCCCGACAGCAGGGTACTGGTGGTTTTAAGGCCCAGGCGATGGGCGGTGCTGACGATTTCCAGCCAGGTTGCGCTGTTAATTTTTTCGGGGCAAATCACCCGTCGCACGGTGTCATCCAGCACCTCCGCAGCGGTTCCCGGTAGCGACCCGACCCCCGCTTCCTGGAGGCGATCGAGAACAGTGGCATAGTCTAGGCCGTCTTCGCGGGCAATGAATTGGACTTCCTGGGGTGAAAAGGCGTGGAGATGGAGGGGGGGGAAGGCGTGGTGGAGGGTTTGGATCAAGTGGGTGTAGTAACCGAGGCTGGTGCCGTGGGCTTGGGGGTGTTTCGCCTGGGGATTCAGTCCCCCTTGAATGCACAGTTCGGTTGCGCCTTGATCGATCGCGGCCTGGGCTTTCCCTAGCATTTGCTCGATATCCAGCCAATAGGCTCCCTCATCCCCCTCATCCCGCCGAAAAGCACAGAAATTACAGTGCTGCTCGCAGATATTGGTGAAATTAATGTTGCGGTTGACCACATAGGTGACGGTTTCCCCCACCAAATGCCGTCGCAGGTCATCGGCAGCGGCCCGAATCTCAGCGATCGCCCCCCCATCCTGCACCTGCAACAGGGCTTCCCCTTCGGCGGGGCTGAGGTCGTGGCCCGTGAGGGCGCGATCGAGGAGTTGAGATACGGGGGGGAGAACCCCTGGGATCACCGTCATGATGTTGTACCAATGGGTCGTGCTGGAACAGTCTGATTAGGGGAAATCAGGCCGGAGGAGCAGTTGCCACTCCTGGTGTTCTGGATGCCAGTAGGGCAAGTCGGTTTCCCCGACCACAAACGGCCCCCAATAGCGATGGGAACCATCCTGGGCAAAGGCAACTAGAACATCACCGGGCTTGAGGGACAAGTCCCCTTGGGGCAAGGACAAAATTAAGCCTTGGACCCAGCCTTCCCCCGGTGCAAAGTCCCAATGAAAGGGTTCAGTGGGGTGCGGGGTGAGGGGTGGGGTTGGGACAGGCCGATCGAGACCGGGCGCTAATGCTGGAATGATCCCCTGAGTGGTTGTGCCCTGAGTGCTGACCCCCTGAGTGCTGACCCCCTGGGCGGTTTCCGAGTCCGATCGCTGCAAGAGCGCAAGGCGAACGGGGTGTTCGGTCTGGTTGCCCACCCGCAACACACCAGCACTGCCGATCGTGGCCGCAACCGGCTTTGGTTGACCGGGAGCGGTCGAGGACGGGAGCGTTTCCGGAAAATCTGCGGTGAGGGAGTCAGCTTCCGGCAAATTTGCGGCGGCTAAGTTGGCTCCTGGCTCGATCGACCCCGCTTCTGGGGTAGTCCCGATCGGGGTCCGCAGTGGCTCCAGCCAAACTGTATCTTCAGGGAGGGGCACTTGGAGGGAGCGGCTAAAGTCTTCCGGTCGCGGGATCGCACCGCTGCGACGGGTGGCTGACGGGCCTGCTCCGTTGGGGTCAAACTCCAAGGGGGAGGAAGGATCAAGGGCTAAGAGGGGGCTAGAGGCAGTGGATGTGCTCTGCAATCCCCACAGAATCCAACCGGTTGCTAAGCCCAAAAGTCCCACCCCCAACCCTGTCAGGGTGATTGGTTCTAACTTAATCGTAATTTCAGGTGTTGGTTTATCCCCCATACATGCCTCATTGCCACAAAATTATCCACAGATACACAGATACGCGCATCCAACTGCTCTATCGGGCACCTCGCCAAGTCTCAACTGCTCCCGTGCCCTGCACAAATCAGGGTTGGCGGGGGGCAGCACAGTAACTCCCGTCAAGAACTGGACAGGGTATGGAGGGGTCATTCGTGGGATCCGATCGCACCTGGACCCAACGTAACACTGCCGATAGAACGAACCTGATGATGGATCGATGCGGGTGGAACGTCAGCGACTCTTCTACCAAATCCGTTTTTTTCAAACCATAAAAACACGATACAGCACCCACACGTCACGCTTCAATGCCACGCGCTTCCGTGTTGCGATCCAGTCCAGTGCTGTGATGCCTTGCAGATTTGGGATTGATGGTAGCCTAGGAGCCGTAGGTCCAGGGAGTTCCCCCCTTTTTCTTTCACCGCCCTTCGTCCCATTTAGTCTATGCAGAATACACGTCTGAATCAACTCTTCGATCGCGGAATTATTCAACTCGAAAACTGGTTAAGCAACCCCTGGCGACGTTGGTCTCTGTTGCTGATTAGTTTACTGCTGGGGTTCTTTATGGGGGAGGTGGTCTCCTCGGTGGCGGGGCAGGCTGCACGCTGGGATGTGACCTATGCGGCCCTTCTGGTCCTTGGGGTCGAGGCGCTGAGTGGGGTGGTCTACCGAGGGGGCACGGGGGAGACCAGCACCGATCGATCGGGCCGCCGCGATCGCAGCCGCCGCACCTTTTTCTTGGAGATCGCCAATAATTTTAAGATTGGCTTAATCTACAGCCTCTTCCTGGAAGCCTTTAAGCTGGGGTCTTAGGCGGGGGGATTGAGTAAGACATCGTGGGCGATCGCGCAGTCCTTCGCAATTTGGGCCTTTAGCTCATCTAGGGAGTTAAATTTATGCTCCGGTCGCAGAAATTTGACCAACTCGACCGCTAGGGTTTGGCCATAGAGATGGAGGGGGGGCAGGGTCGGAGTGAGGCGCTGGGGGAAAATGTGAACCTCTAGGGTTTGGTGTTGCCCCACGATCGTCGGGCGAGTGCCAATATTCATGACCCCAGCTAGGGGGGGCCAGTTGGGGGCGCTGAGGTTGCGGACCCATACCCCATAAACTCCCTGACGGGGCACAAATTTCTGGGGGGGGAGTTTGAGGTTGGCGGTGGGAAATCCTAGGGTACGGCCCAACTGCTGACCCCGGACTACTTCGCCTTGGATGACATAGGGCCGACCCAATAGCCCCTGTGCCCTAGCTACATCGCCCATCATCAGGGCATCGCAAATGGCGGAGCTACTAATGCGCTCTTGGTTTAGGCTTTGCAGGGGCGTAATCACGACCGGAATGTTGTAGCGGGCGGCGATCGCTTGGAGGTGCTCAGCCGTTCCCGATCGCTTGGCCCCAAAGCAAAAGTCTTGCCCCACGCTGAGGGACTGAACCTGGAGCTTCTGCACGAGGATTTGCTCGATAAAGGCTTCTGGCGACAGGGTGGCCAGTTCCCGGTTGAAGGGTAACAGCGCCAATTGCTCGACCCCTAGGCGATCGAGGTATTGCGCTTTTTCTGCGACGGGGGTGAGCAGTGCTTTGGGCTGGCCGCTGAAAAATTCTTTGGGGTGGGGACTAAAGGTAAGAACGGTGCTGTAGATCCGGGGCGTGTCCAGATCTGACCCAGGAGCCGGTGTACTGGGCGGCAAAACAGGGGCAATCACCTGACGGTGACCTAGATGTATGCCGTCAAAGTTCCCCAGGGCTGCCTGCATGGGGGTTCGGACTTGATCGAAAGAAGAGGCTATCCACACGCCCCTGATTGTGACATATTCCGGGGCGCTCAGTGTACTCTCTTCGGGGTAAATCCCAAAATTGGGCTGAGGATCCCACCCTCCGACCTATGGTCGTCATTACAGTAGCTCAGGCTAAACACGCTGTAGTAAGGACTTTAGTCCTTACCCTCAGAATTGAGGACTAAAGTCCTTATTACGATGTGACCTACTTACCTTGCTTCAGATTCCTGAACTTTTTAGAACACCCCCATTCAAAGACTATGCTATAGTAGCCCAAACCCTAACCCGCTTCCCCGCCATGACCCACACCTACACCGTCGTTACCTTTTCCCCTGTCCAGGGCTTCATCGAAACCTCCCGCAAACTCCGCGACCTCTACGGTAGCTCCTACCTCCTCTCCTACCTCGCCTACAGCCTCTATAAAGCAGCCCAAGACCACGGCTGCACCGTCACTTCCCCCGCCAGCGTCAATGTCGCCAAAGGCATCCCCAACACTCTTTTGATCCAAGGTGACTTCCCCCAAAACAAAGCCCAAGACACCTTGCGGCAAACCTGGCGCAACGTCATCGAAGAATGTCGCCACTACCTGGAAACCCAAGTCCCCAGCCTCCGGCCTAGCCAGCGCACCTGGGCTGGCCAGTGGAGCGCCTGGGCTAACTATACCTGGGAATTTTTCTGGGCACAGGGCCATGACTCTGGTGATGCCAAAATTGCTATTAAAAACGCCTTTACTGCCCTGAACCGAGCTAAACAGCAGCGGGACTGGACGGGGATTAACTGGATGGGGGAAAGCTCCACTTTATCGGGCAC
>JAYKJG010000267.1:0-8656 GCA_035286285.1 Prochlorothrix sp.
GCATTGGGCGCAAGCTAGTGCAAACAGTCCTGAGCCACCCCTACGTCAGCCGGACAGAGCGGGTTTATCTCATGACCTCCCATAAGCAGCATTTTTACGAGCATATCGGCTTCCAGGTCAACGATTCTGTAACGATGGTGCTCCACAATCAGCCCCTGGAATTGGCCTGTGCCACGGCGATCGCCCCTGCCTTAACCCAAACGGCCCCGGTTCCCCAACCTGCCTTTCGGCCCTGATCCTGTCCTAAAGCCGTCCTCGCCCCAGCCCCTCACCCTAAATCCTGCCCCCTAAACCGGGGTCACCCTAGAGGGAATTGCCCTAACCGCATCGGTTAACCCACACTGCAAAACCTCTTCGATCGCGTCAAAGTATCTTAATTTAATAAAAACTTAAGATATTGTGGACCATCAAATCTTGTGAACATCTTGTGAACAAGTTGTAAACAAGCTGTAAACAAGTTGGGGTGGGCGATGGGGCAGCGCTCCAAAACTCCAAAACTTTTAAGCTTGTGGGGTTTACGGGATGAAAACTGAGATTTTTCGTGGTTTCTGGAAACGGCAGAGACAGCGAGACGGGGGTCGGCAAACTTCTGCTTAGCCCGATCGGTCCCCCCCAATCCCAAAGGTGCCCCAGGGGAGAAACCCAGTCCCCGTCAGGGTTTGCAGCCCTTGGGTTAAAGTTTCCTAGCCGCAGGTGACCTCTTGAAGGGGAGAATTTAACTGATATAGAGAGGATAAACCCCCTGCGGGTCTGAATCAGACAGAGAACCGTCCTCTGCTTGCCCGAACTTGCCTGAACTTGCCCAAATCGGAGTTCATCCCTGGACCTGACTCCAGAGGGGAAATCCTCACGGCTACAACCATTTGCGAATTTCTGGACAACGTAACAAAATAAAAAACTGTTGCGGTTGCGACTGAGCAGCCCAGCCTTCTATTGTGTAAGATTAGGGATTGTACCTAGCTTCGATCGGCAATGGAGCGATCGGCATTCCAGAAGGGGCACCTCCCCCTTCTCCTAAGACGGGTCCGAGCGTAGGCTAGCGCCAACAGCGAACTAGGTCAGAGCCTTTCTTGTTGTAAAACGAGGGGATACTCCCATGAACTCAATGCAGCAATAAACCCGACCAATTGACTACCAAGAGGGAAGTGTGGATGAACAACGGCAAAGTCAGAATTTATGAGTTGTCCAAGGAGCTAGAGCTTGACAATAAAGACATTTTAGCGGTCTGTGAGCGGCTAGAGATTGCGGTGAAGAGCCACAGCAGTACAATTTCAGAAGAGGAAGCAGAGCGAATTCGCTCCAAGGCCCTGGAAATTTTTCCCTCTACTCGTTCCGCGACTCACAAATCTGATGACGCTGCCCAGCGCCCCCACCGGTCTCGTAATGGAGTGAAAAAACAACAAATTTTGGAAGTCCGTAGTCATCACCCCTCTTCCTCTGACGACCCTGCCTCTCAGTCTGACGCTACGCTTGTGAAACCACCGACCCGACCTGTTCCGTCTTCCACCCCCCCCCGCCCCGCTCCCTCTGCCCCTCCAACGACTGCCACTGTGCCCACTGCTGCTCCCCCCGAATCCGTTACCCCGCCCGCTCCCCTCGAATCCGTCATCCCCCCCTCCCCCAGCTTCAGCGCTGATGCAGGGAGTACAGCCGACCTTGAGGTTGGCAGTGATCTGAACGGGAATGGCACTGCGCCAGAGGGAAGTCCTGTCCTTCAGGGACCCCCCCAGCGAAAAGCTGCTGCCACTGCGCTGAAACCGCCCAGTCCGCCCAAAGCCCCAGACGCGGCCCCTTCAGACTCTGAAGCGCCTCGGGGTGATGGACCGCCCAAGGGACAGAAACGAGCGAAGAGCAAAACCAAAACGGGAACCGGTAAAGACGGAGCCAGTGCCAAGGATGGAGCCAGTGCCAAGGATGGAGCCAGTGGCGACAGCAAAGATGGAGCCAGTCGCGCAGCCAAAACAGCAACCCCACCGGGCGATCGGCCTACGCTGCGGCCCAAACCCGCCATTGCTCCCCCCGCCTCGCCCAAAGCACCCCAAGCGCCCCTTGCGCCCCCAGCCTCCCCAGCCCCAGCCGCCGAGGTTCCGAAGGCCGGTCCTCCCCTAGAAATTGTCTCCCCCCCCAGCAAGCCCACCAAGGCCAAGCCCTCTAAGCCGGTCCGTCGCGGCCCCGAAGGGAAAGACGGCCCCCGTGAAGGTCGGGGTGAGAAGGTGCGGGGCGATGGGCCTCCCGCTGAGAAGAAGCCCGCCAAGCCCCAGGTGATGGAACTGCGGCGACCGAAGCCCCTGCGCACACCAGAAACTCCACCCCAGGCCATTCCTCCCAATGCGCCGGAGGAAGACGATACCGATGGGATTGAACTGGAGAAGGAGCCGGAAGTCCTAGAACTGCAACGGCCCCGTCGCTCCATTGAGCCGCCTCGGGCGACCCGCAAAGGGAAGACCTGGGAAAATGAAGAAGAGGATGACGCAGAGAACAAGCGTAAGGCGGCGAAGAGCGGCACGAAGGCCAAGCGCCGTCCCCATATCATTGACGAGGAGGATGATGATCTCGTTGATGATATGGATCTGGAAAACGAGGGCGATAACACCCTCAATAGCCTGTCGTTGATGCGGCCTCCCAAGCCCCGTAGCAATGCCCCGATCAGTAAGCCTGCCCCCACTCCCAACCGGAAATCCAAGTCCGAGGGGGGTCGTGATAGCCGTCAACGTCGGGAGCGCCAAGTTGCGCCAACCCGTCAGCGGCCTGAGTCTTTGATTTTGGCTGGTGGGGTGACTGTGCAACAGTTGGCAGAAATGCTGGTGGTGCCGGAGACCCAAATTATCAGCACCCTGTTTATGAAGGGGATTGCGGCCACCATTACCCAAACCCTGGACCTGCCGACGATCGAACTATTGGCCCAGGAAATGGAGGTCACCATTGAGCGCCCTGAGGCGACCTCTGAAGCCCGGAAAACAACGGAAGTGTTGGATGCAAGCGACTTGGATAATCTCCATCGCCGCCCACCCGTTGTGACGGTGATGGGTCACGTAGACCACGGTAAGACGACCCTTTTGGATTCGATCCGCAAAACCAAGGTGGCCCAAGGGGAAGCCGGGGGCATTACCCAGCACATTGGGGCCTACCATGTCGATGTGGAGCATGGGGGCAAGACCCAGCAGGTGGTCTTCCTGGATACGCCCGGTCACGAAGCCTTTACGGCAATGCGGGCACGGGGGGCACGGGTTACGGATATTGCCATTTTGGTGGTGGCTGCCGATGATGGGGTCCGGCCCCAGACGATCGAGGCCATTAGCCACGCCAAGGCGGCGGAAGTGCCCATTATTGTGGCCATCAACAAGATTGATAAGGAGGATGCCAACCCCGATCGCGTCAAGCAGGAACTGATGGAATACGGCCTGGTTCCGGAAGAATGGGGCGGTGATGCCATCATGGTGCCGGTGAGTGCCATTAAGGGCGAAAACCTGGATACCCTGCTGGAGATGATCCTGCTGGTGTCTGAGGTGGAGGAACTGGCCGCCAACCCCGATCGGACTGCTAAGGGTACGATCGTGGAAGCCCACCTCGACAAGGCACGGGGTCCGGTGGCTACGCTGCTGGTCCAAAATGGAACCTTGAAAGTGGGCGATGTGCTGGTGGCTGGCTCGGTCTTCGGGAAGGTGCGGGCCATGATCGACGATCGTGGCCACCGTGTTGACAGCGCCGGTCCCTCGGTGCCCGTGGCGGTGCTGGGTCTGAGCAATGTGCCCGTGGCGGGTCATGAATTTGATGTCTTCTTGGATGAGAAGGAAGCCCGATCGGTGTCGATCGAACGGGCCGCTGCCCAGCGCACCTCCCGCCTCCAGCAGGCCATGGCTTCCCGCCGCGTGACCCTCACCTCGGTGTCGGCCCAGGCCCAGGAAGGGGAACTGAAGGAACTCAACCTCCTGCTCAAGTCCGATGTCCAGGGATCCCTAGAAGCTATTTTAGGCTCCCTGGAACAACTGCCCCAGAAAGAGGTACAACTGCGCACCCTCTTGGCTGCGCCCGGTGAGATTACCGAAACCGATGTGGACTTGGCCGCCGCCAGTGGAGCCGTTATCCTCGGTTTCAACACCACCCTCGCCAGTGGCGCGAAGCGAGCCGCCGATGAGGCCGGAGTCGATGTGCGGGAATACGACATCATCTACAAGTTGCTGGAGGATGTCCAGGGAGCCATGGAAGGCTTGCTGGAGCCGGAATTGGTGGAAGAACCCCTCGGCCAAGCCGAGGTCCGGGCCATCTTCACGATCGGTCGGGGCGCAGTGGCGGGCTGTTATGTCCAGTCGGGCAAGTTGGTGCGTAACTGCACCGTGCGCATCCACCGGGGCAATACCGTGGTTTACTCCGGTAACTTGGACTCCCTGCGCCGGATCAAGGAAGACGTGAAGGAAGTCAACTCTGGCTATGAGTGTGGGGTTTCCCTCGACTCCTTCAGTACCTGGCAGGAGGGCGATGTGATCGAAGCCTTCCGCATGGCGACCAAGCGCCGTACCCTGTCGGCCTAGGGTGCATCCCACTTTGAAGATGTCTTGGTAGGGGTCGTCGTGCCCCCGTGGCTCCCCTCTTCGGCCCAAAGCCGGGGCAACCACGGGGGGATTGCCCCTACCGAAGCGGTTCATCTGCCAAAGTGAGATGGTCCCCCTAGGCTGGCATAAAGTGATTTAGGCTACAGTGCCCTAGGGCCAGATCCGAGATAGTTGGGGATTGCTACTTACCGTCCTTGTCTTGACCATGCAATCCCCTTCTCCTCCCCGTATTTTGGTGTGTGGCTTGGGTCGCACAGGTCAGCGAATTTTCCACCTGTTGCGCCAACAGGGGGCACCGGTGCAGGGTCTCCACTCAGAACCCCTCGCTTGTGAACCTGAGGTTTTGGTGGGCGATCCTCGCAGTGCAGAGACCCTTCTCGCTGCGGGGATTCAACATTTGGAGACTTTGATTTTGGCCTTTGGGGACGATACCCTCAATTTGGCTATTCTGATGCAAGCGCGAGTGCTAAACCCCAAGGTTCGGGTGATTACCCGCCTCTTTAACAGCAGCCTGGGGGAGCGCCTCGACTGTAGCCTCCTGGATCACACCACCCTCAGTGTGTCAGCTTTGGCGGCCCCCGTTTTTGCCTTTGCGGCCCTCGGCGATCGGGCCATTGGCCAGTTGCAACTGTTCCACCAAACTTGGCCGATCCACGAAGAGAAAATTAGCCCCGATCACCCCTGGTGTGGCCAAAAGCTGGCGAATCTTTGGGACGACCGCAGCCGAATGCTGATTTATTACATTAATCCCCAGGATTCGATAGATTTAATCACCGCCATTCGCCAAAAGCGGGTCTTGCAACCGGGCGATCGCCTCATCATCGCCACCTCCCCCCGTCGCCAGCGCTACAAGTGGTCCTGGTCTCTCCACTTCAACAAAACCCTCCATAAATTACAGCGGCTGCAACGCTATGGGCGATCGGCGGTGGGGGTAACCATCGCTCTGCTCCTCTGTGTCGCGATCGCCACCGTCACCTACCTCTACTTCAGCCATCAAGTCACCGTAGCCGATGCCCTCTACTTTTCCGTCGGCATGATTACCGGGGCGGGCGGCAATGAATTTGTGGTGGAACAGGCTCCCGTGTTGATCAAGTTGTTTACGGCCTTGATGATGCTGGTGGGGGCGGCGGTGGTTGGTATTTTCTATGCCTTGATTAATGACTTTGTGTTGGGTACCCATTTCCAACGTCTCTGGGACGTGACCCAGGTGCCCCCCCGTCACCACTTTATTATTTGCGGGTTGGGGGGCGTGGGCATCAAAACCGCCCAACTGTTGCAACGCCAAGGCTATGAGGTGGTGGTCATTGAGCGGGATCCCCAAAACCGCTTTTTGCGCACCGCCAGGGACTGCAAAATTCCGATTATCCAGGGGGATGGGGGTCTACCCGCCACCCTAGAGGCTGCAAACCTCAAAACCGCCGCCGCTCTCCTCGTGGTGACCAGCAACGATACCACGAACCTAGAAGTGGCCCTCACGGCCAAGGGGGTTAAGCCTGGGGTGCCGATCGTGGTGCGCTACCAAGATGGGGAAGTGGCCACGATGGCCCAACAGGTCTTTGGCTTTGAGGCGGTGCTGAGTCCGACAGATCTAGCGGCTCCCTCCTTTGCTGCCGTGGCCCTGGGGGGGCGGATTCTGGGCAATGGGATGACGGGTAATATGCTTTGGGTGGCGATCGCCACGATTATTACCCCCAACCATGCCTTCTGTGGTGTCTCCGTTGAGGCAATGGCCACGGAATTGGACTGTGTGCCCCTCTATCTGGAAACTGCTACGGCAACGGTTCACGGCTGGCCCCTCCTGACGACCCAACTGCAAACGGGAGATGTACTATATCTCACCTTGCCCGTCCAGCAGGTCCATCGTCTCTGGCGACCGCGCAAGAGTCCCCTCGATCCCGTCGATCGGGCGGGTCAGCCCTGTCCCGCTCCGGTGGCCTTTGATGGTCTCAATCCCCCAGCGGCAACGCCAAGCCAGCCCCGTTTTGGCAAATTTTTGGCTCGCTGAATTGAGGACTCATCCTCCCGCAACGGCCAACTGTGCCTGATTTTCGCCCCCTTAGCGCGATCGAGTTCTTTGCGGGAAAGCTTGCCAGCAAAGCTAAGCACAAATACTCTAAAAGGAAGCCTTTTCCTAAAGTCCTGCTTTGAGCATCCTGGATTCACGGTCTTGCCTCTGTCCCCAAGTCGATCGACTGCCCTTCGCCGCCACAGAACTACTGTATACCCTATGCCCCGTGCCACTGTTTCCCAAATTTCCGGCGCAGCACAACTGAAGCTGCTCGCCCGTGACACAGGTGTCGCCATCATCATCCAAGTCGTCGGCTTGGTCTTAGTGTATCTAACCCGTGTTTCCCTCGCCCGTTGGATGGGAGAGGTGGAGTATGGCATCTATGAGTATGTCGTTTCCTGGTCCTTGCTCTTAGCAACCTTTGCGGGCTTAGGATTTCCCCGCGCTGTGCTGCGGTTTGTAGCCCAGTATCGCGTTAAAAATAAACTGGCCCTGCTGCTGGGCATTGTGCGCACCAGTTGGCTCCTGACCTTGGCCGTGGGCATTCTCTTTGCCTTAGGAGGAACAGGGGTAGTGCTGCTGATTGAACGGTCCCACCCCTTTATTTATGCCAAAGCCCTGCTCATTGGCCTCTGGTTGGTGCCGCTCCAAGCCCTGATGAACCTCCAACGGGAAATGTCCCGTGCCTTTGATGACATTACCCTGGCTCTGACCCCGCTTCAGGTGATTTGGCCCGCGCTGGTGTTGGGGGGAAGTATCTGGTGGCTCGATCGCCACAAAAGTCTCAGCAGCCTCCCCATGATTACCCTGGCCACGGCCCTGTTGCTGGGGGTTTTGCTGTTTCAATTGATCCTCATGGCCCGGAAAATCCAGCAAGATCTGGGGCCACAATTTTTGGGGACACTGGGGGCTGTCCCTGCCCTGTCTAGCATGAGCCTCGGTGCAGGGGGCGATGCTGCCCTTTCCCTGGGCGCAACGGTTGGAATGCCCACCCTGACCCCCGATCGGCCCCAAACCCCCAAACCCCAAGCAGCCTATGCCTACAAAGAATGGCTAACGGTCTCCCTGGTGTTGCTGTTACAAAACGCCTTTGGGATTCTCTTGCAGCAAACCGATATTGTCATGGTGGGTTCCCTCTTGGGGCCAGAGGAAGCGGGCCTGTATGGGGCAGCGGTCAAAACCTCCCTCTGGGTTGGCTTTGTGCTCCAAACCGTCAATATTGTTGCGGCTCCCGCCTTTGCAACCTTGTACGCCCAAAAGGACATGCAGGGACTACAGCGGCTAGTCGGTACGGTCACCATTTGGATTTTCTGGCCCTCCTTGGTCATAGCCCTAGGGCTGATGAGCTTTGCTCCGGAAATCATGTCCCTCTTTGGTCCGAAATTTGTGGCAGCGGCCTGGGAACTGAAAATTCTGGTGATTGGCCAAGTGGTGAGTGCCCTCTGTGGCTCCGTGGCCTATTTAATGTCCATGACGGGCCACCAAAACCGATCGGTGGTGGTCTTTGGCAGTGCCGCAGTGTTGAATATTGTCCTGAATGCGGTGCTGATTCCCTGGGTTGGGGCCAAGGGGGCGGCGATCGCCACCAGCTTTACCATGATGGTCTGGAATATTTGGCTCAGCGTCTTGGTAATCAAACACGTTAATATTCAGCCGTCAGTGTTCTACTTCCTGTTTAAGGGCATCGAGGCTTGGGATGGGCCAATTACCTCTGAAGAGCAGACACCAGCAGGATCTTCCCCCAGTGATGGGGCTTCCGGTTCCGCTGTTGATGCCGCACCCACCCCAGAGGCCGCTGACGGCTGCGATCCCAAAACCAAAGACTCCTCCTCCTAACGCAAGAGTCCATTGCCCTTTGGCAGATTCCCCGATTCTGGTAGGGGCAATCCCCCTTGCCCCAGTGGTTAATCGCCGTGACAGATTCCCCGATTCTGGTAGGGGCAATCCCCCCGTGGTTGCCCCGGTTTTGGGCCGCTAAGAGGGTCGGCACGGGGGCGCGACCCCTACCCTAGGCCGAGGGTTCCAAAGTGAAATGCACCCGTTGCCCCAGTGGTTAATCGCCAAGAAGGGAGCTACCCTTCGGCTAGGCTCAGGGCAG
>JAYKJG010000268.1:0-7864 GCA_035286285.1 Prochlorothrix sp.
AGAGGTACCCCCATATTTTTGAACAATCAGCGCCATAGTTTAGCTTTGCTCTCCTGCAATCAGCTTTAATCCGCTTGAATCTGCCCCCAAGGGCGATCGGCCCCGTGGATTTGGATGTTGGATTTGGCGATCGGGCTGGGGTTTGCCCTAATCTAGCCCAAGTGCCCCCACTGGGGTGAATGCAAATTTACCAAAAGTTGAGGCCTTTCGTTTAGTCTATTTCTGTCCGATCGCGACCCTGCTCTGCCTCGGCTGCCCTCAAAAATAACTGTAAAAAGCCTTTTAAGCCTGTAAGATCTGCATGGTTCTAATTCCAAATTTCTGGCTTTTCTCCCATACCGTAGTCCAAACTGACCAGACTACATTTCCTTGGGTGCATTGCACTTTGGAGCAACCCAGCCCCTAACCTGGCTCACAAGGCTCGTAGTGCGGACTTTAGTCCGTCCCTTGGCAAAAAGGCTCGTAGTGCGGACTTTAGTCCGTCCCTTGGCTCACAAGGCTCGTAGTGCGGACTTTAGTCCGTATATTGGCAAAAGTGAAATGCACCCATCTTCTGGTTATTGATAATCTCCTTGTTATTCACTATCGCCCCGTCATTTGCAGATGGTCCCCGATTCCTCCCCTGCGGTCTCACAGTTCCAGCCCTTAACCCCTGCCCCCGGTGGTCCCTTGGTCGTTGCAGCGCTGCCCAGCCCTAGCCTGACCTTTTCCTTGGTTGTGCCCACCTACAACGAGGGGGGGAACGTGGAGAAACTGATCACGATTCTGTCGGGATTGTTGGATGCGGCCTTGCCCCAGGATTATGAGTTGATTCTGGTGGATGATGACAGCCCCGATCGCACTTGGGAGCTAGCCCAAGCCCTATTGCCGCAGTATCCGCAATTGCAAGTGATCCGCCGCCAGGGAGAGCGGGGGCTGTCCAGTGCAGTGATTCGGGGCTGGCAGCAGGCCCAGGGGCGGATTTTGGGGGTTATTGATGGGGATTTGCAGCATCCGCCGGAGGTGTTGTTGCAGTTGGTGGGTCAGATTCAGCAGGGGGCTGATGTGGCGGTGGCGAGTCGCCATGTGGAGGGGGGCGGGGTCAGTGATTGGAGCTTGGTGCGGCGGATGTTGTCGCGGGGGGCGCAGGTGTTGGGGCTGCTGTTGTTGCCCCGTGTGATTGGGCGGGTGTCTGATCCCATGAGTGGTTACTTTGTTGTGGCTCGATCGGCGATCGCCGCAATTCCCCTGCAACCCCTGGGCTACAAAATTCTCATTGAGGTACTGGGGCGGGGGGCGATCGGCACCGTTGCAGAAGTGCCCTACGTTTTTCAGGAGCGGGAAGCAGGGGACAGCAAAGTGACCCGCCAGCAATACTGGGACTATTTACACCATTTACTGCGTCTGCGCCTGACAACGGGCCGTTTACGCTGGGTTAAGCAGAAAATTCGCTTCCCTTTGCGTCGTTTCCTCCAGTTTGGCCTGGTGGGTGCCAGTGGTTTGGTGGTGGATATGGGGTTGCTGTATGTGCTGTTTGATGGGTTGGGGCTGGGGCTGACCCGGAGCGCTGTGGTGGCGGCGGAGTTGGCCATTGTCAATAACTTCTTCTGGAACGATCGCTGGACCTTTGCCGATCGATCGCGGCAACAGCGCCGACGGCGGCAAACGATCAAGCGGTTCCTCAAGTTCAACCTCATTTGTGGCCTGGGCTTGCTCCTCAAGGTCGGTCTACTCAACCTGTTTTTTAATGGCCTCGGTTGGAATGCCTACGGGGCCAATTTGCTGGCGATCGTCCTGGTTACGGTTTGGAATTTTGGTCTGAGTCTGAGTCTGGGATGGCGCAGTACGGCGCAGTAGGGGCGACGAGCTTGGCGGTGCGGTTGGGGGCGGAGGGGCAGTGCTGGGCTGAGTCGGAGGCCGTGTTGCTAAAAAAAACTGTACGGGCCACCACCCGATCGCGCCCCTCATGCTTTGCCTGGTACAGCAGCCGATCGGCCTCTTGGACCAACTGTGCCGCTTCCAAGATCTGAACAGGCGGCTGATCCCCTGCTTCGGCTTCGGGGTGGGGGGAGTATCGGGTTATTGGGGAGGCCGTGGCTAGGGTTGCCGGATGGTTCTGGACAAGGGCATAGGTGGCGGCGGGGGCCAGTTCTAGGGCCGGGTAATCGGGGGAGTCTGCTGGAGGGGGCGTATGGGCGCGATCGCCGTAGTGCCGTTTAGCGATCTGCTCTAGGGCCAAGGGGGGTATGGCACTAATGACCCCAAAACTGAGGGTAACATAGGGCCGAACCGGTGAAACCTGGTGGGGAATTTGAATGTCATGGAGGCTATCGCGGATCCGACTGGCTAGGTGGGTTGCCCCTTCTAGGGTTGTTTCCGGTAAAAGTAGGGCAAATTCTTCGCCCCCATAGCGGGCAACTAAATCCCCTGCCCGCTGGCTCTGGTTTGTTAAAATTTCCGCCACCTTAATTAAGCAGTGATCCCCAAGAACATGGCCATAGAGATCGTTATAGAGTTTGAAGGCATCAACATCACAGAGGATCAGGGCAATGGGCTGCTGACGACGGGCACAGCGCAGCCACTCCCGCTGAAGCGATTCATCGAAACAACGACGGTTGGCGACTTGGGTAAGGCCATCTAAGTTAATTTGGCGGCGTAGCTCCAATTCTAGCTGTTTTCGGGCTGTAATATCACTCAAATTGAGCAGCACCCCGGCATTGAGCTTAAAGGCATTGAGGTTATACCAGCGTTCCTGACCAGTACTGCCCCCATAGCTCACATCAAGGCTGAAGGACTGGCCTGAGGTGACCACCTGGGTGAGGTGTTCGAGCAGGCTACTCGATCGATCGAACTGAACCTGATTTAGAAATTGGTTAATCGCCTCGGAAAGCTGATCAAGGCGATCGGAGTCGCAGTTGACGATCGCCTTGATGCAGGGATTAGCCAGCAGACAGCGAAAGGCGCTGATGCGCTCTGGGGTTTTGCTGTCATAGACCACAGCAAGAGCCGCAATTCCGTCCTGGGTAATATCTAGAATTTGGGTCAGCAGTTGGCGAGATTGTTGGAGTTCCTGCTCGGTTTGCTTGCGCTGCCGAACTTCCTGCTGAAGTTGGTAACGTTGCGCTTGGAGTGTCATTTGATTTTTGATCCGAGCCAGAACTTCCTCCAGTTGGAAGGGTTTAGTAATATAGTCCTGTCCCCCCACTTCAAAGGCCCGCACCTTATTCCAAGTCTCATCCAGGGCACTCATGAAAATAATCGGGATGTCTTGGGTGCTGGAATCTTGTTTCAAGACTTGACAAACTGCGTACCCATCCATCTGGGGCATTTTAATATCCAGCAGGATCAAGTCTGGGGGGGATAGTCGGGCCGAACGAATCCCAAGTTGCCCACTGACGGCTTTACGCAGCTTATATCCCTGTTCTTGGAGCAGGTGGGATAGGACCCGAATGTTTTCTGGAACATCGTCAATAATGAGGATATTGCCCATGCTCTGGGGATCGGGAAGAGATTGCATTGCCAGGGGGGTGAGAGGAGGGATAGGCGCTTGACTTGAACTTCTGAACAAAGTGCCCTGATCCTTACTAGTATACACAGCCAACGGACGGGCTGTTGGAGAGATTAACCGGTCGTTTGCAGCGGTGTGGGAATGATCCTGTCCCTGTTGTCTTTCTTCGGGGGTGCATTTCACTGTTGCCAAGGGACGGACTAAAGTCCGTACTACGAATCTTGTGACCCAGGTTAGGGGCTGGGCTGCTCCAAAGTGAAATGCACCCATCTACGGACTAAAGTCCGTACTACTTAGCGTTTGCGATGCTGCCAGCTTTAGGAGCGATTATTCCAGGCTGCTGCCGCATCTTCTAGGGCTTGGTCAACGGTTTTTTGCCCTAACATTGCCGCTTGCAAATTTTCATAGAGGGCTTTTTTGAGAAGATTTAAATCAGCCATGGCGGGAATTAACACCTGGGCTGAGTTGAGCTGTTCGGCGCTGACGAGACGAGCCTGGAGAACGGCGGGAGAGGGGGGGGCTTCGGTGGCGGCTTGGGGGGATGGGCTGGGGGGGGGTGTCGTGGATGCTGTGGTGAGACTGGCTTGGTAGTCGGCTACGGCTTGGCGGGTGGAGGGTAGAACGTTGGCGGCTTGGGCAAAGGCAAGCTGATTGGCGCTATTGGTGATATAGAGGGCAAAGTCTACCGCTGCTTGGGTGTGGGCTTCGCCGGAGTCGGTGACCTCTTGGGGGATGACGAGGTTCATCACGGCTACATTTTTCTGGCCGGTACTGCCGCTAATTTGGGGGCTGGCAGCGGAAACAGCGGCGATCGTGGGGGCATTAATGGCGATACTGTTGAGAAATTCGGGGCTGGAGGCCAAGATAGCTGTTTCTCCGGCTTGGTAGAGTTCGATCGCCCGCCGATGGCCTTGGGTCAAGACTTCTTGGGGTAACAGTTCGGCTTGGTAGAGATCGACCCAATACTGGAAGGCCGATCGGCCTGCGTCGCTCACAAAGGCGGCCTGTCCCTGATCGTCCACGAGGGTGACCCCCATTTGCACTAAGGATTCCAGGACTTCCGCTGAGTCTTCTGGGACAAAGGTCACGAAAAAAGCGTATTTCCCCGTCTTTTCCTTGACGGCACGGGCTACGCTGGCCAGTTCAGCGTAGGTTTGGGGGGGAGTGGTGATCCCGGCGGCGGTGAGAATCTCTTGGTTATGGATGGTCACCCGCGTGGTTAAGTACCACGGCAGGCCAAAGCTCAGGTCGCCGAGGGTGCTGGCCTGCCAAATATTGGGTAAATATTCCTGGCGCACCTCCGGTGCAATGACGGTATCGAGGTTGAGCCATGCCCCCCGATCGGCCAATTGGGAGGCAAAGGTGGGATTGAGGTTAACAACATCGGGGGCTGTGCCCGCTGAAACGGCGGTGAGGATTTTGCTTTCCATGGCGGACCAGGGCACATCAACCCAGCGCACGGCAACCGTGGGATTCTCGGCCTCAAAGCGATCGATCAAGGTATTGAAATACTCGTCAAAGTCTGGACTCAGTTGCATGGTCCAAAACTCGATTTCTGTGGCCCCAGGGTTAGAACTGGATGTGTTGCCAGCATCGCCGCCGCCGGGGGCACCGCCACAACTCACCGCAAGGGCGAGGAGCAGCCCGCCTACTGTTCCTTGTAAAAATTGCCGTCTGCTGCGCAACGATCGCTCGAAGAACCAAGCCATGGGTTTTGTTTTCCTTTCCGGTAGACAGAATCGGGGCTGATGGACTGACAAAAGGGGGGCAAACCTCGGCGCAGAGGGCGGGTCCGGAAACCTGACCCCGATGATCCCAAAGGTCTTGTGGGGGCGCGATTGCTGCGCCCAAGGCAGAATTTTTTGTCAGTGAATCAGGAATCGGGGATTGAGATTCTGCTCAACATCATACTAGGGCTGGCAGACTAGGGCTGTTTTCCCACCAGTTTTAAGGAATCAATCACGGTGTCAAAGGCTGCTTCATAGTCGGGATTGCCCAGGGCGACCGTGACCCGGATAACGTGCTGGCCGTCGGCGGTGGGCACGAGGACCGATCGGTGCTCATACAGCCCCGTGCTGTCGAACTGGATGCCGGTCTGTCCGGCGAGTTCGATCGGCTGCTGGGACAAAACCAAGGGATCCTCCCCTAGCCAATCCGCCAAGTCCATTGGGGGATGATGGGGGAGGCACTGGGCTAGCGGGGGAAAAATGGGGAGCCAGTGGGTGACTATAGCCCCTGCATTAATTGCTTGAATTCCTTCAAATCAATCAATCCATCGCCGTTTGTGTCGGCCATACGGATCATTTCTTTGATTTCCTCATCTGAAACTTGCAGATTGGCTTCATGCATGAGATGCTTTAGCTCTTCTGCATCCAGAAAGCCACTGCTATCTTTATCAATCTGGGCGAAAACGTCTTCAAGGGCTTTAGTATCCATGGGTGAGTTCCTGGGTAATCGGTAACAGGGGTTTAGGGCGTGTCAGCAATTAACCGTAGAGACCTTGGGGTATCCGCATTACACGCCCGCCCCAATTTGATCGGCTAGGGGCTGTAATGCTGACCCTCAGGGCATTCTCGCATTCTAATGATGACAGCCCCTAGCTATGCCCTCAGTGTAACGCAGCCCCCCTCGTTCCTTGTATTTTTCCCCTTTGCCTCAAAAATCTTAAAGATCTCCCAACTCCCCGCCAAAACCCCCTAGGAACTCTCCCCCTTTGGCAGGGCGCAATGGGCCGGAGGGCTATCCTATCCATCCCTCCCGCAAAAGGGCTGTTCTAGTCTTCTTGAGGCGGTTTGTCGGTGAGGGTGGGAACATCAAATAACAGGGTTGTCATGTAGCGATCGGCCCAATCTACACCAAATGCCTGCTCCAAAACCCGCCGAGTTTTGTCATTTTGCTGCTGTTTTTGACAGTAGTAGGCTTGGGCCGATCGGATTTGGGCGACGATCGCCCCATCGGTGACCGGCTGGGCTTGGGTTGCCTGTTGGCAATGAATCGCCAAGAAGCCTAGGGCATGGGTCAAAAACTGCTGTTCTTCGGGGCCAGCGCTGGGCCGGACAAAGGTGCAAAATTCCGAAAAAATATCCCCCCACTCCGGCAGCGATCGCGGCTGGCTAAAGGGGGGCTGGGGCAGGGCACTGAGGGCTTGGGCATAGGCGGGGGGGAGGGGCCGCTGTCCGGGGCCGGTGACGGCTTGGGGGAGAGCATCAACGGGGGAGAGATCGACGATCGCCGCCCCAATGCCCCTGGGACCGCCCACCAGATCCAGCCCAAACAGGGGCAAGCCATAGGTGTCGCGGGGGAACATGACACAGTGCAGAATATCCAGGTTTTGGCCCACTTTGGCCAGTTCCAGGTGCAGCTTGCGGAACTGCGGCGTTTGGTAGCAATGGTTCTCAATCACCAGCCGATCGCCCTCCAACTGCCCCTCCACATAGCCCAAATCTGTGGGAATGGCGTAGGGGTCTAGGGTCAGGGCATCCTCCCAGAGTTGCAGCACTGCAAGGGCAAGCTGGCGGATGGGGGCATAGAGGCGATCGCTCAGGCGGGGCGCAGACAAAACCATAGGCACCGGAAAAAGAACTGGGGGATAATGGGGCGATAATAGGCTGATTCCAGCTTACGACCTATGAGACCCCTTGGGCTTGGGGTGTCTCTCAGGGAGGGGCTGGGGCTGGGGCTGGGGGCCAAGGGCAATGGACCCGGTCCTAACCCGCCCAAGCTAGCTCTGGGTCATTAACCTTAGCGGAGGAACATGAATGTTTAATTTAGGTTGGCTAGAAGTGGGACTGATCCTACTGGTTGCCGTTTTAATCTTTGGGCCGAAGAAAATTCCCGAATTGGGGGCGGCTTTGGCCAAAACCCTGCGGGGTTTTCAGGATGAAATGAAGAATCCATCAGCGGATGGGGAAACTGCCGAAGATTCCAAGACTGCTGCGGATCACAGGGGCGATCGCTCCTAGTGCTGCCGCCAATACTTCGCCCCTAGGCTGTCCACGGTCCCCAAATGGCATAGGTCACGCCCAAACCTTGGCTGTTGACAAACAGGGTCTGACCATCGGGAGAAAAGCAAATTCCTGCAAACTCACTGTTATCTAGGACATTCTGGGCAAAGTGATAGAGTTCTCCCGCCGGTTTAACCCCAACCAAGAACTGTGACCCGCCCCCATCTTCACAGAGAAAGAGATCACCGAAAGGAGCCATGGTTAAGTTATCCGGCTCATCCACTAGGGTGCCGCTGGGGTCTGCTTCAACCCACAGGGTCAAGGTTTCCTGGGCGGGGTTATAGACCCAAACTTGGCCATTGCCCCGCACATGATCCACCGCTGAGGGTCCGCCTTGGGTTGCCGTGAAATAAATTAAACCTTGGGCATAGCC
>JAYKJG010000269.1:0-3342 GCA_035286285.1 Prochlorothrix sp.
ACTAATCTCGATTCGTTTTGGTAGGGGCAATCCCCCCGTGGTTGCCCCGGTTTTGGGCCGCTAAGAGGGTCGGCACGGGGGCGCGACCCCTACCCTAGGCCGAGGGTTCCAAAGTGAAATGCACCCATTATCGAACTGTAACCGCTGCATTGATCCTGTCTAGCCTCTTGGCAGCAGTGACTTACTATTTAGTGGAGCTTCCCTTTGCAAAGTTAAAGGTTTTCAAGTAGTTTCCATAGGATATGTTGACGATCTCGTCATCCATCAAAGCTTGACCTTATGGTGGGTTAATGTCTAACCCACCCTTCAATTGATATTGACACATTGCCCGATCGCCCCCTACCCTCGCTCCTGCCACAACAAAACCTCCAGATACCGCACCACCAACCCCCGCCCCTCCCGCCACAGCAAATACCCGTCGCGCAAGCATCTCGCGCCCAGTGCAGGACAGAGGCCCGCGCGACAAGAGTTGGACATTTCTGCCCTGCTGGACTAGCCGAGGGTCGAGAGGATGTCTTCGGCGTGGGTGGCCGCTTGGACCGTTTCAAAGACCTTATCGATCACCCCATCGCCGTTGATGATGTAGGTAATGCGCTTGGCATAGCCACCCCCATCAACATCGTAGGCTTTGGTGATGGCATGGTCAGGATCGGCCACGAGGGTGAAGGGCAAGCCATATTTTTCCTTAAACGCCTTGTGGGACGCTTCATCATCGGTGCTGACCCCCAGGACGACAATATCCTTGCCCTGGTACTCACTGTAATGGTCCCGGAAGTTTTGGGCTTCCTTGGTGCAACCGGGGGTGTCGTCTTTGGGGTAGAAATACAGGACAACGGTCTTACCGGCAAAATCCGAGAGAGAAACGGTGTTGCCCGCGTCATCTTTGGCCGTAAAGGCGGGCGCTGGGGTACCAACAGCTAAAGCCATAATCTGAGAACTCCTAACGGTTAATCGTCTGGCTTCGATCGTAGCATCCCTCGGCCTCTGCCCCTTGGCTCCGGTCCATTGACCCCATTAAGGGTTGCCATAAACGAATGGGTGAGGGGCTATGGGCACAGTCCCTTTAAAAAACGAGAGGGAAGGCTGAGAGACCTTCCCTGGGTTGACTGTGGAATGGATGGACTGGCTACAGGTGGTGCGCCAGGGTGTCGCAGGGTGCGACGAACTAAAAAGAAATCGAATCAGTGCAGTGGAAAATGAAATGAACTAAGGCCGTGGCGTAATAAAACAGGGACAATTGAAAGACGAGAGAGCGTGTTGATGTAATGTACGAAGTCGTGAGCGAAGGGTGGGCACTGCTAGAGAGGCATCCGCTATCGGGACCGATCGGGTTGTACCGATACGCAACAGAACTAAAGGCACTTCCCTAACTCTAAAAATAGCTAAATTCCAATCTACAGGGCGACCCAGAAAGTTGTCGGTACTTGAAACGTGGGACAAAGCTTGGAATCACCATTCTGCTGCGGGGAGGGGGCGATGTGCATCACACGAGCAACACCTGCCAAAGGAGCAGAACGAGCTAAAAAACGCGCATCCCAGGGGGGAGCAGGAGCAACTGGGGTTCTACGCCGCAACCACAGCCGCAAAAGGCAAAAATTGGACTGAACTGGACAGGAGCGAGCTAATGGTTTAACTGGAGGATTACGCAGCTTCCCGATCCGAACTGGATATAAAGCTAGGGGACTGAAAACAGAACCGCCCGTAGGGTAGGGATAACTGGGTAATGTTGGGGTTTCTGGGGAAGACCGGTTGATCAGAACCCGCAGTTTTGTTGGGATTTAGGCTTAGGAGGGGGAACAACAACCGTTTTGTTCGTTTGGCCCTCTCGCCTCTTGATGTACATCACTGTAGCATGTCTCTTTGCCAACGGACACGGGCTTTATAGATTGTGATGTGCTGTTACGTTCCTTAAGGTTTGGTTAAGGCTGTTTAAGATCTGGCGATCGCAGACTGCTACGACTCTCCCCCAACCTCCTGTAGGGGCGGGTTTCAACCCCAAATCCTGCCCTACGATGGTTATCTCCCCCAACCCTCCTGTAGGGGCGGGTTTCTGCCTGAAATCTTTTTACATTGCGTTTACTCATCTAAACCCGCCCTCTTAGGAGCCAAAAGAAGAGGGCAGGTTTAGTTCAATTTTGGGTAGGTGTCCAAGATTTTCGGCGAAAACCTGCCCCTACAGCCGTGGTGAATCTTTTCGCATTTCCGTAGGGGCGGGTTTCTGCCTGAAATCTTTTTACACTGCGTTTACTCATCTAAACCCGCCCTCTTTGGTGGCTGAAGCGGTAAACTCCCGTAGGCGCACAACTTCGCCGATGACGATGACACAGGGCGATCGGGGGCTGCGGCCTAGGATCTGGGCGATCGTCATTAGGGTGCCGGTCCAGACTTCTTGCTGGGGTTGGCTGGCCCAGCGGATCAGGGCGATCGGGGTTTGGGGCGATCGATCGTGGCTGAGGAGTTCCTGCACGATCGTCTCTAACTGCTGCCCCCCCATTAAAAAGACCACGGTGTCTAGCTGGGCGATCGCGCCCCAGTTCAGGGCTTTTGGCTCGTGGGCCGTAAAGACACCAAAGCCGCGACTCATCACGGGATCGGTGAGGGGAATTCCGGCGAGGAGGGGAGCAGCTAGGGCGGAGGAGAGGCCGGGGATGACTTCAAAGGGGCAGTTTGCTTGGGTTAGGGCTTGAATTTCCGATAGGGCACGGCCAAAGATAAAGGGATCGCCCCCTTTCAGGCGCACAACTTGCCGCCCTTGCTGGCAGTGCTGGACGAGGAGTTGATTAATCTCGGTCTGGGGGGTGCTGGGGTGTCCGCCCCGTTTGCCGACGTGGATGATCTCGCAACGATCGCCCAGCCAACCCTGCACGGTGCGCAAAACCTCATCGGCTAAGGCATCGTAAACCAGAACTTCAGCCCGTTGTAGGCAGCTTTGGGCCGCTAGGGTTAAATATTGAGCCGCACCGGGACCGGACCCCACGAGATAGACTTTGCCATAGACTTTGCCGCTGGTTACGGTGGGGTGTGCCTGGGGATTGGAGGGGTGGGTGGGCGATCGATCGCTGTATAAAGGACTATCACTCATGGGGGAGCGTGGGGGGTAATCCCAGAACCGGGAAATATTGTGGACTGGACGCTGGAGCGTCGGGGGAGGTGTTCCCACGCTCCAGCGTGGGAACGAGGGAGGGAAGGGGGCTGCGTGGGAACGAGGGAATGCGGTCGCGTGGAAACGAGGGTTTAATGGTTCTGGGGCAGGGGTTACTGTACCATGATGCCCAAGCTAGATGCGCCCAAGCTAGATTTGCCCAAGCTAGATTTGCCCAAGCTAGATTTGCCCAAGCTAGA
>JAYKJG010000270.1:0-4812 GCA_035286285.1 Prochlorothrix sp.
AGGCTCTAACCAGCATAATTACCCATCAAAACCTCAATTCTGGGAAGAAATCTTGGAAATCTCCATAACTTCAGGGCTAGAAGCGATCCAGAAACCAGGTCTTCCCTTTAGAATGAAGCATTGGAAACCTGAGTCTAGGGAGGTTTCAGCGATCCACAGGGATTGAACTGAATCCCTTCACGGGGGGGAGTGCGTGGAGTCCTGTTTTGTCAGATGGGATTTCCCCTTCGTCTTGAGTCGAATTCTCCTTCCCTATGCAGGCCCAACCCCCTAGTTCTAACATAAACAACGACTAGCCCTGGTTTTCGGGAAGAGCCACCGTTACTGGTCACCCCCTCACCCCTGGGATAGTCCTTTGCCCACCACCGAGGATGAAACGATGAATAAAGGAGAACTTGTTGATCAGGTTGCGGAAAAGGCTGGCGTAACCAAGAAACAAGCCGATGCAGTCATTAGTGCTGTTTTAGACGTGATTGTGGAGGCTGTGGCTAAGGATGACAAAGTGACCTTAGTGGGCTTTGGCTCCTTTGAAAAGCGGCATCGCAAGGCGCGGGAAGGGCGCAACCCCAAAACCCGATCGAAGATGCAGATCCCCGAAACCTACGTCCCCGCTTTTTCGGCTGGGAAACAGTTCAAAGAAAAAGTAGCAGAGGGCTAACCTTTGGTTGCACTCCGTCCTCACCATGGGGGCAACTTGGCCTGGGCTGCGGCTCAGGCTAACTGTTCTATTGAGGAAATTCTGGACTTTTCCGCCAGTATCAACCCCCTAGGCCCACCCAGATCCGCGATCGCCGCGCTAACCGAAAATCTCAGCCAACTCCATGCCTACCCCGACCCCAGTTACCGCAGCCTCTGCCAGAGCTTGGCCCAGTTCCATGGCCTGGATCCAGATTGGATATTACCGGGGAATGGGGCGGCGGAACTGCTGACTTGGGCCGCGCGGGACTTGGTTGCAGCAGCAGAGCCTACCTGGGTTTTAGCCCCTGGGTTCCGGGACTATGGCCGTGCCTTGGCAGCCTTTGGGGGAACTGGGCGATCGCTGCTGCTTCCCGTTTGCGCCGATCGGGCCGATCCCCTTGCGGCGAATCGCGATCATCCTGCGGCTGACGGTTGTGACCAGCGCCCCAGCGCCCCCTACTCCTCCAAGCCCAGCAGCCCCAGCCCCTCCAACCCACCGCCCTGGACAACCCCCCAGCAGCCTCTCCCCCTCCCCCCCGAACCGGGACCCTTTTTGGTCAATACGCCCCACAACCCCACCGGCCTCCTGTTGGACTGCCAACCGCTGCGATCGTGGCTGGAAACAGGCGCTTTGGTGGTGGTGGATGAAGCCTTTTTGGACTTTTTGCCCCAGGGCGATCGCCACAGTTGCATCCCTTGGCTGACCCAGTTCCCCAATCTCGTCGTCATCCGCTCCCTGACCAAGTTTTACAGTCTGCCGGGACTGCGGCTGGGCTATGCTGTGGGGCACCCCGATCGACTGCGGCGCTGGCAGCAATGGCGCGATCCGTGGTCTGTGAATAGCTTGGCGGCAGCGGTCGGCACTGTCGTGGTCCAGGATCGGGACTTTCAAGCCAAAACCTGGGCTTGGTTACCCCCGGCCCGCGATCGGCTCTTCCAAGGTCTGCAAAGCGTGCCCGGTCTGGTCCCCTATCCCGGTGCCGTTAATTTTCTGCTGGTCCGTTTCGAGGCCGAGGCTAGGGTGGCGCGATCGGTGCTTGATCTTCAGGCCAAACTCCTCCGCCAGCACCGCATTTTAATCCGGGATTGCCTCAGTTTTCCGGAATTGGGCGATCGCTTTTTCCGGGTTGCCGTGCGCACTGACAGCGACAATCAACGCCTAATCACCGCCCTCAACGCTATAGCGACGGATAGCCCCACTGAGCAGCAGGATTGAGCCTATTGATGATTTCCCGGTTTATTTCCTGGTTCCCCTGTCCTGGGTAGAAACTCCAGTTAACTATAAACCGGGCATAATGCGGAAATTTTCCGATTCCTCGGTATAGCTAATGGGCAACACCACCACAATATTTTCCGGCGGATTGGGCACGATGTAATAATTAATCACCTGGCCCCCATAGACCTCCTTCACTGCGGCCAAACCCGCCTCCATGGCCGGAGTCACTTCCGACACCGCGCCCCGAATCGCCACAAAAAAGTTTGCACTCTCCGCCAGCCCATATTGCACCAGGGTGACATTAGCGGCTTTCACCATGGCATCTGCCGCAGCAAGAACGGGGGGAAAACCAAGGGTTTGAATAACACCAACGGCAGCAGGCATGGACTGAACTCCTTCATGGGGGGATAGGGAAGATTTCCGGCAGATCGTGGGGGATCGCTGGGGCTTAGGGACTTGGCAATGGGGTGCATTTCCAACAAAGCTCGTAGTACGGACTTTAGTCCGTCCCCTGGCCAACAAAGCTCGTAGTACGGACTTTAGTCCGTCCCTTAGCCAACAAAGCTCGTAGTACGGACTTTAGTCCGTCCCTTAGCCAACAAAGCTCGTAGTACGGACTTTAGTCCGTATCTTAGCTGTAGCGGACCTTAGTCCATACATTGGCAACATTGGCAAAAGGTGAAATACACCCTAGCAATATCTTCCTAGGTTTTATTTTACGGCCTTTGGGGCCGATTCTATGGCGAGGCGAGACCCAAAGTAAGCTGCCAGGATTGCAGGGTACCAGAGGCACCGAGGGCACGATCGAAGATCTGCAATTGCCACAGTCCTAGGGCCGATCGCCCCCGCAACCCTTGCAAAATCGGGGTGGACTCCTGGGTATAGGTGGTCTGGAGTTGGGTCTTGCGGCCCAGAGTTCGAGGTTGTAGCAGAATGCCATCCCCCTCCGGCGGCACCAGCATCACTTCCAAATCACCCAAAAAGCCATGCTCTAGATTAATTTCTACGGCGATCGTGGCAATTTTGCCCGCATCCGTGACCGTCAGGCGGCTGACAAAGGGAGGGGCATCGGCAGTGGGGCGATCGGGGAGGGGGAGGGGCTGATCCTGGAGGAGATGGATTTGACGATCGCCCACGATCGCCGCCGGAGCACGCTCCTGGGCCAGTTGCACCGCCCGATAGGCATTGACCTTGCCATAGCCAAACCAGTAGGAATGGCCACCGTGCTCATAGGTGCCGTAGCGCAGCCCCAGTTGCAAATCAGCATTAGTATCAACAATTTTATCGGCACTCTCCCGCAAAATCGCCTTAACCTGGGCCACGGTGAGCTGGGGGTTCACCGACAGCATCAACGCCACCACCCCCGCCACCACAGGGGCAGCACTGGAAGTCCCCCCAAACCCCGCCGTAAAGTCGCCGCTACTGTAGCCCTCTTCCCCCGTGCGATCGGTGGTGACCACCCCCCGCCCCCGCAGCCGTGCAGTCACCTCTGGGGCCGTGCGCACCATGCCCATCGGTTGCAGATAAATAATCGGGTTGCCGTTGTTGCTAGGGGCGCACATAAAGACCTCCGCCCCCCAGTTACTGTACAGAGCCTTTTGGGCCAAGCTGGTACAGGCAGAGACCGTAATCACATCAGGATGGGTGCCAAAACCATTGAGCCACTGGGTCGGGCCAGCAAGCACCTCCTGGGGCCAATTCCGCTCCACGATCGTCCCATTGAGGGGCCGGTTACAGTTCCCCGCCGCAAAGACAATGACACAGCCCTTGCCGCCTCGGCCCTGGGTTGCCCCATAGGTTAGGGCCGCCCGTTGGCGCAAAGACAGGGGAAACCGCACCGCGCTTGCGCCCCAACTGCAACAAATCACCGCCGCCCCCTGGTCTACGGCCCAGTGGAAGATTTCTTCCACCGCCTCATCATCCAAAAAGCCCGTGGTCCGGATCGGCATCAGCGCACAACCAGGAGCCACCCCCACCACGCCGCTGCCGTTTTCCTCCGCAACAGCAACCCCCGCCACCGCAGTGCCATGGTTATCCTGTTCCTCCTCCGGCAGCGGCAAAAAGTCCTGACCGCGCAGGTCGCGGGGGGCCACCACCTTACCCAGCCCCTGGAAATCCGGATGGTTAATATCCACAGAGTCGTCGGTAATGGCAACGACGATCGATCGATCGCCCCGCGTCAGATCCCAAGCTTTCTCAATGTCAATGTGGGCTAGGGGCGAAGTGTCAGTCCCCCCATCGTTGTAGAGGTACCATTGCTGGCGATAGCGATCGTCCGTGGGTCGGTAATGGCTCTGTTGGCGGACCACCACATTGGGTTCCGCTAGCAAAACCTCCGGCAGGGTCATCAGGGCGTTGGCAATTTTGAGGGGATTGACCGGAGCCGCCGCCGTGACCTGGTACCGAAAGGCTTGGGCTAAGCCCCGCAGGGCCGATCGTTCCACTAAACCCCAAGGGGCAATAATCTCAATGCGGCGATCGGCCTCCACCCCCGGCCCAAACTGCACCGTAATCTCATCGCGCAGATAAACCACCGTTCCCGGATCCGCCAGAATGTGGTACACATGGCTAGCAAAGGTGACCACTGCTTGGTGGCGCACCGCACCTAAGAGCGTTTCTAGGCTAGCTGGCTCCACCGGCACTTCCCAGAGGCTCGCCGGGGGAAAGGGCGAGTCCACCCGCGTTTTGCGGCCTTGGGCCTGGGGCGTGACCACGGGGCGAACCTGAGCAAGGCCCAGGCTATCCTGCCATGACGGAGTGGGCGGCAGGGGACTTTGAAAACTGAAGCGATCGATCGCCTTCTCCAGCGGCAATTCTTCACCGCCCCGCTGAAGGATTAGCCCTTCCTGGCCCTGGGGCACTCCCCCATATTGGGAATCCTTAATCATGGCATCGTTGCCTCCCACACCTGCATCGTC
>JAYKJG010000271.1:0-10447 GCA_035286285.1 Prochlorothrix sp.
CCCTAGCGATTTTGGGGCCAGATCGGTAAAATAAGTTGGGTTTCCACTGCGACGTTGGTGACTGCCAACATTGTTTTATGATCTACAAAGCGCTTTAAATGGGGCCTATGCGGTCGGTGGCAGTAGACCGGGCTTGTACCCGGAAACTTCAAACTGATCTGTTAGGAACCCACCTGGATTCAGGCCAGGTCTAAAGCTGAGGTAAGACGGCGTTGCGGTGGGCCTCTTTTAGGGTTTGAGTCCATAGGGTTTGAGTCAAGCTGAGCTTGAGAGACAGCTTGAGCACCCTGCGGCTTGGATCACCCTCGATCGCTGGATCAAGCGCAAGGACGACAGTACCTCCCATGCGTTCTAACCCCGACTTCAACAACCGCAGCAACAACGATCGCGATCGCAACCTAGACCTAACTGCGGATCCCCCCTCTAGCGCTGCACCCAACTCCCCCCCCGCTTCCGGCAAAATTCCAGCCTTTCTTCAGCAGCCCTCCTCGCTTCAGCCCACTGCTGCCCCCAGCACCTCCCTTTCCCCAGACCCCGCCCCCGCCCCCTCGGTCACGGCCTCAGCCCCCCGTTTTAGCTTGCCCCTCTGGTTTTTGGTTTCCCTCGTCGTCAACGGCTTTCTGCTGACCTGGGTTGTGCTGCTCTCCAGTTGGCCCCGGCCCCCCAGCCCCCTCACCGGACAAAACAGCGGCGCGGCCTCCCTCCTTGGCCAAGCCAGCACCAACCCGATCGCCCAAAACCCCCGCCATCAACTCTCCTACGAGCGCTGGGTCGCCCTCCTCGCCCAGGAAGCAGACGTTGCCGCAACCCAAAAGCCCGCCCATTTATCAGTCCTAGCCGGAGACTCCATTAGCCTCTGGTTCCCCGAAGAACTGCTACCCCAGGGCGTAAACTGGCTCAACCAAGGCATTTCCGGGGAAACCGCCGGAGGACTGCGCCAGCGCCTGTATTTGTTCGATCAAGTTGATGCTGAGGTGATTTTCGTCATGATTGGCATTAATGACCTCATGAAAGGCACAGCACCCGCAACCGTAGCCCAAGAGCAGCAGACGATCGTCCGCCACCTCAAAAGCCAACACCCCCGCAGTAAAATTGTGGTCCAGTCCATCCTGCCCCACAGCGGACCCGGAGCAACCTGGGAAGGCCGCGATCGCCTCCTGGCATTACCCAATTCTAAGATTTACGCCCTCAATCAAACCCTAGAGGCCATGGCGGAAAAAGAAGGGGTTTACTTCCTCGACCTCTGGCCCCTCTTCAGCGATAACCAAGGCAATTTACGCTTAGCGCTCAGCAGTGACGGCCTCCACCTCAACGATCAAGGCTACCTAGTCTGGGCCACTGCCCTCCAACTGTTCCGCCACCTCCAGCTTGCGGAGGATCAAGGCAAACCCCTGCCCAAAAGCTAAGGATTTCTAGGGCGTGTCATCAATTAATCGTAGAAACCCTGAGGTATCAGCATTACACGCCCGCCCCAGTTTTATTGGGTGCATTTCACTTTGGAGCAATCCAGCCCCTAACCTGGCTCAAAAGGTTCGTAGTGCGGACTTTAGTCCGCCCCTTGGCAAACGTGAAATGCACCCGTCTTATTGGCTAGGGGCTGTAATCCTGACACTCCGGGCATTCTAGGATTAAATGGTGACAGCCCCTAGGAGAGAAGCGGCAATACAGGGAACTTTTCTAGAGGGATTCACAGATTTTTCGGAGTGGCTCAGCTTTAATGCAGCGATCGTACTTGTTTTTGGGACTGGCTGCCCTCAGTGGCTGGGGAATGGCCCTCGCTGCTCCCCCCGTCAGTTGGAGCAGTTTAGCCTGGGTCAGCTTTATTCCGCTCTGGTGGGTGGTTTTGCCCTGGGAATCGGCACCAGGACCGCAACGATCCCCAAAGGCCGAGAAAAGCTCGACCTTAGCCCCGATCGCCCCCTGGAAAATTGCCCTCCTCTGGGGTGGCGTTTACAATGGGGTCTTATTGCAGTGGATTTGGGACTTGCATCCCCTAACCTGGATGGGGGTGCCTCCCTTGGCCAGTGTGGCGATCGCCGGGGGCGCTTGGCTTGCCGTCACCGCCTCCCAAACCGCCCTGATTTGGGCCTGGGTTAGCCTTAACCGCGCCATTTGGAGCTTTTATCGCCGCAATCCCCCACCCTCGCCCGCTGACTCCCTAGGCTGGCTCAGCACCACGTCGATCGTCCTCGGTCTGGCCCTCTGGCACAGCCTCCACACCCTCTTCAGTTGGACCCCCCTCACCTGGAGCACCCTCTCCCTCACCCAAAGCCCCCACCACACCGCCCTTCTCCACCTCACCCAACTTAGCGGCCCCCTCACCCTCGATAGCCTGATTTTGGGCGTAAACGGACTCCTAGCCTGGGGAATTTGGGGACTTTTCCAAGACAGGCAACGGTTTGCTGCCCGTTTCATCGGCCTCAGCCTAGCCTTAGCCATCGGTTGCTGGGGCGTGGGGCAGGGACTGATGCAGCGATCGATCGCCGATGCACCGGAGCAGTCCCTCCAAGTTGGCTTGATTCAGGGCAATATCCCCACGCGGGTCAAGCTCACAGCGGCAGGACTGCGGGCCGCAGAAACGGGCTACAGCCAGGGCTACCGGGAACTAGAGGCCCAGGGGGCGGAGGTGGTTGTGTTGCCGGAGGGAGCGCTGCCGGTGCTATGGGAAGGGCTAAACCGGGCCTACAGTGAGCTATATCGCACGGTACAGCAGGGATCGATTCCGGCTTGGGTGGGAACGTTTTTACGACCGGAGGCCGATCGGCCCGGTGACTTTACCCAAAGCCTCCTCGCCGTTAACCCAGGGGGAACCGTCACCGCCCGCTATAACAAAGTAAAGTTGGTTCCCTTTGGCGAATATATTCCCCTGGGCACCCTCTTAAGCCGATTTTTAGGCAAACTCTCCCCGATCGACTCCACTATGCTCCCCGGTCTGCCGCCCCAAACCTTTACCACCCCCTGGGGACAGGCCGCGATCGCCATCTGCTATGAACCCTTTTTCCCAGAAATTGTCCGGCAACAGGTCGCCGCAGGAGCCTCCTTCATCGTCACCCTCTCCAACCTCGATCCCTACGGCCCCGTCCTCATGGCCCAACACCAAGCCCAGGATCTCCTGCAAGCCGTCGCCTTCGATCGCTGGCTGGTGCGGGTCACCAATACCGGCTACTCCGGCTTTATTAGTCCCCACGGCACCCTAGAGCAGCCCTTACCGGCAGGGGTCTATGGCACAGCCCTCCAAACCCTATACCGGCGCTCCTCCCAAACTGGGTACAGCCGCTGGGGTGATTGGCTCACGCCGGTTTGGCTGGGGTTGGCCCTATTGGCCTGGATCTGCCCCTACGCCCTGCAAAAACTCGATCGCGGCTCCAGCACCATCCGGTAACCGTCCGATCATCATCGGCGCAGCGGAGTAGACCACCGGAGGCCCAGCATCGGGACCAGACAACCGCTCCACACTCACGCGGCGGGTATTACGCCCAAACCCTAAAGCCTGGGCAGCGGCAAGGCTAAGGTCAATATCACACCCGCATCGATCGTTAATTTTAACCACCACACTCCGATCGCCATAGCTCACCCGCACATAACTCCCCAAGGGCAAGCTAGGGTGGGCAGCAGTCAGTTTTTGATCAGAGTACAGTTCACCGGACGCTGTGGGGGCACCGTTATAGTACCCCGCGTAGACGGTGGCAACTTCTGCACGGGCTGGAGTTCCAAGGGCCAAAAGCGGCAAGGACAGGGGCACCGACAGCAGTAGGCTGAAAATTCGCATGTAATTGATTGAACTCATCAATACTCGGCGGCTGTGGGGTTGCTTTGCATCTCAGAACTGACGCTTGCCCGGTTCAATGGACCCACAAAAGTACAGTTCATCAGCCGCAGGCTATGATGCCATACCGACCCTCGCCGCAAAGGTTATCCAAGGAACAGCAAATTTTGAGCAAATGTGGTAGAGGAAAAGTATGGTACAGGAAAAGCTACAGCAGCACCTGGACCGGGTAACGAGTCTGATCCAAATCCCAAGGGTTTTGTAGAGGCACGAAAACCGTGCCCAAGGCAGAATTTTTTATCCGTCAACCCGGTCACGAGTAGACCATTCTCAAGAATTTATCCAGGATCAATCCCCACGATCGGGCTTTCGGAATTGGGGTATCTACACTAAGATTCAGTTCAACCCTTCCACTCCCCCTCGCGGGCTGGGACAGACCCCCAGGCTGTCCATCGGCAGTCTGGATCGGCGCATCCTGCTCACTTCCCCAGGACCGTGCCCCCTCTGACCTCCCGTCCCCACCCCTAACCCAACGCACACCCCCACTCATTTCAGCACTGGGCTGTCACCAGGACTCACTTCCCCATGGCCAAACTTCTCGAAATCGATAATTTGACCGTTAGCTTTGACGGCTTCAAAGCACTGAATACCTTGAACTTTTCCATGGAACCGGGAGAGTTGCGGGTCATCATTGGCCCCAACGGTGCAGGCAAAACGACGTTTTTGGATGTAATTACCGGCAAGGTCAAGCCCACGATCGGGTCAGTCCACTTCAAAGGCAAAGATCTCAGCCGCTACGCCGAGCACGAAATTGCAGCCCTAGGCATCGGTCGCAAATTCCAGACCCCTCGCGTTTATCTCAACCTCACCCCCCGCGAAAACCTGGAATTGTCCTGTAACCGCCGCAAAGGAGTCTTTACCACCCTCTTTCGCAAAACCCCGCCCCCAGAGCAGCAAACCGTCAGCCAACTGCTCAAAACCATTGGCCTAGACCACAAAGCAGACCTCACCGCCGGACTCCTGTCCCATGGCGAAAAGCAGTGGCTGGAAATTGGCATGTTGGTGGCCCAAGCGCCCGACCTGCTGCTGGTGGATGAACCCGTGGCGGGCCTCACCGATGAGGAGACCGAGCGCACTGGAGAATTGCTGATTGCCCTGTCCCAAAACCACTCCGTGGTGGTGATTGAGCATGATATGGAATTTGTGCGGCAGATTGCCCAAAAGGTGACCGTGCTCCATGAAGGGACCGTGCTCTGTGAGGGCACCATGGATCAGGTTCAGAGCGATCCCCGCGTGATTGAAGTCTATTTGGGCCAAGCCCCCAGCATTACGGAAAGCCAACTGGCTGTGCTGCGGATTGCAGCAGCTTTGGCCTGGGCCGATCGCAACTTTGCCCCCGTCCAGCAGGAAATCATCCTCTCCCGCCTCAGCCACCAGTTTGCCCAGTCCCTTGACCAACAAAAGGAACTGCGGGAGGAGCTACAGAACTATCTTTCCCAGAATCTCTCCCTCAAACAGTTGGTTCAGGCCCTAAAAACCCCAGAACAGCGCCAGCAAGCCCTCGCCCTCAGCTATGAGGTCATTTGCTCCAACTTAATCAATGAGCAGGAAGATAAGGTTTACCAGGAGTTGGTGCAGCTTCTGGAACTCACCCCAGGGCAGGCACGGGCGATCGAACTCGAAGTCCAAAACCGCCTCTCCCGTCCGACCTTAAACCTGCGGGCCAGCCAAATTGCCCTGATGCAGATTGCAGCCTCCATGGCCTGGGCCGATGGCCAAGTGGAACCTGAGGAAATCGAGGAGATTTTAGAGTATCTCTGTGAGGTCTTTGTCACGGATCCCCACCAAAAGGCCAAACTACGGGAAGATTTGCCCGATTTGCTGCTGCGCCACATTCCCCCCGCCACCCTCGTCCCCCAACTGGAAACCCAGGCCGATCGGGAAATGGCCTTGCAGCTTAGCTATCGGGTCATGCGGGCCGACAATATGGTCGCCGTCAATGAACTGCGCTTGTACCGGGAACTGCTGGAGTTGCTCGATATCCACCCCGATCGGGTTAAGGAACTAGAGGCAGCGATCGATCGGGAACTGACGATCGCCCCCGAATAGCGCCAGGAACGAGAGGCAGCGGTCGATCGGGAACTGACGATCGCCCCCGAATAGCGCAAGGTACAACTGCTTCCCAGCCCCTCCCCCTCTTCGAGGGATGCTCAGGGACCAGAGCAAGGGACTGGGAAAATTTGGGTCTATCTGAGGTTGGCGGGATCATTAGATTCGATCGGGCCTTTCCCCCTCACTAAAGCTCAGACTGAACCCAGCACAGAGTTCGATCGGGCCTTTCCCCCTCACTAAAGCTCAGACTGAACCCAGCACAGAGATGGGTCAAACCCTTCCCCCCGGTCTAGACAGCCAGAACCCCAAGCCAACTTGCTCCCAGTCCAGCCATCCCAGACTCAGATTTTAAAAATTTTCTAGTAAAATCTAGCGACATCCGGGAGAACTAACGGCTAGGATATAAGGATAAATACACGCTGTTTAAAAATTACTGAATGAAATCACTCGCAAACTTTTGGGCTTTGAACTGCATCTCCGTCTAATTGCAGCATACTGATGGACAGCCTGCTAGGCAGCACGGTCTGATGAGCAGCATGGGCAGCGACGGCTAGGGCGGTTTGCGACCTGAGCAAATCGGGGGAACACCATGGCAACACGCAACAACCACGCGCTTCAATTGACAATCTTTACGACCCTGGGGGGACTGATGATTACAGCCCTGGGATTGCTATGGCCGCGTGTTGCCCCTTTACCCAATGCCAATGCGGCCCTAGAACTATCGTCTCGCTTCAATTTGAGCCGATTTGCGCCGGATTCGCCCCAAGTCCTCGGAGCGGTTGCGGCTCCCCTGCCCCCTGCCCCCAGCGCGGTCCCCACCCTGGAGTCCATTCCCCCCCTGCCCACGCCGGTTAGTCCCACGATCGCGCCCCAACCCCCCGCGCCCCCCGCCCCGGTCCACCTCACCCCCGGACGATCGGCCATCTCCGCGACACCCGTCACGCCCATTCCTTCCATCCAAGCCGTGCAATGGGTTCAGCAAGAATCCACTCCCCCCACCCGTACCGGTCTCGCCGCCCTGGCTTCCGCTGCCCCCAGTGCCCCCTCGATCGGCCCCAGTTCCTCCCCCGACTTCACCCTAGCCCCCGGCTTCACCCTAGCCAATGTGGCCCACCTCCCCAGTCCCCAGGACGAAGCCTATTTAGCCCAAGGCGGATCCTTTATCCCCGACCCCGAAACCTGGGCCGAGCATTACCAGGATTGGATCTGGGGCATTGGGGGCGTTATTTTTGCCTTGGTAGTGTGGCTAGGGCTGTATATCAGTCGGCTACAGGAGCAGTTGCGGCAGTTGCGGCGACAGATGAGCGATCGCCAAGATGCCTTTGTGCAGTTGCACCACCAGCTTCAGGAAGCAACCCAGGAAGCAGAAATTCACCAAGGTTTGGTGGCCCAGTTACAGGAACAGCTTGACAACACCCAAACCAACTACCACGACTCCCAAGACCAGTGCAAAACCCTGACCCAGCAGATTGAAAGCCTGCAAACCCGCCTCCAGGAACGGCGCAATGAAGTTGCCTATGTGCATTTGCTAGAGGAAGAAAATCAGACGCTGAATCAAACCCATCAGGAGTTGCTAGAGTTACAGACCAAATTGGAGCGGCAGCAGGAAAAAGTCATGGTTTTGGCCGCAGAGCGGGATTCCCTGTCCCAACAGTTGAGCCAGGTCAGCCAGAAGCTCCAGTACTGCGGGATGCAACAGATTACCCACGAGGATCTACCGCCCCTAGATACGGAGCTACAACATACCCTGCGGATTGATTGCGCTAAGGACTTGGGCAAGCTGCCCATGAAGGAGTTCCGTCAGTTAATGCAGCGCATTGTGGAGCTACAAACCACACCCCGCCCCCACGATAGTCGTCCCCTCAATAAATATGGGTTGCGGGATGTGTTTAGCGTTGATGCGGGGGAATATCGAATTTGTTACCGCATTCAAGAGGAGCCAGAGCACCATTTAGCCCAAATCCAAGTCCTTATGGTAGATAAGCGCAATGATGGGACGATTTACAATCGTTTGCGCCGCGCCTTGGGCTAGGCTAGCTCCCCCCTCCCGTTACTTCGTGGCTAGGGGCTGTCATCATTGAGTCCTAGAATGCCCTGAGGGTCAGGATTGCAGCCCCTAGCCGATCAAACTGGGGCGGGCGTGTCACTCTGATACCCCAAGGTTTCTACGGTTAATTGATGACACGCCCTAGGCCCAACGACTGACCTGCCGTTGCAATCAGATCCCCAGAAGCCGTCTTGGCCCGATCGATCCACTGATTCAACATCGTCAGCGGCCCCATTGCCTCAGGTGCAGCCTTGGGATCCTGGAAACTCAGCTTGTAGGGTTCCCCCGGCACCGCCTCAATCACCGCTGTGCTATAGCCCCCTGCCGCAATTTGGGCCTCCAGATCTGCCTGGGTGCCGTCCATTTTCAGGAACCGATCGAGCAACCCGCTATAGGTCACCTCGCCCCCCGCCGCCGTAGCAAAGAAATAGCGCGGCTTTAACTGTTCCACCAGGCCGATCGCCGTTTTCTTGCCCTGAATCACCGGAATCGACAGCGGCAACATCATATCCACGATCGGACTCACCACCACATCCACCGGCCCCAACTTCGCCACCGTTGGATCCACATAGCCATGGGGTTCGTAGTAAAGCTTGCGGCCATCCCGCAACTGAGTCAGCAAATAGCCATTTTCCACCTGGGGAACCGGCGCACCCGCCAAGGCTTGGATTTTCAGCCGATTGCCCAACTCAACACAGTCCCCTGGCTTCAGCGCCGTGACCTCTAGATAACCCAATTCCGTCGCCACCTTCGCCGCACTGACGGAACCCACCACCGGAATCGCCCGATCGAGCTGTTCCAGCGTCGGACGGTGCGCATGGTCCGGCAAGCCCTGGGACAGCAGGATCAGATCCACCCGCTTGGGGAGAGGAGCTTGGTAGCGATTGACCGCTTCAAAAAACCAGCGCTGCCCCCCAAAGGTGAGGCTATCGACTAACCAGGGATCCAAGAGGATCCGCGCTCTGCCAACCTCTAAAAACCAGCTATTAGAACCGAAGTAGGTTAATTGCATGGGACATCACCGGGGAATTTTTAAGATTATTAAAATTCTGAAAATTTATAGCCAGGAGTTAAGCCTGAACCGGACCTAACCTGAGGACTTCTTAAAGAAGCGTAACATTTCTCCCCAGGGAAAACAAAATATACCGGTGCGCCTCACCCCCAAGCTGTGACGATCGTGGGGACTTGAGACCCTGGAATAGTCCTCCTAGGGGAGGATCGATGCCCCTGCCTTGTACCGGGGATCTTAAAATAACCCCAGTCACACTGTCCTTTATCTGCCCCCTCGCCTTGCCCTTACCTGCCTGGTTCCCCCAACTCACCGCTCCCCTGCTCTCCCCCGATCGAGACCCCCAGCAGTCCCGCCCCGCCTCCGATCGGCCCTCCCGTTTGGGGTTCTGGAACCCCTGGGCGATCGCCATCGGCCTCATCGCCTGCCTCATTGCCCTGCCGATCCTCGTCGTCATCAGCAGCGTTTTCACCAACCAAGGCGAGATTTGGAGCCATCTGGCCACCACCGTCCTGCCCCGCTACATCCTCAACTCCCTGGGGCTAGCGGCAGGGGTCAGCCTGGGCGTGTTGATCCTGGGGGTGGGCACCGCGTGGCTGGTGACCCTCTGTCAGTTTCCCGGTCGCGGGATCTTTGAGTGGGCCTTACTGCTGCCCCTTGCGGCCCCCGCCTATATTCTGGCCTACGTCTATACAGACTTTTTGGAATACTACGGGCCGGTGCAGATGGCCCTGCGCCAGTGGTTTGGCTGGCAGAGCCTCAATGATTACTGGTTTCCCCCGGTGCGATCGTTGGGGGGCGCGATCGCCATGTTTAGCCTCACCCTCTATCCCTATGTGTACCTCCTCGCCCGTGTTGCCTTCCTAGAGCAAAGCCGCCGCACCCTCGAAGCCAGCCGCAACCTTGGTTGTGGCCCCTGGCGCAGCTTTTGGATCGTCGCCCTCCCCCTCGCCCGCCCCAGCATTATGGCCGGTTTGGCCCTGGCCCTGATGGAAACCCTCAATGACTACGGCACCGTTAAGTTTTTTGGGGTCGATACCTTCACCACCGGCATTTACCGCACCTGGTTTGGCATTGGGGAGCGCCAGGGAGCCGCCCAACTCTCGGCGGTGCTGCTGGTCTTTATTCTGCTGTTGTTGGGCCTAGAGCGCTGGTTCCGGCGACAGGCCCGCTATTACCAAAGCAAAGCCGCCGATCAGGTCGCGGGCTATCCCCTGCACGGGGCACGGGCGATCGCCGCCGGACTGGCCTGTTTTTTACCCGTCTTGCTGGGCCTGCTCCTGCCCGGTGGCCTGCTAGTGCAAATGACCCTCGCCAACCTGGATCAGAGCTTTGATGCAACCTACTGGGCCTTGACCCGCCACAGCTTAATGTTGGCCAGCGTGACCGCCCTGCTGGGGGTGGCCTTGGCCTTGGTGATGGCCTATGGGCAGAGGCTCAGTCCGGGGCCGGGGGTCAAGGGGGGCGTGCGGTTGGCGGCGATGGGCTATGCCATACCGGGGGCCGTCATTGC
>JAYKJG010000272.1:0-3627 GCA_035286285.1 Prochlorothrix sp.
GGGAACCCAATGACCAGGGAGCAGACGGCCAGGGTGAAAACCCAGGTCAGAAAGCTTTGGGCAATCATCAAAGAATAAGTTTTTTCTAAGCCTTGGCTGTTGGTTAGTGCCATTGCCCCTTCCTCCTATACGGTGAACTTCGGATTAGTTGTAGTCGTCAAAAGCTTATCCCAAACCTTCGGGAAGTTTGGTCTTTCCGGTTACCGAGGTATGCAAGACATGCATTGGTAACCGTTGAGTTAGCCGAATGGCTTCTGAGAAGCACGGTGCAAAAGTCCGTCACCGGGTGTTCCGGTGTGTTCATTAGTATAGGGGAGGTTCCCCCGGAAGATGAGGATCGGGACATAAAAGTTTACATTGTAGAAGTCTTGTCAAAAACTTTTCTTTGACTTTAACGGACCCTGGATCTGTGGTGAAGCCCAGGGGTAAAAGGCTGTAACCTTCTTAATTGCGTGCTTCTACGGACTGGATGCATGGGTTGAGAGCCAAACTCAGCTTGAAAATGGCTAGGTATTTATACGTCGGCGATCGTTAAGGGAACTTAACTTTACATCTCTTAATGATGAATTCAGAATTCTCAGCGACCCGGTTGGGGAGGAGAGGGGGGATGAATTGGGGGGGGGTGGGGATGGGGTAGGGGTGCCCCTGGGGGGATGGAGGCGGGCGATCGCCCATGGAATGCAAGATGGGGATGGGGGCAGACGAAACGCAACCCAGGGATGGCGGCGAGGGACTGACAACCGCAACCCCACGGTAAGATGGAGAGATACGCTACAGCGCAGGACACGCGCGATCGGAATCCGCAAAACATATTCTCAAACCCCTATCCTCAAACCATGAGCAAAGGCACCTTATTCGATAAAGTCTGGGACTTGCACACTGTTAGCACCCTTCCCTCTGGCCAAACGCAACTCTTCATCGGCCTCCACCTCATCCATGAAGTCACCAGCCCCCAAGCCTTTGCCATGTTGCGGGAGCGGGGCTTGTCGGTGGCCTTCCCCGATCGCACCGTGGCCACGGTGGATCATATTGTCCCCACGGAAAACCAAGCCCGCCCCTTTGCCGATGGCCTTGCTGAAGAAATGATGCAAGCCCTGGAAGAAAGCTGCAAAACCCACGGCATTCGCTTCTGCAATATTGGCTCCGGCGATCAGGGCATTGTCCACGTCATTGCACCGGAGCAGGGCTTGACCCAACCGGGCATGACGATCGCCTGTGGGGACAGCCATACTTCAACCCATGGAGCCTTTGGGGCGATCGCCTTTGGCATTGGCACCAGCCAAGTCCGCGATGTCCTCGCCTCCCAAACCCTTGCCCTGGCTAAGCTCAAAGTGCGCAAGGTGGAAGTTAACGGCACCCTGCCCACGGGGGTCTATGCCAAAGATGTGATTCTCCATATCATTCGCAAGCTCGGTGTCAAGGGCGGGGTCGGCTATGCCTACGAGTTTGCCGGGAGCACCTTTGCGGCCATGTCCATGGAAGAGCGGATGACCGTTTGCAACATGGCGATCGAGGGCGGTGCCCGCTGTGGCTATGTCAACCCCGACCAAACCACCTTTGACTATATTAAGGGCCGCGATTTTGCCCCCCAGGGGGAAGCCTGGGATCGGGCCGTGGCCTGGTGGCAGAGCATTGCCAGTGACGGGGATGCCGAATATGACGATGTGGTGGTCTTTGAGGCAGCGACGATCGAGCCGACGGTGACCTGGGGCATTACGCCCGGTCAGGGCATTGGGGTGACGGAGGTGGTGCCGGAACTGGAGACCCTGCCGGAGGACGATCGTTTTGTGGCGGAGGAAGCCTACCGCTATATGGACCTGGCCCCCAAGACCCCGATCCAGGGCATGAAGGTGGATGTCTGCTTTATCGGCAGTTGCACCAATGGCCGTTTAAGCGATCTGCGGGAGGCCGCGAAAATTGCCCAGGGTCGCAAGGTTGCGGCGGGTATTAAGGCGTTTGTGGTGCCCGGTTCGGAGCGGGTCAAAAAGGCGGCTGAGGCGGAGGGGCTGCATGAGGTCTTCCAGGCCGCAGGTTTTGAGTGGCGCGAGGCGGGTTGTTCGATGTGTCTGGCCATGAACCCAGATAAGCTCCAGGGCAACCAAATTAGCGCCTCTTCCTCAAATCGCAACTTCAAGGGTCGCCAAGGCTCGTCTTCGGGCCGCACGTTGTTGATGAGTCCGGCGATGGTGGCGGCGGCGGCGGTGACGGGTGCGGTCACGGATGTTCGCCAGTTGGTCTAACGCTACGACTTCTGGCGCATGATCAACCCGTAGGGGCGGTGCCCCCGTGCCCGCCCTGTTTTGCCACCACGGGACCATTTCTCAATAACCCAATGTGTTGCCCCCGTGCCCGCCCTGTTTTGCCACCACGGGACCATTTCTCAATAACCCGATGTGTTGCCCCCGTGCCCACCCTGTTTGGCCACCACGGGACCATTTATCAACAGCCTATCCCTTTGGGAACAACGGCGGGGGCCACAAAATCGGGGCAACCACGGGGGGTTTGCCCCTACCTAAATTTAGTCTTATACTTAGTCTAGGGGAGCTGGGAGAGCTTGATCGGCTGTCTATCCGCAAAAAGTGAGATACACCCTGTCAGATTTTTCCCTTTTAATTGGATTCTCCTCTCATCTAGCGCAAGGTTGATAATATGCTTACCTTCAGTACCCAAGCTAAGATTGCGATCGGGATGCTTTCGCCTCACGATCGCCAAGCAGTACAGCGCTCTCTAAAGTTGCTTGAACTTGAGCCACAACACCTTCTTACTGCTCCAAGTGTCAAGCGATTAAACCCGATCTCTAACAGAGATCAGCTTTTTATGATGCGAGTTCAAGGTCCATCTCATCTCCGGATTATTATCCGCGAGGCAGCAGAAGGGTATGAGGTTTTGGATCTCACATCCTATGATCAGTTACGGAACCTAATCACTTCTCTTGCCCAGTTATGAAGAGTTTTGAGACATTACAGCAAAATTTCCGTAGATGTCGCCAGGAACTGGGTGAATTTGATGCTCTTCTCAACAGTTCTAGGGAATTGTCGGAGCGAGATGAGATACTGCCTTTCTTTAAAGAACGCGATCAACTTACGGCTTTAATTGGTCAGTATGACCCTTTACTGTATCCCAATCTATTGGCTTATGAGTATGACATATTTGGCGACTTTAAGGCAGATGTTGCAATTGGAGACTCACAAAGTCAGCACTATTGTTTTGTGGAGATGGAAGATGCAAAAAGTAGCAGTTTATTTAAACAAAAAGGAGCAAAAGCAAGTTTAGATTGGTCCGATCGCTTTGAGCATGGCTACAGTCAAATTATTGACTGGTTTTGGAAATTGGCGGATATGGAGTCAACGGCTGAATTTAGGAGTCGTTTTGGTGAAAATGCTACTTATCAAGGGATTTTGATTATTGGGCGGAGTGCCAACCTGAATCCTAAGGAGCAAAAACGTCTGCAATGGCGACGTGAGAAAGTAATTGTTGATTCTCGACAGGTCTACTGTGTTACCTATGATGAGCTGTATGAACATTTAAATACAAAGCTTGGAATTTTGGAGAACTTGGCGCAAAGTTTTGTGGCTGAGTCTACAACTGCTGAAGAATTATTACAGGAAGATGAATCCGAATCTGAGA
>JAYKJG010000273.1:0-9449 GCA_035286285.1 Prochlorothrix sp.
TGGGTGGAGGTGTTGGTGGACTGTCCCCAGGTGCAGGGGGTGTTTACCTATGGGATCCCGGCGGGGATGGCCGTGGCCGTGGGGGATATTTTGACGGTGCCCTTTGGGGGGCAACAGTTGGGGGCGATCGCCCTCAACCTCCTCAGCCAACTGCCCCCCGATGTCAATCCGGCCCAGATTAAACCCGTCCTAGAAGTCGTGACTTCCGGCTTTTTTCCGGCGGATTATTGGCATTTGCTGCACCAGGTGGCGGATTACTACTGTACACCCCTGATGACGGTGGTTAGAACGGCGTTACCACCGGGGTTACTGGGCCGATCGCAGCGGCGGATTCGCTTGCAAACCGAAGCCATTCCGCCCGGAGCCGAGGAATTCCTGCGATCGCCTGCCCAACAACTGCTCAACCTGCTGCGCCAGAGCAAAAGCGGCGATTATGCGTGGCGCTATCTTCTCCAGCAACTGCCCCAAGCCCGATCGGGCCTGAACGACCTGCTGAAGCGGGGCTGGGTGGTGAGCTATCTAGAGCCACCAACGGCGGCACGCCCCAAGTTACAAAAGGCCGTGACCCTGGTGCGCGAGCCGGATCCCACGGATCACCTCACCGATCGCCAGCAGCAAATTTTACAGACCCTGATCCGTAGCGGCGGCGATCGCTGGCTCAGTGAGTTATTGCAACAGTGTCGAGCTAGCTCGACGATCGTGACGGCTTTGGCCAAAAAGGGCTTTGTGGTGGTGCAGGAGCGAGAAAGCCTGCGATCGGAAACGGGCGTTCCCCTAGGGCGCGATCGGCCCAAGGAACTCTCCCCGGACCAAGCCCAAGCCCTGGACCAGATTCAGCGCTGCCAGGGTTCAGCAACGATTTTGCTCCATGGAGTCACTGGATCGGGCAAAACCGAGGTCTATTTGCAGGCAATTGCTCCGGTTCTAGCCCAGGGCCGATCGGCCTTAGTCCTAGTGCCAGAGATTGGCCTCACGCCCCAGTTAACCGATCGCTTTCGCCAGCGCTTTGGCTCCCAAGTTTGCGTTTACCACAGCGCCCTCTCCCAGGGGGAGCGCTATGATACCTGGCGGCAGATGCTCCAGGGCACGCCCCAGGTCGTGATTGGCACCCGATCGGCGGTTTTTGCCCCTTTACCGAGCCTAGGCTTAATTATTCTCGATGAAGAGCACGATAGCAGCTTTAAGCAGGACCAGCCCCAGCCCTGTTACCATGCCCGCACCGTGGCCCAGTGGCGATCGCGCTTGGCCCCCTGTCCCCTGATTTTGGGATCGGCCACCCCCGCCCTAGAAACCTGGTGTAGTGTCCGGGGGGAGGTGGATCCCTGGCCCCAGGCCCAGTATGTGCCACTGCCTCGGCGCATCTACGATCGGCCCATGCCGGAGATTCAGGTCATTGATATGCGCCAAGAATTTCACAACGGCAATCGATCGATCTTCAGTCGGCGCTTACAACTGGCCCTCGGACAACTTCAAGCGCGGGGCGAACAGGGGCTGCTCTTTGTGCCCCGTCGGGGCCACAGTACCTTTGTTTCCTGTCGTAGTTGCGGCGAAGCCCTCAATTGTCCCCACTGTGATGTCTCTCTCTCCCACCATCAGCCCCAGGAAAACGCTCCCTCTCTCCTGCGCTGCCACTACTGCAACCACCAAGCCCCCCAGCCCGACACCTGCCCCCACTGCGGCTCCCCCTACTTAAAGTTTTTCGGCAGTGGCACCCAGCGCGTGACCCAGGAACTGAGCCGACTCTGGCCCGATTTACGCTGGATTCGCTTTGATAGCGACACCACCCGCACCAAGGGGGCACACCGGGCGCTCTTAACCCGTTTTGCCCAGGGAGAGGCGGAGGTTTTGGTGGGGACACAAATGTTAACCAAGGGGATTGATCTGCCCCAGGTCACCTTGGTGGGGGTGCTGGCCGCCGATGGGCTGTTCCATTTGCCGGATTTTCGGGCAGGGGAGCGGGCTTGCCAAACCTTGGTGCAGGTGGCGGGGCGATCGGGGCGGGGCAGCGAACCGGGGCGGGTGCTGATCCAAACCTACAAGCCAGAGCATGAGGTGATCCAAGCGGTACAAGCCTTGGCCTATGGGGAGTTTTTGGGGCGGGAACTGGAGCAGCGATCGCCCTTGGCCTATCCGCCCTATAGCCGCTTTATTTTGCTGCGCCTCAGTGGGTTGGAGGCCGATCGGGTCCAGGCCGTTGCGGAAGATTTGGGCCAATTCCTGGGGGATGCTTTGCCGGAGGGAATCCAATTGCTGGGACCGGCCCCGGCCCCGATTTTGCGGGTGGCCCGTCGCTACCGCTGGCAGCTATTGCTGAAGGTGTCCCGTTCCCTTGGCTCCCCAGCCCTTGCGCCGATCGCGTCCCCCCGATCTAGCTTGAGCCAGCCCTGGGCGATCGGGACAGGCTCACCGCCTTGGCTCCCCCTTGCCCTGCTGCACCAGCGCTGTGGTTCTGGGGTTGCCCTCACCATTGATGTCGATCCCCTCAGTCTGAGCTAAGGCGAGGGTGATCCGGGGAATCCTAGGGTTGAGCAAGACAGGATCCCAAGACCCATCAGTCAGTGAACTGCCCCCAAGTATTAAACTGAAAACAGGAGACAGCCGTCCCAAGGATCCAGGCCATCTACCCCCCCCACCCGTTCCGGCTTGATGGACCTAGGGGGATGCCCCCGCCCAAACCCCCCCCATGGCCCACTGAGTGGGTGCATTTCACTTTGGAGCAACCCAGCCCCTAACCTGGCTCAAAGGCTCGTAGTGCGGACTTTAGTCCGCTCATGGGCAAAAGTGAAATGCACCTCACTGAGTGCGGCTGAGATCCATCCCTGCCTGACTGACAAAAGTGGGTCAAACCTAGGCGCAGAGGGCGGGTCAGGAGACCTGACCCCTACGCTCCCAAAGGTTTGGTAGCGGGTCAGGAGACCTGACCCCTACGCTCCCAAAGGTTTGGTAGGGGCGTGGTTTTCGCGCCCCCGGCAGAATGTTTTGTTAGTCAACCAGGATCCAGCCTTAGCTTGGCCCCCTTTAAACTTTGATGCCTGACCTTATTTTGTGCCTGATCTTACTTTGTGCCTGACCTTGGCCCGATCCGGATTGCGGTCTGTTCGGCCTCGATCGCTAGACGAAGGTTTGCAGTCGAACCGTAACCCCTAGGCAGCAGTCCCTGTGCAGACTAACCCCTGAGCGTGCATCTCCGAATGGGTGGGGTATTTGGCTGATATTTGATTGGTTTACTGTGTTATCCATGGGATTCCCGATGTTGAGCTTGCTGCAACTGCTAAGACCCAATTTGCTCCCCTCCCCGGCGATCGAGGCTGCTATCCTGGGCAACCTAGACGGGCTGACCTCAACTTGGGGCCAAGGGGATGGTTTGGGCTGGCTTGTGATGGGTGTGATTAGCCTCAGCACGATCGTGGCTGCTCGTTTCACTGCGACTTACCTTGCCCTTGAAAAACAACGTCAACGGCAGGAACTTCAGGAACGAGCCTTGCAAGCCAGTGAACAACAGTTTCGGAGTTTGATTCGGGAAATGCCAGTGGGAGTTTTACTGATCAATGCTCAGGGCGAGATTTTGACTTATAACCGGGCTGCAACGGAGTTATTGCAGCGGGACTTAGCAGCCCTGACTCCTGTGCCGCTGTCCTCGGTGCCGCTGTCCTCCGCTGCCGACCTTACCGACTTGGTGCCCTCCCCGCAGGCCAAGTCCTTCCCGCAGGCGAAGCCTTCCCCTAGCGCCACGATCGCCAAGGACAGCGCACCCATTTTTGGCCAAGGCTGGGGTTTGACCGACGAAAACGGTGAGGTCTATGCTTTGGGGGATTTGCCGGTGCAACAGGCCATTCGATCGCGCCAAGCCGTGAAAGGCGTAGTTCTGGGGGTGCCCGGAGAGACCCGCCAGCACTGGCTTTTGGTCAGTGTAGATCCCCAAAATCTGGATACGGACTGTTTAGGGGGAAACTGTAGTAACGATCGCTTTGTTTGTACCCTGAGTGACATCACGGAGCGCAAGCAAACGGAAATGGCCCTGCTGCAATTGGCAAAGCAGGAACGGGCTAAGGCTCGTATTGTGCAGAAAATGCGCCAAACTCTGGAGCTAGAGGAAATCTTTCGCACCACAACCTTGGAATTGCGCCAGGTCTTGACCTGCGATCGGGTGCTGGTGTACCAATTTCGATCGGACTGGAGCGGGATTCTGGTGGCGGAATCGGTGGCCCCCGGTTGGCAACTGCTGATTAAGGAAGCCATAGACCCCCAACTGGTCCAAGTCAGCGTTGATGACTCCAATTGCGGCATTCGTAACCTCCAATCGACGGATTTGGCCTTGGATGAGGAAGTGCTGGAGGATACCTATCTCAAGGAAAAGCAGGGGGGGCTGTACCGCAACCGCCGCAGTTACCGCTGCATTCAAGATATTTACACAGCGGGCTTTACGGACTGTTATCTCAAGTTTTTGGAACGATTCCAGGCACGGGCCTATGTTATTGTCCCCATTTTCTGCGGTCGGTCCCTCTGGGGGCTGCTGGCGGTCTACCAAAACCAAGGTCCCCGCGACTGGACCCACCAGGATGTGACCCTGACGTTGCAGGTGGGGAATCAATTGGGGGTTGCGATTCAACAGGGGGAACTGCTGGCCAAGACTCAGCGCCAGTCGATCGAGCTAAAACAGGCGAAGGAAGCTGCCGATCGAGCGAATGTTGCCAAAAGTGAGTTTTTGGCCAGTATGAGCCATGAGTTACGCACGCCCCTCAATGCAATTCTTGGGTTTACGCAGCTTTTACAGCGCGATCGCCAACTGCGGGAACAAAGCCGCAACCATGTCGCCATTATTCATCGCAGTGGGGAGCATCTGCTGGAACTGATCAATGACATTCTGGAAATGTCGAAGATTGAAGCAGGACGGCATACCCTGAATCAGTCTGATTTCGATTTAATGGGTTTGCTGGACAATCTTGAAGATATGCTGGAGCTACGGGCTAAATCCAAGAATCTTCACCTTCAGTTTCAGTACAGCCCAACCCTGCCCCGCCAGGTCCGCACCGATCCGGGCAAGCTGCGCCAAGTGCTGATTAACCTGATCGGCAATGCTCTGAAGTTTACGGACCAAGGCCAGGTGACGCTGAAGGTGGAGGCCACTCCACGCCTAGAGGCCCGCCCAGATTCCCCCACTGACTCCCAAACCGATCTCCAAACTGCTTTGGCCTCAGGTAATCCCGCCCTCGGCAATCCTGCCCTCGACACTCTAGCCCCCAGCAATCCCGCCCCTAGTAACCCCGCGAGCAATCCCGCTCTTGGTAATCCCGCCCCTAGCACTCTAGCCCCCAGCAATCCCGCCCCTAGTAACCCCCCGACCAGCAATCCCGCCCCTAGTAACCCCGCTCTCACGACTGTGGCTGCAAACTCTACAGTTGGGTGGAGCAACCGCCAGCCCTATACCCTGACCTTTCGGGTGGAAGATACGGGGGAAGGCATTGCGCCAGAAGAGCTAGACCTGTTGTTTCAGCCCTTTGGCCAAACCCGTTCCGGTCTGCGATCGGGGGAGGGAACGGGCTTAGGGTTGCCCATTAGCCGCCAATTTGTGCAACTGATGGGGGGAGATCTTCAGGTTACGAGCCAAGTCGGGAAAGGATCAGCCTTTTTCTTTTCCATTCCCGTCCAGGCGCAGCCGAACGTGGTGCCTAGGCCGGGGTTGCCGACAATGCACTTACCCATTGTCGGTCTTGTGCCCAATAGCCCCGCCCCTCGCATTTTGATTGTGGAGGACAATGCCACCAATGCCGCCCTGCTTCAGCAACTCTTGGAGGAGGTGGGCTTCAAGATTGATGTGGTGGCCAATGGGGCGGCGGGGGTCGATCGCTGGCAGCAGTGGCGACCGGAAATGATTTTTATGGATATGCGAATGCCGGTGATGGATGGCTATGAGGCAACCCATCGGATTCGTGCTCTGGTGCAACAGGAGCAGTTGCAGCGGGAGCAGTTGCAACAGGGGCAGGCCGATCGGGCTGCTGCCGTAATGCCTGATCCTGCCCTGGCCCATGCTGCCCTGGATCAGGCCGCTGCTGCTTCCCTGGCTGGCCCGATCGTCAACTGGCCTAGCGCCGATCGTCTGCCGATTATCATTGCCCTGACCGCCAGTGCCTTTCGGGAGCAAAGACAGCGTATTCTGGAAGCGGGTTGTAACGATTTAATCCGAAAACCCTTTCAAGAACGGGATTTACTGCAAACCATCGCCCAATATTTCCCCGTACAATATCAATATCAATCCCTCAGCCCCCCAGCCTTGGCGAATCTTCAGGCGGAAGCCTACTCCGGCGCTGCCTTTGATGGGTCTTCCTCTGCCCTAGCTTTTTCTCTGCCTTCCCTAGGCTTTCCTTCCGGAGCCGCGCTGAATCAGCCTCCGGATTTGGCCCTCTTGGCGGCGCAAGTTAAGGAAATGGATCCAGGGTGGATTGAGCAAGTACACAAGGCAGCGGCCCAAGGCAGTGATGACCTTCTTCTGACCCTATTGGCGGCGATTCCAAGCGATCGGGTCGAGCTGCAACACTATCTCAGTGATTTAGTCCACAATTTCCGTTTCGATCGGGTCATGGAATTGGTTCATGTCTGACAACTTCCCTACAAACCAGCAGGTTCATCCCCCCGCCGCAGCCCCCGATCGGCCCCCTGATATTTTGATTGTGGACGATACGCCAGAGAATTTGCGGCTGCTGTCGTCTATGCTGACCACCCAGGGCTACGCCGTGCGCAAGGCCATTAGTGGCCCCATGGCGCTGAGTGCGCTCCAGGCTCTGAAGCCTGACTTGGTGCTGCTGGATATTAATATGCCGGGGATGAATGGCTATGAGGTTTGTCGGCACCTGAAGGCCAGTGCCCACCTGCGCGAGATTCCGGTGGTTTTCCTGAGTGCGTCGGACAATGCCTTGGACAAGGTGCAAGCGTTTCAGGTGGGGGGGAGCGACTATGTGACCAAGCCATTCCAAATTGAGGAAGTGGTTGCCCGCATTGAAAACCAGTTAACCATTGCCCGCCAGCGCCAACTGCTCCAAGACCAGAAAAAACGGCTGGAAGCGGAAATTCAAGAGCGCAAAAAGATCGAAATTGAGTTGGCCCGCCAACAAATGCGATCGGAGACGCTGATCTTAAATATTTTTCCGATGGCGATCGCCGAGCGCCTCAAAAATGGCGAACAAACCATCGCGGGATATTTTGATCAAGTCACGGTTTTATTTGCGGATTTGGTGGGATTTACCACCTTAGCGGCCCAGATTTCCCCCACGGCCTTGGTTCAACTCCTCAACCAAATTTTCTCCCATTTCGATTGGTTGGTGGAGCAGTTTAACCTGGAGAAAATCAAAACCATTGGCGATGCCTATATGGTGGTGGGGGGGGTGCCGTCCCCACGGCAGGATCATGCAGCGGCGATCGCCCGCCTTGCCTTGGATATGCAGTCGTCGATCGGCCAATTCAAAACGCCAACGGGGGGATCCCTGCAACTACGGATCGGCATCCACAGCGGCCCCGTGGTGGCGGGCGTGATTGGCACCAAGAAATTTAGTTATGATCTCTGGGGGGATACGGTGAACGTGGCCTCCCGCTTGGAATCCCAAGGGGAAGCCGGAAAAATTCAAGTCTCCGTCGCCTCCCATGATCTGCTCCAGGCTCAATTTCAATTCCAGGAGCGGGGCTTGGTTCTGCTCAAAGGACGGGGCGAAATCACGACCTACTGGCTCCAGGGCGAACTGCTGTCCTAGTCCAGCAGGGCGGAAATTCCCCCCCTTGCTAGGGTGTGCTTCTGGCCTGTGCGGTGAGCCTCTCGCTCACAGGAATGGGTGTAAACTGATGCCTATCTACTGGGTGCATTTCACTTTGGAGCAACCCAGCCCCTAACCTGTCTCAAACGGCTCGTAGTGTGGACTTTAGTCCGCACAAAAGGCTCGTAGTGTGGACTTTAGTCCGCACAAACGGCTCGTAGTGTGGACTTTAGTCCGCACATTAGCAAAGGTGAAATGCACCCCTCCTTTTCTTGCTTTTGCCCCCTTATTCTCCCCACCTGCCCCCATGAGCCACGCTACTCCCATCCTCATTGACTGCGATCCGGGAATTGATGATGCTGTTGCCCTGTTGATGGCAATGGCGATGGACTCTCTCCAAATCCGGGCGATTACGACCGTTGCCGGTAATCTGCCCGTGGAGCAGACCCAAAAGAATGCTCGTGCTCTGGTGGACTTAGCCCAGCGGACGGATGTGCCGGTTTATGCCGGTTGTCCGCGCCCGTTGCTGCGATCGCCCATTTGGGCCAGTCATGTCCATGGCGATAACGGCCTTGGCGATGTGATGCTCCCCCCGCCCCAAACGCCTCTCCAGCCCAGCCATGGGGTTACGGCCCTGATTGAGCTACTCCGCCAAACCCCGGAGCCGGTCACGATCGCCACCCTTGGCCCCCTGACTAACTTGGCAGTGGCTCTGGTCCAAGCGCCGGATATTAGCCAAAATATTAAAGAAGTCGTGATTATGGGCGGTGCGATGCGGGCGGGCAATGTTACGCCTTCCGCAGAGTTTAATTTCTACGCCGATCCCCATGGGGCGCAGGTGGTGATGAGCAGTGGGATTTCCCTGGTGATGATTGGCTTGGATGTGACCCATCAGGTGATTGCCACGCCGCCCCGCATTGAGCGGATTCGCAATTTGGGCAGTGCGGTCAGTGGGGTGGTCGCGCAAATGATTGGCCAGTACGGCAGTAGCGATCAGGAAACCCTGGGGCTGGTGGGGCCACCGCTCCATGATCCCTGTGTGATTGCCTATTTGCTTCAGCCGGATTTGTTTGAAACGCGGCCCGGTTATGTGGCGATCGAAACCGCCAGCGACCTCAATCTAGGGCGCAGTGTGGTGGATTTCCAAGGTTTAATGAACCATGACCCCAATGCGACGGTTGCCCTGAGTATTGATTCTGTCGGTTTTTATGAGTTGCTGCTCGAAGCGCTGGCTAAGTATTGAGCGGCTGGAGGGAAGTTCTAGCGGGGGCACAGAACGCTGGTTGGGTGCATTTCACGTTTGCTAAGGTGCGGACTAAAGTCCACACTACGAGCCTTTTGTGCCAGGTTATCCTAAATCCGACTAATCTCGATTCGTTTTGGTAGGGGCAATCCCCCCGTGGTTGCCCCGGTTTTGGGCCGAAGCGGGGAGCCACGGGGGCACGACCCCTACCCGTTTATTCTGTTTCAGGCTCAACGGATTTGGTATAACCCTAACTCTAACCCTAACCCTAGCGTGGCGACCTAGGCAGAGAGTTGGATGGTTCGAGGTGCCCAACAGCCTTAAGCAACACCAACAACACTATAGCCGCCCCTGCTTTGCCCCTACCCGTTCAGAGATTCCAGGGTAGCATGGGCAAAAATAGCGGCCTGGGTCCGATCGCGCAAATTCAAGCGGTGCAAAATACTGGTGACGTGGTTTTTTAC
>JAYKJG010000274.1:0-15837 GCA_035286285.1 Prochlorothrix sp.
TTGGAACCCTCGGCCTAGGGTAGGGGTCGCGCCCCCGTGCCGACCCTCTTAGCGGCCAAAAACCGGGGCAACCACGGGGGGATTGCCCCTACCGACTGGGTGAATCTGCCAAAGTGAAATGGACCCCATAGTACAGACTTTAGTCCGTCCCGTGGCAAACGCGAAAGGCTCGTAGTACGGACTTTAGTCCGTCCCAAAGGGGGGTTACTGTGGGGAGGGGTTGGGGATGAGTTGGACTTGGCCCGTGGCGGCGGCTTGTTGGGCAGCGGCGGCAATCTGGAGAGCGTAGAGACTGGCAAAGGCCGAGACATAGAGCGGTTGCCCCTCCAACAAATAGGCCACCACTGCCTCGGTATCCTGGGCAAACAACCCCCGCCGACCCCCCACCTCGATCGCGGTTTCCCCCGCCGCCGTCACCAACACCGCCCGATCGCCATCGTAGCGCAGCGCCCCCCGATCGCCCTGAACCTCCAAATAACGCTCATCTCGCCACAGCGCTTCCCCCTTGCCATAGGTCACCGTGGCTAAGGTTCCGTTTTGGAAAAAAAGCTGGGCAGTACAGAGGCAGGTTCTGAAGCGATCGCGGTGGGGATCTGGCTTGGGATCCAGCGTAGGATCCAGCTTAGAATCCAAGGAGGGGCCGATCGCGGCATCCACAACGGGCCAAAATTGGGCTTGGCAACTGACCGAGGCCACCGGCCCCAGCACATCCGTCAGGCGGTGGATGCGGGAAACCGCCCCAATTAAGGGAAACCCAAACTGACTGCGGCGATAGGTCCAACGATCGGGGGCGGGCCGATCGACCTTCACCGTGGCATGACGAACCCAGTGGGGCGTACCAATTTGGGCGAAATATTGCCTTAAACTTTGGTGCCAGCCCCCCAGAAGTTCAATGTGTTCAACATGGAGGAGGCGGCGCTGGGCTTGGGCCAGGGCGATTAACTCGGCGGCTTCCGGAGCCTCAAGGCTGAGGGGATAGTCCACAACGACATGGAGACCCCGATCGAGGGCGGCTCGGACTAGGGGGCCATGGTGGGCGTTGACCGTAGCGATCACCACCAAATCCAAGTCGGGCCGGTCTAACAAGGCTTCGGGGCTAAAGGCCGTTGCCCCAAAGGCAGCACTAAAGGCGGCGGTATGGTCCGGAGTCCGTCCCCCAATGCCCACCAGGTGACAGCGGGGGTTGTCTACCACAGCAGCAGCCCGTGCCTTTGCGGCGTAACCGGTGCCGAGGATCCCCACGGCGATCGGGCGATCGTTGGGGGGGCGATCGATCGGCCAAAAGCGATGATCCCATTGATTATTGCAAAATATAATCATTATTAATGTTGGTAGTTTGGCGATTTTTAAGGGATTTAAGCCAGAACAACAGCGCTAGATCCTAGGAAATCACCCTTAAGACTCAAGCTGTCTTTATCTTCATCGGGAATGAGCGCCAAGGAACAGTGGTCCCTGAAGTGATTAGAAAAATTAATTTAATCCGGATTCCATAACGTCTTTGCTAATTGACGGTTTTCCACAGCAGTTTTTTGCGTAGTATTGCACTTGGATGATCTGAGGACGGTCAGGACTGTCCATGGGGTCAGCTTACCGTTTGATGAGCTAATAACCCTGCTGCGGACCGAGGGGGGTGGGCACTACGCCAGTCCCTAAGCCCCGTAGACTCAGGGATGTGGCCACTTTAACTGTGATTTATTAAGAGGAACACAACTCATGGCGACTTATAAGGTTACCCTGAAGACCGCCGATGGCGAAAAGGAACTCCAGGTACCCGACGATAAGTATATTCTGGACGAAGCTGAAGATCAGGGCTTAGACCTGCCCTACTCCTGCCGTGCCGGTGCTTGCTCCACCTGTGCCGGTAAGCTGGTGTCTGGAACCGTCGATCAAAGTGATCAGTCCTTCCTGGACGATGATCAGATTGAAGCTGGCTACGTGCTGACCTGTGTGGCTTATCCTTCCTCTGACTGTGTGATCGAAACCCACAAGGAAGAAGATCTGTACTAAGGTTTTTTCAAATTTCTGACGTGGGGTGTAGGTTGCCCAAACCGACCGCGCCCCACCTCCAGCGCATGGTATTGGCTCTATTTTGCAGAGGTCCAATGCTGTGCGGTTTTTTTTGGGATAGGGGTTCTCGATCAAGCTCTCCAAGACTGCGGCAACAAGCACCACAAAATGCTAGCCATGAACCTTTGCTAGCTTCTTGAAAGAGCGCTCAAAGCCGTCAGACTTCTCAATTGAGAAGAGAGTTGAGCCAGTCATAGACCGCTCCTTTACCCACACGCTCCGTCGCTCCCTCCGCCAAAGCCGCAGTCAAAACCTCAGCCATAGCTAATACCAAATCCGTTGAGCCTGAAACAGAATAAACGGGTAGGGGTCGTGCCCCTGTGCCGACCCTCTGACCGCCAACCTCTGACCGCCAAATACAGGGGCAACCACGGGGGGATTGCCCCTACCAAAACGAATCGAGATTAGTCGGATTTGGTATAACTCATACAATGGATTTTCCCGCTCCATCAGTTCTAGCTTCTGTAAGCCCAAAGCCTTGAGATCGGCCAAGGCGATCGGCTCCGTCGATCGCGCCTTTGGCGACAACCCCTTGCGGGCCTTTTGCCAAGGAAACTCCCCATGGGTCATCTCACGCAAGCGGTAGGCATGATACCCCCCAAAAAACCGCCAAACCTCCGCCAAAGAATTAATTGATGACACGACCTCGAATAAAAGCACCCATTCTTCACCGGGACAGCAGGCTATGCCGAACCTCCTGATCCAAACAGACCCTCACTCGCTGTCTATCGATCTCTCTGCACTTCTATCTCACCTCACCCTGACAGATGCACAGTTCTATGACTTTTGCCAAACGAACCGTGATCTCCGCATTGAGCGCTCCGCCACCGGAGAGGTGATTATTATGTCCCCTGCCTTTGCTGACACGGGCCATTGCAATTTTCGGCTCATTCAACAACTGGCCAACTGGGCCGATGCAGACGGTACTGGATTGGGCTTTGACTCCAGTGCTGGCTTTACCCTCCCCAACGGTGCAACCCGCTCCCCCGATGTGGCCTGGATTCAGCTAGAGCGCTGGAACTGCCTCTCACCGCAGCAACAGGCTTCCTTTGCCCCCATTTGTCCCGATTTTGTGGTTGAGCTACGCTCGGCGAGCGATCGGCTGAGCATCCTTCAAGAGAAGCTGGAAGAGTACCTTGCCAACGGTGTGCGCCTGGGGCTGTTGATCGACCCCCCCAACCGGATGGTTTACTGCTACCGTCCGGGTCAGTCCGTCGCTGGGTTGGACAACCTAACCCAGGTGAACTGTGCCCCGGAACTGCCCGGTTTTACGGTGAAGTTGGCCCCGATCTGGGGTTAGGGGTGGCTTAGCTGGCCGATCGCTGCACTAATAGCGCTGCGTGGGCTGTTTCAAAGTCGGTGTGGACAATGCGGATAGTATCGGGGTTGATGGATCCCGATCGGCGGTGGCGGCGGATTGACTCCAGCGCCGCTTGATTGCTCAGCAAAGCCAAATCCGCCCCATTCCAGCCCTCCGTCACCTCAGCCCAGTGGGACAGACTGACATTCTCCAAGGGCCGATCGCCATTGTGAACCGTGAGGATATCGAGGCGGCTGGCCCGATCGGGCAGGTCAATCTTTAACTGCAAATCCAAACGGCCCGATCGCAACAAAGCCGGATCCAAGGCATCCCGGCGGTTGGTCGCCGCAATCACCAATAAACTGCCCGCATCCTGGAGGCCGTCCAACTCCGTCAGCAACTGCCCCACCAAGCGATCGCCCACCCCATCGGCAGTGCTGCCCCGAATGGGCGCAAGGGTGTCGATTTCATCCAAAAAGACCACACAGGGAGTAGCCTGTCGAGCCTTGGCAAAGAGATCCCGCACGGCTTGCTCAGAGGCACCGATCCAGCGGCTCATCAGTTCAGGACCATTGACCGCAATAAAGTTAGCCCGCCCCTGGGAAGCCACAGCCTTGGCCAGTAGGGTTTTGCCCGTGCCCGGTGGTCCCCAGAGCAAAATGCCACGGGGAGCCTTCGCCCCGGTGCGTTGGTATAAATCGCCGTAAAGCAGCGCCCCTTCCACGGATTCCTGCAAAATTCGCTTGGTTTCTTCCAGCCCGCCGATCGCACTCCAGGGCACCTGGGGACTTTCCACCTCCACCGATCGCAGCACCGAGGGTTTCACCGACTTGAGGGCATCGGCAAAGTCTGCCGCTGTGACTTCTAGGCGAGGGGGGGCAGCGGCTTCAAAACTGGGGACTTGTCGCCGCAGGGCGGTGTAGGCGGCTTTTTGGCAGAGGGCTTTGAGGTCGGCCCCCACAAAACCCAGGGACTGATCCGCTAACCAGGCCAGATCGACCCCGATCAGGGGCATCGTTGCAGTGAGAATGGCCAGAATTTCTAGGCGCTGCTCCCGATCGGGGACGGTGAATTGCACCTCCCGATCGAAGCGGCCCCCCCGCCGCAGGGCTGGATCCAAATGATTAGGCCGGTTCGTTGCCGCAAGGACCATCACCCCCGACTTTTGGCTAAAGCCATCCATCAAGCTCAGTAACTGCGCCACCACCCGCTTTTCCACTTCCCCTTCCACCTGGGCACGATCGGGGGCCAAACTATCGATCTCATCAATAAAAATCAAACAGGGAGCCGCCTTAGCTGCCTTTTCAAACAAATCCCGCAAGCGGGCCTCGGCTTCGCCGTAGTACTTGCCCATAATTTCCGGGCCGACGATCGCCACATAACTCACCCCCAAATCCTCCGCTAGGGCGCGGGCCGTTAAAGTCTTCCCCGTCCCCGGTGGCCCCACCATCAACACCCCCTTGGGCGGTTCTAAGCCTAATTTTTGCAGCAAATCCGGACGCTTGAGGGGGATTCCCACCAGTTCCTTCAGTTCCCGCAGAATTTCGCCCAGCCCTCCCACCTGGGGCAGAAAGTCGGGGGCGGCTTCCGGAGCGGTTTCCGGGGCAGCGGGGGCTTCAAGGGGAGCGGTGGGGTCGGGCGGGGGGCTGGGGGGCTGAACCTGGAAGTCGGGGCGGGGGGGGGTCACGATCGGCACCGATCGGGGAATATTGCCCTGGCGGGGAATGCTGCTGAGCGGGCGGGAGGAAATACGAATATCGGACTGAATTTCCCCAGCCTTAGCCTTTTCTTCCAAGACCTTGGCCAGTTCCAGCAGTTGCTCAAATCCTTTAAAAAATTCGCTCATGGCGTTGTGGGGTTCCGGGGAGGATGGGTTGGGGCGCGTTCCAGGGTTGGAAACGTCGCGGGGGGGTGACTCTGTTTTACAGTGTTTTACAGTCCCTACGGCCCACCAACGGGATCAAGCCAGGGGCAAACCGGCCACAACCGCCACAACTGCAAACTGGGGGGAACGCCCTAGGGATTGCGAAAGGCAGCTAGTTCTTCTAAATGGGCGGTTTGCTGCTGAAATTGGACCACGAGGGAGTTACAGACCAAATCGCAGAGTTCAAAGATAAAGGGGTTGCAAATTTGGTAGTAAACGCTGACCCCCTGCTGCTCCCGCGAGACAATGTTGGCCTGGGCCAAAACTTTGAGGTGTTTGGAAACGTTGGCTTGGCCCAACCCGGTCGCCTCAATAATTTCAGTCACGTTCCTTGGCCCTGCTTTGAGCGCACAGATAATCTGGAGCCGACTGCCTTCGGACAGCACCTTAAAAAAGTCGGCGATCAGTTTGAGGGTTTGGGGGGAGAGATGCATCCCCTGGAAGGAGTCTTCGAGGGGGCAGACGGCGGACTGGGGCAACGGCGGTGGGGTGTGGCTGGGCATGGGGGATGGGTGCGGGAGGTTAAGGCGGTGGCTGGTGGTGAGCCGGACGGTCCAGGGCTGACCTGAGGCTGGCTCAGGCAGGGTACGGAGCGGGTTAATCCATAGCCTTGGGTCTCTGGCATTCCCCATCTTAAGGGAACAGGCCAATCTCTGCCTATGGGGTAGCGGGAGGGGATACTGAACGGAGGAGATATGCCCTTCAAGCTCTGCCCTGCAAGTCTTGCCCTTCCAGTTCTCCAGGTGTGGGGAGTCGGTAACTGGTACTGCGGCCTTGGGCGGGGTTTTGGATCAGTGCGCCGTAGTGCATGAGGGCTTGAATATCTCTGAGGGCGGTATCGGTGGAGCATTTGGCCAGTTTGGCGTATTTTGAACTGGTCAGCTTTCCCTGGAAGTCTTCTAGGAGCCGGTTGATGATTTTACGTTGCCGATCGTTGAGGGGATAGGCTGCAAGCTTTTGCCAGAGGGCGGCTTTATGGCGAATACGGGTCGCGACGGTTTCGGCCCGATCGAAGGCCCGATCGAGGCAGTCGAGAAACCACCGCAACCAGGGGGTAATCTCTAGGCTGCTGCGCTGTTGTCGCTCCAAAACCAGATAATACTGCTTGCGATCGGCTTCAATTTGGGCAGAAAGGCTATAGAACCGGAGGGAAGAACCATCCCCACGCGCCAAGGCTAATTCAGTGATGGCGCGGGCAATGCGACCATTGCCGTCCTCGAAGGGGTGTAGGGTAATGAACCAAAGGTGGGCAATTCCGGCCTGGAGGATGGGGTCTAGATCGAGGGGGGGGTGGTTGAACCAATGGAGAAATTGAGTCATGGCGGCGGGCAGATGGCTGGCTTCGGGGGCTTGGTAGTGCAGGGTTTCACGACCGAGGGGACCGGAGACGACTTGCATGGGTCCGTGGTCATCGGTGCGCCACTGGCCAACCTGAATGGGTCTGAGGCCGCTGTAGCCTGTGGGAAAGAGGGCGGCGTGCCAACTCCAGAGGCGTTGGGGGGTGAGGGGGCGATCGGTCTGTTGGGTTGTGTCTAGGATCAAGGCGGTGATGGCTTCGATCGAGCGATCGGGGCGGGGGGGGTCTGGGCTGGGGAGGCCGAGGCGACGGGCAAGGGAGGATTTGACGGCGGTGGGGTCGAGGGGGTGCCCTTCAATGGCCCAGGATTTAACGGTTTCTTCGGTGAGGGTGGTGAGGTTGGCTTCTTGGGAGAAGTTAAGGCCCAATCCGGCCATGAGTCCGAGGAGGTAGCCTTGGCGGTGATGCAGGTGGGTGAGGGGTTGCAGGAGTTGGGGCTGTTGCCACTGAAAGTTAGGCCAGTCTGGGTTTTCGTAAATCCACATGTTCTAGTGCCCTTGGTCGAGTGCCCTTGGTCGAGTCCAGTATGTCGAGTCCGGTGTGTTCTTGCCGATCGGTCAACTGCTGAATAATCGCCGCAGATTTTGCGGTAATTATGACCGCGATTCACCGCAAGGGCAAAGGCGTTGGCGCTTTGGGGCAGCTTGCCCTGATGGGGGCATCCCAGGAGCAGGAGGTTGCACCGATCGGAGCACGTGGCCAGTCTAGATAACCCTAGGGGTGGATCGGGCAGGTCAGATCCCTGACCTGCGGCGGTTATGGGAAATCCCCAGACGAGACTAAACAAAGTAGAGACGGGATTCCCGCTGAACTTCTGGGGGGAGAAGGCCGGTTAGGGTCACTTCGGCGATTTTGTCCGCGTAATAAGTGGTGATGGGCAGTCGGACGGTTTGGGTGCTACCCACATGCATTTCACTCAGCCAGTAAACCTGTTCAGCCAAGGTGAGTAAGTCAGTGTAACCTCGGCGGTGCCGTACTAATAAAGGCTTAGGGGATGCGTTGGGGTTGATTTTGGTTTGACCTCGCCCTGTGGTGAGCACGATCGCTTCCCGTGGGCAATGTTCCCAGCCCCAGCCTCGATCGGGGTTGATCCAGGCTGGATTGCCCTGTTTATCTTGCCCCCATTGGGCACCGCGCACTTTGTGGCTTTTGACAACTTCGACCAAATCCAGACTCTTTAACCCATGGGAGCGTAATTCTGCTTCTAATTCCCCTAGGGTTTCCAGTTCTAAGGTCTTAAAGGTGCCATCCCGGTGAATGACGAGATATTCGAGGGGTTTACCCTTGGTTTGCTCAAATTCCTGAAAGAGTCCCCGTAGGATTTGCCGCAAACTGTCTGCGCTGAAGGTTTCGCCCTTCTGCAATGAAACCGTAGACCAGCCGATCGTCTGACCTTGGGCATCCACAACAAAGGCAGAAGCACCAACGGTTCGCCCGTTTTTGGTGCCCAGATCTAAGCCTACAAAAGCCTCCGTGTTTCCGGGCATAGATCCCAGTCGCCAGGGTAAATAACCCAGTTTCACTAAAATTCCCAAGATAATATTCTGAAAGAAAGACTCTTTGCGTCCTGTGCGCAGGGTTTTGGCTGTAACCATTTGGGAGGGGATTTGACGAGGCAGGAAGGTACGCTTGAGGGTGAAGTAGGGATCGATCGTGGGATCGTAGAGGGGATCACGGCTGTCGGGGACAAAGGCAAACACAAACTGGCAGGCTTCGCTAATTTGTTGATTGACTCGCTGAATCTCTAGGGCATCTTTAGGGTTATAGGCAAGGGATTCCCCAACTCGCTCTAATTTAATGCCAAATTTCGCAAAATAAGACCGTAATTCAAGCATATAGCTCTTCATCTCGGTTTCCCAAGGCTGGGGGTACACAACCTGCATCAAAATACGCTCCGGTTTGTGTAGAAGCTGCTTGGCTCCCCAGCCTTTCCAAGCTTCGTCATACAAAGCACGGTATTGGGGATTTTGGGCATTGGGACCAAAGTCTAGGTTGCGCTGGCGATCGCCCTGGCGGAACCCCCATAGCTGGGGAGGCTGGCGTAGGTTAGGCTCAAATTTCAGATGATTCGCCCCTAAAAAACCATAGTGGTTAACAAGCGCTATCATGGCAGTTGCTTTCGCTACTTTTTCCGAGATGGGGCAAATTAACCGTTTAATGTCCTGGGTACTGAGATCACGGCGATCGTAGATGGGCTGCAAGAGATGCGGTAACTGATAGTAAATCTTGGAGGACTTAGAAGCGCTGGAATAGCGAATCTGGGCGGCTCTTTGGTTAGGATTGGGTGGATTGTGGCGAAAATATCCTTGATGGGCCTGGTTAAACTCTAAAATACTTTTATTCCCGAGTTCGGGTAACGGCTGTGCGATCGTGACGGGTGCCCAACCCATCCACTCACACCCATCTCCTTTATGAATCTGCCGCAGTTTCTGCCCTAGCTTAATGTCTTCCGGATTCCACTCCGCCAAGGTTTGGCGCGATCGATACTCTCGGCGAAAGTCAACCACTAAAATTAAACGTCCCGATCGATCGCGGTTGAAATCATAGGTCATATACAACGGCGCTTCTACCCCAGGCAGGTACTTCGGCGGTTCATTGGAGTAAATGCGCTGTTTTGCCTCCACCACTAAATTAGGGGTCTTCAGTGCCTTGAGGGTCTTAAAAATCTGGCAGAACTGGTAATTACAGTACTGAAACAGCAGTACAGTGCCTAAATCTTGGGCTAAATCTCGCGCTTCTGTGGCAAGAGCCTCCACAGCCGGTGCTTCCGCTGGGGCATCCCGGTTGAGAGCGTTGAGAATTGTGGGGAGGGGAAGAGAGGGGGAGTAGACGATCGCCGCAGTGGCCAGATCAAAGCCAATCCACTGCTTCAAGTCAAACTTAGCACGGGCAGCGCGTTGGCGCAGATCATCGAGGGGATCTCGATCGCGGGTTCTCAGAAGGCGCAGACGGGTATGGTGAACGGGCAAAGCAGCAAGGGGCTGGGTACTAATAAAGCTGAGTTCGGAGAGGACAAGCGGGGTCTGCATAACTGACTCAAGGCTTGAACGGTTTAACCTTAACTTTCTAACCTTACAGCGGTTTTTAAGATCGGAGATCAAAACCCTAGCCGTGATCTGTTTGCAATCTAGATGGCACGGTTATCCAGCATGGGGGCAGGATGCCCCAAACCAAAATACGTCTGCTGCTCAGCACCGGAGATCTAGCTTGATCTTGGCTTGATCCCGGCTTGGCTTGATCCTGAGGGTGAGATGGCTTTTAATAAGTCCCGACCGGTTTGACCGAATCTTCCCTGCAACTGACCCCCCCCCGACTGGCCCGCGATCGCTCCAACCCCCAACCCCACCCACTCAGCCCATGGCCCATCCGCTCCGTTTCAACCTCCCCCGATCGCCCCTCGCCCTCGCCCTCCTGGCCCTCCTCACCGCCTGTAGCCTCGCCCCCACGGCCCAAAACTCCCCCGTTCTCCTCCTTGAATCCGCCGCGTCCCCCCAACCCACCGCTGCCCCGATCGTCCCTAGTCCCGCCCCGATCGCGCCCCCTTCTCCAACCCCAGCCCCCCTTCCTCCTGCCACCACCGCCGCCCTCGCCCAACTGGCCCCGCCCCCCCATAATCCTCCCAAAGGTAACCTCCGCCTCGCCATCATCAGCGACCTCAACCGCGCCTACGGCTCCACGGACTATGACCCCTCCGTCACCGATACCGTCAACCTCCTGCCCTACTGGCACCCCGATCTTGTGCTGTGCAGCGGCGATATGGTTGCTGGGCAAAGCCTGAGCCTGTCCGATGGGGAAATTGCAGCGATGTGGGCCGCTTTCGATCGCTTTGTGGCCAAACCGCTGCGGGATGCCGGGATTCCCTTCGGCTTTACCCTGGGCAACCATGACGGCTCTGGTGCTGCCAATGGGGCTGGGGGCTATACCTTTCAGCGCGATCGCACCCAAGCCGCCGCCTATTGGCGCAATCCTGCCCATGATCCGGGGGTTAACTTCCTCGATCGCCATGAATTCCCCTTTTACTACACCTTTAGCGCCGGACCCGCCGCCGAAGCCTTCTTCCTGGTTTGGGACGGCTCCACAGACACCATCCCCGCCGCCCAACTCGCCTGGGTTGAACAAGCCCTCCAGTCTCCTGCTGCCCAAAAGGCCAAGTTTCGCTTTTTAATTGGCCATTTACCGCTCTATGCCGTCGCCGAAGGGCGCAATCGTCCCGGAGAAGTCATGGCTAACAGCGAGAGCCTCCGCGCCTTACTAGAACGCCACCAAGTCCACACCTACATCAGCGGCCACCACCATGCCTACTATCCCGGTCAGCGGGGCCAGTTGGACCTGCTCCACACCGGCCTCATTGGCTCCGGCCCCCGCCCCCTCCTCGACCACAGCAGCCCCAGCCCCAAAACCCTCACCCTCCTCGACCTCGACTACAGCCAAGACCACCTCACCACCACCACCTACAACGTCGAAACCTGGGAGATCATCGCCCTAGAAACCCTACCCCGCTTCCTTTTGGGGCATAATGGCCGGGTTCGGCGGCAAGACGTGGGTATTACTGGGCTGACAGCGGCGGAACAGGCGCAATGTGAAGCACGCTTGGGGAGTGCCCTCTGTCAGGATTAATGCTGTCAGGATTAATGCTGTCAGGACTAAGATACTGCCTTTATTGACAATTTTCGCCGCAGTTTGGCCCCTGTTCCATGTTTCTACAGCACCTACATCTGCGGAGTTTCCGCAACTATAGCGATCAGTTGGTGACCTTTGCCGCCCCCAAAACGATTTTACTGGGGGAGAATGCCCAGGGGAAGTCGAATCTGTTGGAGGCGGTGGAACTGCTCTCGACGCTGCGATCGCACCGGGTCAGCCGCGATCGGGATTTGGTGCAGGATACCCAGGAGCAAAGCGAGATTACAGCCTTTTTACAACGGGATTTGGGGGTTTATAAGCTGGGGCTAACCCTACGGGCTTCGGGTCGCCGCACGGCCTTACTCAATCTAGAAACCCTGCGCCGTCAGTTGGATTTGCTCGGCACTTTGAATACAGTGCAGTTTTCTTCCTTGGATTTGGACCTTGTGCGGGGAGGCCCAGCCCAGCGGCGGGAGTGGCTCGATCGGCTGCTGGTGCAGTTGGAGCCAGTGGCGGCCCATCTCCTGCAACAGTACGGTCGGGTGCTGCGACAGCGCAATGCTCTGCTGCGGGGCTTGGGGAAGGAGGAGGCCGATCGAGGGGGGGAGGGGCGATCGATCGAGGGGCTAGAGCCGATCGACCCCAGCGGTAGCATCTGGCCAGAGGAGGACGAAGACCCCTCGGTCCCCCGCTCTGGCCCCAGTACTCAGCTTGGGGTCTGGGATGCCCAGTTAGCCAGCCTCGGCAGCCAAGTCATCCGCCGCCGCCGCCGCGCCCTCCAGCGCCTGATTCCCCTGGCCCAAACCTGGCACCACCGCATCAGTGGCCAGCAGGAAAGCCTGACCGTGCGCTATCTGCCCAATGTGGGGGAGGCTCCCCCCCTCGCAGCCCCCCCCGATCGCGGCGATGACCCCCACTACCTCCAGGTGCTTTTTTTGGCGCAAATCCGCGATCGCTCCCGTGCGGAACAGTACCAAGGCACGTCCCTAGTCGGTCCCCATCGCGATGAAATCGAACTGCTCATCAACGAGACCCCCGCCCGTCACTACGGCTCCCAGGGGCAACAGCGCACAGTGGTTTTAGCCCTGAAGTTAGCGGAGTTAGAACTGCTGGAAACGGTGATTCGGGAGCCGCCGATTTTGCTTCTGGATGATGTGTTGGCGGAGTTGGACCTGAAGCGACAAAATCAGTTGCTGGAGGCGATCGACGATCGCTTCCAAACCCTCATCACCACCACCCACCTCGGAGCCTTCGACAGCCAATGGCTCAAAGACTCCCAAATCCTCACCGTAGACTCCGGCCACATCCTGCCCTAAAGTCAAGAGCTTGTGTAGTGGACTCGGAAAATTCTAGAGTGTTATCTACAACCTACTTGTCCCCCATCACCCCAGCAATACCGTGAGCGAAGCTACTACCCTCCTCCGTACTCCCCTCTATGACCAAATTCTGGCCCAAGGGGCCAAAATGACCGAATTTGGCGGCTGGGATATGCCTGTCCAGTTTAGCAGCCTGCTCAAAGAGCATGAACAGGTTCGCACCGCCCAAGGGATGTTTGACATTTCCCACATGGGTAAATTTATCCTGCGGGGAGAGGGAGTGTTGGCCCAGTTGGATGCCCTAGTGCCCTCTGCGGTGACGGACCTGCAACCCGGAGCGGCCCAGTATACCGTGCTGCTGAATGAGCAGGGGGGCATTATTGATGATTTAATTATCTACGCCCAGGACATCACACCGGGCCAGGAAGTGATTACTTTAATCGTCAATGCTGCCACCTGTGCCAAAGATAAGGCTTGGTTACTTGAGCATTTAGATGCAAATCGGGTTAACCTTGAAGACTTAAGCCAAAGCCACACCCTCATCGCCATTCAGGGACCACAGGCCGTAGCAACCTTGCAAGCCTTAGTCCCCGTCGATCTAGGCCAGGTCGCCCGCTTTGGCCACGTCACGACGACGGTGCAGGATCAGCCCGCGTTTTTAGCCCGCACGGGCTATACGGGCGAAGATGGCTTTGAGGTGATGCTGGAAGCGGCGGCGGGGCAAGCGCTGTGGCAGCACTGGATCGAGGCGGGGGTTGCGCCCTGTGGCTTGGGGGCACGGGATACCCTGCGGCTAGAAGCAGCTATGTGTCTTTATGGGCAAGATATTAATGAGAGTACGACACCGCTGGAGGCAGGACTAGGCTGGCTGGTGCATTTGGACCGGAAAGGGGAATTTGTGGGCCGATCGGTCCTAGACGCTCAAAAAACCAACGGCGTAACCCGGCGCTTAGTGGGCCTTGCCATGGAGGGCCGCAACATTGCCCGCCATGATTACCCCGTCACTGCCCAAGGGGAGACGATCGGCCACGTTACCAGCGGCACCTGGTCCCCTACGTTGCAAGCGGCGATCGCCCTGGCCTATGTCCCCACGGATCTCGCCCAAATTGGCACCGCCCTTACCGTCACCATTCGCGGCAAAGACTGCCCCGGTACCGTCGTCAAAAAACCCTTCTACAAACGCCCCTAGCCCCCGCCCATCCTTGGCCTGAACCCAAGCCAACCCAGCCCCTAACCTGACCCAAACGGCTCGTAGTGCGGACTTTAGTCCGTACTGGGGTAAACCCAGAGGATTTACCCCGATCCAAAGGGTGCATGTCACTGTGGAGCAACCCAGCCCCTAACCTGACCCAAACGGCTCGTAGTGCGGACTTTAGTCCGTCCCGTGGCAAACGTGAACTGCACCCGATCCAAAGGCTTAATCGGCAAAAACCCCAACGCCGTAGTAGCACGGCTCACTGCTACAGGCGTACATATTGACCTCTAGGGTAAAGTCACTGCTCCAAGCGGGGGTGACCTCAACCACGGGGAAGTCATCCAATTCATAGTCTGAATCGATCGAGTTGCCGTTGGCATCAAAGAGTTCCATATCCAGATCGCTGCAATCCGAATCGCAAACGCCGATGATGGTATAGCTGACCCCTTTAAGCAATCGCAGCGTTAAGCTTTCAGTCACCCCCGCGCCGGTGCGATCGATGTAGGGGTCATAAACCATGTCATAGCCCGCAACCCCCACTGCTGCGGCTGCCATATCAAGCTGGGACTGTACCTGTTGCTCATACTGATTTTGGGCAAAGCTGGGCTGAGCGACTCCGGCCACGATCGCGGTGGCAAGGGTTGCAGCACCAACAGACAGACGAACCGAGGATCCAAAGGGCAAGGCAGGAATCGAAAACATAGGGTTTACCCCCAGAATAAGTAATGTGCAGAGTCGCTCTTCCTTTATAAACGACAATCTGGCTCTGCTCCAACCGTATTTCTTCGAGAGTCCAAAAACCGCAGACCATCCTTCGTTTGTGCCAGCCCCCGATCGCTATAATGTTGCTTTTCCCGCCCGATCGCCATGAAACGTTGGCAAATTTTAGGTTTAAGTCTCTGGGGGACGATCGTCTTCGGCTACCTAGGCACCTTCTTGGGTTTACGCCTGTTCCAAACCCGCCTGATCTTTCGCCCCAGCACCCCCGTCCCCAACCTCACCCCCGCCGATCTGGGCTGGACCGCTGAGGCCGTCACCTTGACTGTTCCCTCCCCAGAAAGCACCGCCCCAACCCAGGACAGCACCCAGGACAACCCCGATCGCCCCAACCCCAACCTCACCCTCCAGGGCTGGTGGTTCCCCCCCAAGCCCACTCCTCCAGACACCCCCGCCCAGGCGATCGTGCTCTTCCTAGGGCGACAAAAAACCATGGCGGACCACTGGCAAGACTCTGCCCTGCGCTACCGCATTGCCGCCCTCCTGAGCCAAACATCGGGCCTCTTGATGCTGGACTACCAAGGCTATGGCCAAAGCCCCGGCCCTCGCCCCACGGAGTCCCAACTCTACGCCAACGGGGAAGCCGCATGGCAATTTCTGCGGGATCAGCAGGGTCTTGAGCCAGACCAGATTATTTTGTATGGCTATTCCTTGGGATCGTCCGTGGCCCTGGAACTGGCGCTGCGCTACCCCGACGCGGGCGGGGTCATTGTGGAGGGGGGATTCACAACTTTAGAGCAAAGCCTCGATCGGCACCTCAACTCGTACCCCTTCCTCAAAATCTTTCCCCTGGACTTAATCCTGACCCAAACCTTTGACAATCTGAGCCGTATCGCTCAACTCCAAGTGCCCTTGTTGATTATCCATGGCACAGCGGATGAAGTCGTCCCGGTGGAGTTAGGGCAAGCTCTCTTTGCCGCAGCGCCCCAACCCAAGGAAATGCTCCTCATCCAGGGGGCAACCCATGAAACAGCCGCTTGGGTGGGTGAAGATCAGTATATCGGCACTGTACAGCAGTTTCTGAGGTCTACATCCCCTGCACCCAATGAGTAAGGCCATACCAAGCGGGAGCCTCTCAACGTTGGCAGAACCGCTGAAGAGACGAGGGGCGCGACCCCAACCCAAGGCTGACCACGGATCCATCCCCCTTGATACCAAATCCGACTAATCTCGATTCGTTTTGGTAGGGGCAATCCCCCCGTGGTTGCCCCTGTATTTGGCTGGTCGAGGGTCGGCACAGGGGCACGACCCCTACCCGTTTATTCTGTTTCAGGCTCAACG
>JAYKJG010000275.1:0-5099 GCA_035286285.1 Prochlorothrix sp.
AGCTTATCCCCCACTTTCCAGCCATAGGCCGTATTAGCAGGGCGGTTTGTTTTGGTTTTTGTTTTCGCTGTCTCCTTTGCTGGGGCAGAAGAGCGGGCGCGGGAGGTAGTGGAAGTAGGGGTAGCGGTCGATCGAGCAGGGGTTGCGGGTGCCAGTGGGGGGGAGGAAGAAGCCGATCGGCTGCGGCCCACTGCTCCGGGTAAGCGGCCTTGGATTAGCTCCGGGGGTAATTCAGACAGAAAGAGCGAGGGAACCGCATATTCCCGGTTTCCCCAGAGGCGGCGGGCGCTGGCATGGCTGATAAATAACTGTTCCTGGGCGCGGGTGATGCCTACATAGCAAAGGCGGCGTTCTTCTTCGAGGGCAGCGGGATCATCCATGGAGCGGAAATTGGGAAACAGCCCCTGTTCTAGGCCCACTAGGAAGACAACGGGGAATTCCAGCCCCTTGGAGGAGTGCAACGTCATCAGGGAAACCCGGTTATCTAGCTCATCCTGACTGTCGGCATCGGAGGCGAGGGACGCACTGCCGAGAAAGGTCAGTAAACTGGCATCTTCGTTCTCTTCCTGGAATTGCAGGGCAGCGTTGTGCAATTCCTCCAGGTTTTTGCGGCGATCCTCTGCCTCATCGGTGCCCTGACTGACTAAATCCTGAATATAGCCCGACTCCTCCATCACCTGCCGCACCATGGCCGCTGCTGTTGCATCCTCCGCCGCATCCTGCCAGGTTTTGATTTGCTGGCTAAATTGCAGTAATCCCCTGGCCGATCGCCCCCCATAGGTCTTCACCAAGCCCTCATCGCCAATCACCTCCCACAGGGGCGTATTGAGTTCCTGGGAAGCCATGACCAGGCGATCGATCGTGGTTTTGCCAATGCCGCGCCGGGGAACGTTGATAACCCGCAATAAACTCACCGTATCCCAGGGATTCACCAACAGGCGCAAATAGGCGAGGATATCCTTGACTTCGCGGCGATCGTAGAACCGCAACCCCCCCACCACCGTATAGGGCACACTCCACTGCACCAACACATCCTCAAAGGCCCGCGATTGGGCATTGGTGCGGTAGAGAATGGCAAAATTACGCCAGTCTAGCTCCGGATTTTCCCGCTCTAGCTGGCGAATCATCCCCACCACATACTGGGCCTCGGCAACCTCATCATCGGCCCGATGACAGATAATTTGCTCCCCTTGACCCCGTGTAGGCCGCAAAACCTTGTCAATGCGCTGGCTATTTTTCTGGATCAGATGGTTGGCCATCTGGAGAATGTTTTCCGTCGATCGGTAGTTTTCCTCCAGCTTGACCATGGTTTGGGTTTCCCCATCCCCCAAGCCATCGCCAAAATCCTCCTGAAACTCCAGCAAAATCGTGAAATCGGCACAACGGAAGGAATAAATCGACTGATCCACATCGCCCACCACAAAGACCGATCGCTGCTCCCAGTTTTGGTAGGTTTTGGGACTTTCCCCATTGGTCACCAACAGCCGAATCAAGTCATACTGGGTCCGGTTGGTATCCTGGTACTCATCCACCAAAACATGGCGAAAGCGGTGGTGCCAGTAGCCTAAAATACTCTCGTTTTGCTGGAACAAGCGCACGGGGATCAGCAGCAGGTCGTCAAAGTCTAGGGCGTTATTTTCCGCCAATTTGGCAATATAGCGGCTGTAAACATCGGCAATCACCCGCCCCCGGTAGTTGGGCTGCTCCCGCTCAAACTCCTCTGGCCCCAAGCCCCGGTTTTTGGCGTTGCTGATGGCATAGCGCACGGATTTTGGCTCAAACTTCTTCTTATCCAGCTTGAGATCATTGACCACAATGTCTTTGATCAGGGACTGGACATCGGACTCATCAAAAATTGAGAACTGCTTGGTCCAGGTATTGCCCCGATCGTCCCGGTATTTATCAATGTCAAACCGCAGCATTCGGGCACAGAGGGCATGGAACGTGCCCACCCACAGGTTTTTGATATAGGTTTTGTACACCCGCGATCGTAGGCGCGTTTGCTCCGCCGCTGGCAACACCGAGAGGGGCTTGCCATACTCATCCTCGGCGACCTGTTGCGAAAACAGCAACTCAATCCGCGCCTTCATCTCCTTGGCCGCTTTGTTGGTAAAGGTCACCGCCAGGATATGCTCCGGATCCACCCGATGCTGCCGAATTAAGTTGGCGACGCGATAGGTCAAGGCACGGGTTTTGCCGGATCCTGCCCCCGCCACTACCAGCAGCGGCCCACAGTAATGCTCGACCGCCTGCCGCTGGGAGGGGTTAAGGTGGCTTAGAAAGGGAGCGGGCTTAGACATGGGGGATATGGGGGATATGGGGGCAAGGGAAGATCCTTGGGAAGCATCTCACTGGAGAGCCATCAACCTAGGGCTAGGGGTCGCGCCCCTGTGCTGACCCTTTTTGGGTAAAAGCTGGGGGCAAAACCGGGGGCAAAAACCGGGGGGCAAAACCGGGGGCAAAAACCAGGGCAACCACGGGGGGATTGCCCCTACCGCAGCGGTGAATTGGCCAAACTGAGGCGGACCCAATCCCTGCGCCTAGAGTTGCTTCTGCTGGGTCAGGCAATCCGCAACCAAACTCACGCTTAGTTTAGTTCACTCTAGCAAACTGTCTGTCTAGCAAACTGTCTGTTCGACAGAGCCTGTTGATGGCCTGCGGGTCTAGGTCAAAATTTTTCAGCAGGGTATCTTTACGTCCTCTGACAAAAAAAGCTAGAACAGAGGGGAAAGACTGGGATAGGATTGATCTAGATCACCTCACCCAGGTGACTCCTCCCCGATTTGGGGCGTGATCTGTATTCTGTTCTCATTGGGAGCGGCATCATGCGGCACAGTGACAAATCAGAGGTTTTGAGAACTAGCTCTACCCCTGGTGCGTTCTCCGAGGCTGCTTCCTCTCAATAGCACGATCCATCTAACCGTCGCTGCTGCCACTGTGGCCTTTTCCCAGACCCTTGGCGATGCGATCGGTGAGCAGGGCCTGTATTCTTGCACAGCCCCAGAGTTCCCTCCTGTCTGACCTCTGAACTTTGAACTGCGACAATCGCAATGAACTACTCCTCGTCAACTCCCTCTTCTCTCCCTGCTCCCTGCATCGTCGATCAGGGTATTCTCGTCAACAAAGAGGATATTCGCCGAATTTTGTCTGATCTTGGGCAGGTGCGCTATATCCACTCCCAGGATGACATTGTGCTCAGCGACAGCGAAGGCTATGTCCTGGAGGTCTTTGCAGACCCGCACCAGGCTACCCTCATCGCCAACCATGCCCTCTACCTCAATATTTACAGCTTTGACTACTTGGAACTGGGCTGCTCCCCAGAACAAGAGTGTACGTTTGATTTGATTCAAGAGAATCGCCGTCTGCGCCTCATTCCCTGCTCTAATCCTCTTCAAGGCGGGGATGTGAGAAATTTGAATGCTGCTGCGCTGGAGGCGATGGTGACGGATGTGCTGTCGGCCAGTTGGGATGCTCAACTGGATGATGATGAGCACCGAGGCTACTAAGCCGGGTGCATTTCACGTTGGAACCCTCGATCGGGGGTAGGGGTCGCGCCCCCGTGCCGACCCTCTTCAGACCCACAACCGGGTCAACCACGGGGGGATTGCCCCTATCGCAAGGTGCCGACCCTCTTGAGACCCACAACCGGGGCACCCACGGGGGGATTGCCCCTACCGTCTTGCATCTGCCCCAGTGCAATGGACCCACCCCTGTGGACGGGCCGGAGGCTCATCCCACCCGCATTTCCCCCCGGCTTTTGTCTTCAGTCTGCATTTGCGAGAATCCCTTTGCCTGACTCTCTTTCAACCTCCCAATCTCTGCCGCTTACGCCCTTTCAGTTTCACTGCCAAGCCCAGTGTCCCCACACCCAAGCCAGGGCGGGTCAGTGGACTACGCCCCACGGTACCGTAGATACGCCTCGCTTTATGCCGGTGGGGACGACGGCGACGGTGAAGGGGGTTACGCCTGCTCAGTTGGCGGAAACGGGTGCCCAGATGGTGCTGGCGAATACCTACCATTTGCATTTGCAGCCGGGGGAGTCGATCGTGGCCAAGGCGGGGGGACTGCATCAGTTTATGCAGTGGTCGGGGCCGATGTTGACGGATTCCGGCGGTTTTCAGGTTTTTAGCTTGAGCGGGCTGCGCCAGATTAAAGAGGAGGGGGTGCTGTTTCGATCGCCCCGTGATGGCCGCTTGATTAACCTCACGCCGGAGAAGTCGATCGAGATCCAAAACGCTTTAGGGGCCGATGTGATTATGGCCTTTGATGAGTGTCCGCCCTATCCGGCCAAACGGGAGGAGGTGGAGGCCGCGACCGATCGTACTTACCGCTGGCTGAAGCGTTGTCTTGCGGCCCATGGGCGATCGGACCAAGCCCTGTTTGGCATTGTCCAGGGGGGGACATTTTTGGATTTGCGCCAAAGAGCCGCCCAGGAACTGGTCGATCTGGATTTGCGGGGCTATGCGATCGGTGGGGTGAGCGTGGGGGAACCGGCCCACCTGATCCAGCAGATTGTCGAAGCGACCACCCCCCTGCTCCCGGTCCACAAACCCCGCTACTTGATGGGGGTGGGGACGTATCGGGAAATGGCCCAGGCGATCGCCGCTGGGGTGGACCTGTTTGATTGCGTGATTCCGACCCGGTTGGCCCGCCATGGGGCGGTTCTGAGCCAGGGCGATCGCTGGAATATCAAAAACGCCCAGTATCGGGAAGATTTTGGGCCGCTGGACGACACCTGTCACTGCTACACCTGCCAGAATTTTACGCGGGCGTATTTGAACCATTTGGTGCGATCGCGGGAAATCCTCGCCTACACCCTGCTCTCGATCCACAACATCACCGAACTGGTCCGCTTTACCCAACGCATCCGCGACAGCATCTTTGCGGGCCGCTTTGCCGAAGACTTTGCCCCCTACCTGCAACCCGCTGCCCTGCCGGTGCCCTAGGACGTGGAAAGAATGCGCTACCCTAACCCTAATACCAAATCCGACTAATCTCGATTCGTTTTGGTAGGGGCAATCCCCCCGTGGTTGCCCCTGTATTTGGCGGTCAGAGGGTCGGCACAGGGGCACGACCCCTACCCGTTTATTCTGTTTCAG